>NZ_LIQT01000560.1 GCF_001418415.1 Streptomyces hirsutus
GGGTGGAGGTGACGGCCGGGGCGGAGGTGACGGCCGGGACCGGCGGACGGGCCCCTCCCTCCCGGGAACCGTCCGTCGCCGTCCCGGTCGCCCCCATCCCCGCGACGGCGACCCCGCCCAGGCTGAGGCCGGCGACCAGGACGGAGAGGGTGGCCTTCACCGAGAAGCGGCCGAGGCGCGGTTCCCGGGGGCGCCAGTCGTCGCGGCGCCGGGTGCGGGCGCGATGCGCGCCCGTCTCCCGCGCCTCCCGGAACGCGGCCACGGCCCGCTGTTCGGCCCCGGCGTCGACACCGTCCTCGATCAGGGCTTCGGCGAGCAGGGCCTCGATGCCGACGGCGTCACGGGCAGGATGCCGGTCGGAGGCAGGTGCAGCGGCGGAGGTGGAGGCGGAGGCGGAGGCAGCGGTGGAACCGGAACCGGGACGGCCCCGCAGGTCCGCGCGGTGGCCCTGCGACGCGGCCTCGGGGTGCACACGCCGACGGCCGGGTGTCCCGCCGTCGTCCCTCCGTTCACCCATGTCCGTATCCGTCCCCGCTCGAGCCGTTCAATCCGTTCGATCCACCCGGTCCGTGCGCCCGGCCGGGCACCCTCGCCCGACCGACGCATACGTTCCGTACGTCCGGTCTGTTCAGACCGCCGGGCCGGCCGTGCGTCGCCGGGCGGCCCCGCCTGCCGTCACGCGCCGTCCCGGTCACCGGTCACTTCGACTCACCCAGCGTCCGGGAGGCCGCATCCGTCACACTTTCGCCGTTCAGCTGCCTGGCCAGGCGTTTCAGCCCTCGGTACGCGGCCGTCCGGACCGCGCCCGGCCGCTTGCCGAGAACGCGGGCGGCGGCGGGGCCGTCGAGGCCGACGACCACCCGCAGCAGTACGGCCTCGGCCTGGTCCCGGGGCAGCCCGGCGACCAGTTCCAGGGCGCGCTCGGTGGAGATGGCCTCCAGCGCCTGGTCGTGCGTGCTCTGCGGGCCGGGGAGGTCCAGCACGTCCTGTTCCAGCGTCGAGGGCCGCGGCCGCGCCCGTTGCCGGCGCAGGTGGTCCAGTGCCCGGTGCCGGGCGATGGTCGCCGTCCAGCCCCGGAACCCCGCTCCGTCGCCCTTGAACCGGCCGAGGTCGCGGGCTATCTCCAGCCAGGCGTCCGAGGTCACGTCCTCCGCGTCGTCGCCGACCAGTCCGCGTACGTAGCCGAGAAGCCGGGGCTGCACGAGCCGGTAGGCCACGGCGAAGGCGGCCTCGTCACCGTCCTGGGCCCGCGCGACGGCCGCGCCCAGTTCCCCGTCGTGCGCCTGTGCGCGGCGGGGTTGCCCTCCCTTGCCCAAGAACTGTCCTCGTCCGTACCGGTCCGTGGCGCAGCCGTCCGGCGCGCCACGTCGGGTCGTGCCCACGGCCCCAAGGTCATCAGCGTCCGGCGCCACGAAAGTGTCACAGCTCGTCAGTTGCTCCGTGGGTGCCGTTCGACCGGGCCCGGGCGCCGCCCGTCACCTCAGCGGTCTCCGCTCGACGCGTCCCGGCACAGCAGGCGCAGGGATCCATCGGCCGTGTAGCAGCGGCGGGCCTCCTCCATCGGGTCCCAGAGGCGGCCGTCGGGGGTACGGACCCAGTACTCGCCGCCGGAGGCCCACCACTCGCCGCCGGTCCGACGCACGATCACCTCGCCGGCGTAGGCGCCGAACCCGCGCAGCACCGTCTCCACGGCGGCGTACGGGGCCGCCTCCCGGCGTATGTCCTCGATGGCGCGGTCGGCGCTCCACAGACTGCGCGCCGAGTAGTCGAGGCGCAGCCGCGCCCCTTCGCGCATCGCCGTCACGGTGTCCGCCGCCCACCGCACGGGCTTCGTCGCGGCCGGGGGACGGGGCTCCTGCCGGGTCGCCGCGGTCCCCGTCGTCGCGGTCTCAGTCGTCACAGTCGTCGCAGTCGTCACACTCGATGGAGCGCTCCGGCCCGCGGTTCTGTCACCCGGATGTGCGCGGTCGCGGGCAACCGGCGCAGAACCGCCCCGGATCCGCCGCAGCACGGTCACAGGAGCGGCCGTGGGGGCGGGCCGGTCGGCGTCGGGGTGACGGATCGGGTCCCGGCCGCGCTCATGTCTTCGATGAGTACGTACTTCCACTTCCGCGCCGTGCCGCCCCCGGCCCTGCGCAACAGCCCTGCCTGGCTGCTGCGGCTGTTCGAGGACGACTGGGACACCGTGCGCGAACGCATCGGCCGGCACCGCGAGGAGGTCCTCGACAAGGGCTACCTCGACCACGAGTTCCTCTACGCGGGCGCTCTCCCGCGGCACACGCCGGACGGACCGCCCGCGCACGTCGTGCTCGGTGGCCGGCCGGTCTCCCCGCCCGGTCCCGACCGGCCGCCGTTCCTGTTGCTCACCGCGGCGCAGGCCGGCCGGGTCGCCGGCTTCCTGAGGACCGCCGACTTCGACGCGCTGTGGCGGCGGGCCCGTGGCCGGATCGTCCCGCGCCAAGGCGACCCGGACATGGAGCCGCAGATACGCGGCGTCTTCGCGGCGGCCCACCGCGACCTGACCGCGTTCTACACGCGCGCGGCGCAGCAGCGCGAGGCGGTGGTGAAGTGGTTGCTCCTCTGACCCGGCGGCAGCCGTCCCGGCCCGTCCCCTCGTCCCGCCCCGGTCACGTGTCCCGCCCCGTCAGCCGTCCCTGCGGTTGCGGCGGGAGAGGGCCGCGACCAGGACGCGCCGGCCCTCCGTGGAGACCTCCAGCGCGCGCCGCAGCCCGGCCGGGCCGTGACCGGCCAGAACCTCCAGGACGGTGATCTGGCGGCGCAGCTCGGCGCTGCAGAGCGGCGACAGCGGCAGACCCTCCGTCCGGCCCTCGCGGGCCGCCTCGACCGCGTCCGTCGCGTCCTCGGCGGGGTCGCCGCCGTCCAGGATGCGGTGGACCCGCAGTGCGGTGACCGAGCAGGCCTGGGCCCACCCGCGCAGTACGGCGGTGGATCGCTCCGCCGGGGCGGTGGTGAGCATCCGGTACGCGAGCTCCGCCGCCACCTCGGCGCCGCGCGTGCCGTCCGCGCCGTGCGCCGCGTCGAGCTTGCCGCGGATCTGCTCCAGCCGCTCGGCCCACTCCTCGGCGGCGGCGTCCTCGGCGAGGCTCCCCCACAGGGGGCGCAGCGTCTCGTCGTCACCGCCCAGCAACGGTACGCAGCGATCCAAACAAGCCATCCCGCTCGCGGCCAGCCCTCGCTCGTCGGCCTGCGCGATCAGTTCCACCAAGCTCATCCACGTCTCCTCAGCGGGGCTTCGCAGGCCTCTGAAGAGGCCCTTCACGGACCTCACCGATACGGAGGCCGCACTTTCCCTTACTGCGTGCGACGGGCCGGGAATGTCACAGGGGGACGACGCCGAGCCGGTCGAGCAGTCTGAAGAATAAGTTTTCGGCCAGGAGATGCCCCCGCTCGAGCGGAGCCGGGAGTGGGGAAGGACCGGGGTCGGCGGTCAGCACCTCGACCAGTTCCGCCACGGACACGGCGTGTCCGGCCTCGGCGGCCCACTCGACGGCCCGGTCGGCGGCGTCCCGGGGCTCCAGGAAGTAGTCCTCCAGCGTGAGCCCGTTCTGCACCACGCCCTCCGCGCCCTCGACGCCGTCCGCCCCGTCGGTGCCGTCCGCCGCCGGGGCGCCGAGGTAGCCGGCCATCGCGGACCGCGCCAGGCAGGTCGTCCAGGCGCCGCTCTCCGGTGCCGCCGCCTCCACCACCACGCAGGCGCTGTCCATCACGTAGCCGAACAGCGCGGGTGCGCCGGTCTCCCTGGCGAGGTCGTTCATGTTCCCTATGCCGCCGTCGCCGCTCGGGTACTCCCAGACCTGCCATCCGCCCGGGGCCGACGTGCGCAGGGTCATCCCCCGGGCGCCGGCCAGCGCGTCCCGTTCGGCAAGCGGCCGCTCGTCACGGCCCACGACGAAATACCCCCAGTAGCCCATGTGCCGGCATTCCCCCCGGTGTATCGGTTTCGGCTCGTCAGAAGACCACCACAGTCGTACGGGGGTTCGCAGGAATATGACGTGATCCATCCCGCGAAACCCCTCCGGAACCCACCGAAGTCCACCGAAACCGCCGCACTCGGTCCGGCTCAGTCCACCTCGTCCGCCAGGCTCCGGAACTCCGCCCAGGACAGCGCCGGTTCGGCCGGGTCCCAGAGCTTCTGCACGGTCGCCCGCAGCGGCATCCTGATCCCGGCCGCGACCTGGTCCTCATTCTGCGAACCGGACAGGTCGCACCAGATGGCGAAGGACCCGCCGAGGATCTGGCCGTCGTACCGGGAGGGCACGGCGGTGGTGCCGCGCAGTACGCGCGGCGTCCACTGCTCGTAGATCCGCTCCCCCGTCGGGTAGACGAATTCGTTCGGCTCGCCCAGCACGTAGTAGAGGAACTCGTCGTTGTAGTTGAGGACCTCGCGGCCCTCGCCCAGATAGTCCGCCGGCTGCCGGGCGCCGATCTCCTTGCCGGTCCAGTAGGCGACCTGGATGTCCTTCGCGGCCCGCACCGAACTGCCCTCGAAGAAGCCGTCGTTCCAGGCGCGGAGCGTGCGTCCGTGGGCGCGGACGGTGTCGGCGCGGTCGTTGAGCCAGCTCGTGGCCAGGTCCTCGACGGTGGCGCCGGAGCCGTGCTTCTTCCGCGCGGCGGCGGCGAGTCCCGGGAACGACGCCTCGGGATCGGGCACCACCAGCGCCTGGTACTCGTCGGCGCCGAGGTGCCACTGCGAGCCGGGGAACAGCCCCGCGTACTCGTTCAGCAGCTCGTCGACGATCTCCGCGGACGCGGGATCGGAGATGTCGATCGCCCCGCGCACGGCCCCGCCGCCCGCGTTGCGCAGCTGGAGGCCGGGGTGGGCGGCGAGGACGGCGCCGAGGTGTCCGGGCGAGTCGATCTCGGGCACGACGGTGATGTGCCGGCTCGCGGCGAGGTCGACGATCCGCTTGACCTGCGCCTTGGTCAGATGCTGGTCGGCCACGACCTCCGGGTGCGAGTCGGACTCGATACGGAAGCTCTGGTCGTCGGAGAAGTGCAGACCCAGTTCGTTGAACTTCAGGTCGCCGAGTTCACGGACCCGGTCCTCGATCCAGTCGGCGGTGAAGTGCTTGCGCGCGATGTCCAGCATCATCCCGCGCCGCTGCTTGGCGGGCTCGTCGCGCACGACCCCCTCGGGGGCGGTCCCGGCGCCGCGGATCTGCTGCTTGAGGGTGCGGGTGCCGTAGAAGACGCCCGCCTCGGCGGGGGCGCTGACGGTCACCCGCCCGCCCCGCACGGTCATCGTGTACGACTCGGGGTTCGCGCCCTTGCCCTTGTTCAGCTCCAGGCGCAGGTCCCCGGCGCGCTCGTCGTTCTTCTCCCCCGCGTACGCCAGGCCCAGCTCGCCGGCCACGAGGCGGCCCTCGTCCGCCAGGGCCGGATCGCCGACGACCACCCGGTGACCGCGCTCGGGCCGCCAGCCGGGGCCGCGCTCGGCACTGTGGTCACGGACGGCGGGGATGGTCCGGGGCGCCCGGGACAAGGGGTAGGAACGGGTGGGGCTCGGCTCGGACTCCCCGGACGGCGGCGAACCCGCCGTGTCCCCGGAGCGGGAGGCGGCCGGGCCGCCGTCGTCGNNCGCCACGACCACCGAGGACGCCGCGAGGGCCACGACCAGCATCCGCCGCTGTCTCACCTGGTGCGCGGACGGCCGACGCCTGTGCTGCCTGTGCTGACTCACACACCCAACCTACGGCCCATCCGGATGACGGGCGTCGACGGGCTGTTCCGAAACTCTCCCGTCCGGGTGAATCTCGACTATCGATCGGACACGTCACGGACTCACTCGATAGCGTGTCGGCACAACTCTCACACCATCTGCCACTCACCCCCCACCCCTTCCCCCACGCCGGACACACACGTGACGCTCCGAGGACCCACGCTGCCTGCGCACCGTCTCCCGCACCTCGCCGACCGGGTCGCCGTACCCGAACAGTCGCGCGGCACCCCCGGAGCACCCGGGGCGCCCGACACGCCCGGCACCCCGTCCGGACTGGACCGCTTCAACGCCGCGGCCACCGAGGACGCCGAGCGCGCCCTGCTGGCCTGCCTGCACAGCCCCCGCTGGGCCGTGCGCGTCGCGGCCCATCGCCCGTACCCGGACCTGGAAGCCCTCCTGGCGGCGGCGGACGAGGCGACCTACGACCTGCCCCGCACGGACCGCGCCGACGCGCTGGTCGCGGAAGCCCTCCCCGGCCTCCCGGCGGACGCCTACTCCGCCGCCCATACGGCCCTGAACGCGGCCAATGTGGCCTATGAGAGCCGTTTCGGACATCCGTTCGTCATTTGCGTCGACGGTCTGAAGCCGGACGAGGTCCTGGACCACGTACTCGAAGGCATCCGGTCACGATTGGCCAACGATCCCGAGGAGGAACGCCTGGTGGCAGCGGAGGAACTCCGGCGCCTGGCCCGGGGCCGCCTGGCCACCCTCCTCGCGCACGACGGGCCGCCGACGGACCGCTGACGGGCCACCGACGGACCGCGGCACCCGCCCGGAGCCTGTCTCGTATCCACATCT
>NZ_LIQT01000561.1 GCF_001418415.1 Streptomyces hirsutus
GCTCCTGCTCCTGCTCCTGCTCCTGGTAGTGGTGGCCGACGATGCCCCGTACGACGCCCAGGTCCACCAGGTCCTGCGGGCGGACGCGGAGCTGGTCCGCCGTGGCCTCCACCTCCTCTGGGGGGCGTTTGAGGATCGCCGCCGCGAGTTCCGGGGCGATCACCGAGAAGTAACTGTCGGGTGTGGCCCAGGTGTTGCCCGGGGCCGCCAGGGCCAGGGCGCCGCCGGAGCCGCCCTCGCCGACGACGAGCGTGGTGACCGGGGTGCGGGCGGCGGCCACCGCGGCGAACAGGCCGGCGATGGCCGCCCCCGCCCCCTGCCGTTCCGCCTCCGCGTCGTTGGCCGCGCCCGGGGTGTCCACCAGGGTCAGCACCGGGATGCCGAGCCGGTCCGCGAGCCGGATCAGCCGGGCGGCGGTGCGGTACCCGGCGGGACGGGTGGCCGTGCCGGTCTGTGCTGCGTAGGCGACCGTACGGCCCTCGTGCTCGCCGAAGCCGCAGAGCATGCCCTGCGGATCGGTGCCGCCGCAGCGGTCGCCGTCGAGCGCGACGCGGTGGGTGAAATAGGCGTCCAAGTAGTCCTGTGAGTGCGGGCGTTCGGAGGACCGGGCACGCCGTACGGCGTCCCAGCCGGTGGCCGGAAGGTCGTCCGGGCCCGTGCCCAGCGGATGCGGCGGGGCGGCCGGGGTCGCGGACGGGCGGGTCAGCAGCCGCAGCCACCGGCCCAGCGTGCCGCGCAGCTCCTCCGGCGGGACCACGGCGTCCGCCGCCCCCGCCGCCACCTGCGCCTGGGCCGTGTAAGCCGCCGGATCGGCGTCCGCCGGGCGGACCCGTGAGCCGGCGAAGCCGACCTGCGCGCCGGGCAGCGCGAGGACCACGTCGGCGCCCGCGCCCAGGGTGGCCCAGCCGCCGCCCGTCGTCGGGTCCCGGAGCACCGCGATCTGTGGCAGCCCGGCCTCCCTGGTGAGCACCGACTCGCGGGCCACCCGCTGGAGTTGGGTGAGCGCGAGCATGCCTTCCTGCATCCGGCTGCCGCCGGTGGCGATCAGCGGGACCACCGGCAGCCGGTGCGCGCGGGCATGCGTGTACGCCGCCACCAGCCGGTCGCCGGTGCGTTCGCCGAGCGAGCCGCCGAGGAAGCCGAACTCGAAGGCGATCAGTACGGCCCGGACGCCCTCGACCAGGGCGGTGCCGCAGACCACCGACTCCTGCTCGCCGGTGCGCTCGGCCGCACGGGCGCGGGCGGCGTCGTACCCCGGCCAGCCGAACGGGCCGTCGGGGGCCGGCTCGGCGGACTCGGCGGAATCGGCCGACTCCCGTATGGACTCGGGGAGTTCGGCGAAGGTCGCCTCGTCGGTGACGAGGGCGACGGTCTCGCGTGCGGTGAGCCGGTCAGTCATGGGGCAGCGCCCGCTTCATGATCTTCCCCATGTCGTTGCGGGGCAGTGCGGCGAGGTGGTGGAGCACCCGAGGGCGCTTGTGCGGGGCCAGGCGGGCGGCGACATGAGCCGCCAGCTCCTCCAGCGTGGGCGGGTTCTGATGGACGGCCGGGACGACCCACGCGACGATCCGCTCGCCCAGGTCGGCATCCGGCTCCCCGGTCACCGCGGCCTCCCGGACACCGGGGTGTTCCAGCAGCGCGTTCTCGATCTCACCGGCGCCGATCTTGTAACCCCCGCTCTTGATCAGGTCGGTGGCCTTGCGGCCGACGATGCGGACGTAACCGTCGGCGTCGCGCACCGCCATGTCGCCGGTGCGGAACCAGCCGTCGGCGGTGAAGGCGCCCGCGGTGGCGTCCGGCCGGTTCAGGTACTCGGTGAACAGGTTCGGGCCGCGGACCTGGATCTCGCCCACGGTCTCCCCGTCGTACGCGGCCACCGGGGCCCCGTCCTCCTCCACCAGCCGCAGCTCCACGCCCGGCAGCGGCACGCCCACGGTGCCGGGCCGGGCCTCGCCGTCCGCACGGACGCTGGTGTTCATCAGCGTCTCCGTCATGCCGTACCGCTCGATCACCCGGCGTCCGGTGGCCGCCGCGATCCGCTCGTGGTCGTGCACGGGCAGCGCCGCCGACCCCGACACCAGCAGCCGCGCCCCGGCCAGCGCCTCGGCCAGCTCCGGCTCGGTGGGCAGCGCCTCCGCGACGCGGTGGTACATCGTGGGCACGCCGAACAGCATGGTCGCGCCGCCGCTCAGCTCCCGGGTCACCCCCTCGGTGGTGAACCTGCCGAGGTGACGCACCGAGCCGCCGCGGCGCAGCGGGCCCAGGACGCCCAGGACCAGCCCGTGCACATGGAACAGCGGGAGTCCGTGGACGAGGACGTCGTCGCCGGTCCACTGCCAGGCGTCGGCGAGCGCGTCCAGGGTGGTGGCGATCGCGCGACGGGGGATGACGGCGCCCTTGGGCGGGCCGGTGGTGCCGGAGGTGTAGACGACCAGGGCCGGGTCCTCGTCGTCCGCGCGGCCCTCGGGGAGGGCGCCGGGGAGCGTGCCGGGGGCGCGGTCGGCCGGGTCGACGTCCAGGCGGGCCAAGCCGGCCAGGGCCTCCGGGAGGTCCTGGCCGGGCGCGGCGAGAACCAGGTCCGGGGTGCTGTCGGACAGGATGTGATCGAGCTCCGTGGCGCCCGACTTCGGGTTCAGGGGCACCACGGTCACCCCGGCGAGCAGCGCCGCGGTGACCGCGACCGCCGTCTCCAGCGTCGGGGTCGCCCAGACGGCGACCCGCCGCGCCTCCCGGACGGCCCCGGCCACCGGGCCGGTCGCGGCGGCGAGTTCCCCGTACGTCAGTGAGCGCTCGCCGAACCGGAGGGCGGGTCGGCCGGCGGCAGGGCCGCCGCCGTCGGTCAGGGCCGGGAAGAGAGAGGACACGCGGCGTACTCCTTGGGTGTCGTTACCGGGCTTTACCTCTGAGCGTGGACACCTTAGACATGGGGCCCTGCGGTCCGGAGGAAGAGATGTTGCACATGGTGACGAAGACGTACTCGGCGGAGTTCAGGGCTGTCGGCAGAACGGTCGCGGTCCACCAAGCGCTGAGCTTGCTGCCGTGACACGTATCGGGGCGCCATGCGCTGGTGGCGGAGAAACCGACGGAGGTTCTGCCCTTTGGGCTCTGGCTCTTTACCGGTGCGGGAAGAGGGGCTGGGTGAGTTCCACGCTGCATGCCACAGTGGGGCGCTATGAAAGCGGCGGAAGCGATGAGCACGGCGGTGGGCGAGGTCGAAGCGTTGACAGCGGATGCTTTGCGCTGGCTCCTCGGGAATGCGCGGGAGGCCGAGAGCAAAAGCCTTGCCTGGTCCGCCACGCCTACCGATGACGAGCTTGATCCCACGCTCTACAGCGGCACGGCCGGTGTCATCCCCGTCCTCCTTGAAGCATGGCGGCACTTCGGCGACGACCGGTACGGCGACGCCGCCCTGCGCGCCGCCCGCAGTGTGTCCGATGCCGTCGATTGCCGGGAGGACAACTCCCTGTACAGCGGCCTGACCGGCTTGGCGTTCGCGTTGAGAGCCGTCCACGACGAACTCGACGCTCCGGACGCCGCTGCCGCGGCGAGCCGGGCTCTGGAACTGGTGCGCGCGCGCTTCGACGGGACACGCTGGGGTGATTGGTTCGAACTGCTCGGAGGCAACGCCGGCATCGGCCTCGGCGCACTGGCCGCGGGGGATACCGACCTGGCCGTTCTCGCGTTGGAGCCCTACCTGCGCACCGCCGAGCAGACCCCGGCAGGTGTTCACTGGGAGGTGCTCAAGGGCAGGGTTTCGCGGTTCCACCACCTCGCGCACGGCACGCTCGGCATCGTGTACGCGCTGGCCCGCATCGGTCGGGCCGCCGACCGCGCCGACTTCGTCGAGCTGGCGCGAGCGGGCGCCGCGGACGTCGTGGCACGAAACGAGGCCGGCCCGGCCGGTTTTCTCGTTCCCCACTCCGACCCGCAGGACTATCCCGAGGTCACCGCTCGCTACAACTACGGCTGGTGTCACGGCCCGGCAGGCGACGCTCAGGTCTTCCGGCTGCTTCGCGAAGTCTTCGACGACTCTGCCTGGCAGGATCTTGCCGATCGCTGCTGGTACACGGTGACCCGGTCCGGCCTGCCACGCCGGCTGCGCCCCGGTTTCTGGGACAACAGCGGTCGGTGCTGCGGCACGGCCGGTGTGCTGGCTCTCGCTTGTGACCGGATGGCCGAGCAGGGCGACCCCCCGGACTTCGCGCGGCTCCTCGTCGCGGACATCTTCTGCCACTCGATCCGGGACACCAACGGCGTGCGATGGTCGAACCTCGAACACCGGGCCTCACCGAGTGTTCTCGAACCTCGCACCGGTTGGGCCATGGGCAATGCCGGCATCGTGCGCGAGTTGCTGCGCTTCCTACGCATAAGCCGGGGAGCGGATCCGGCTTATGCGGTCACCTGGCCGGATCAGCCGGCAGTTCGGAGCGGCCCGAGCCGGGGCTGTTGAGGCCCTCGAAGAGCAGCATCAGGCCGCCACCGCACCGGTCCACGACACCTGTCGCGCACACCCGGCACCCACCGGTGCAGGCTGCTGAGCCGGCAGTCGTGATGCTCTCCGCACGCACAGGAAGCTCAACTCCGAGAGGAAGTGACGAGCCTGTCCTGCGCACGACGGCAGGAGCCCCGGGCGCGAAAACGCGCGCCTGCCGTGGGTCAGGGGGCCGGTTCCACCACGTCCGCCACCACGCAGCTGATGTTGTCCGGGCCGCCGGCCTCGTTGGCCGCGGTGATCAGGGTGTGGACCGCCTCGTCCGGGGCCGGGGCGGCGGTGAGGAGGCGCTCGATCGTGTCGTCGGGGACGACCGCGGAGAGGCCGTCGGAGCAGAGCAGGTAGCGGTCGCCGGCCTGGGCGTCGTGGAGGCGGAGGTCCGGGGTTGTTGTTGTCTCCTTGCCCGTGAGGGCCTTCAGGAGGAGGGAGCGCTGGGGGTGGCAGGCCGCTTCCTCCGGGGTCAGGCGGCCCTCGTCGAGCATCGACTGGACCACGGTGTGGTCGTGGGTGATGCGGAACAGGCTGCCGTCGCGCAGGAGATACGCACGCGAGTCGCCCAGGTGGACCAGGGCCAGGCGTGAGCCCGTCCACAGGAGGGCGGTCAGGGTGGTGCCGACCCCGTCCGTGCCGTCCGCCACGTCGCGGACCGCGCGCGCCGCGCCCTGTACCGCGTCCTCCAGGAGGTTCAGGACACCGCCCGCCGGGATCTCCGGCGTGTCCAGGAACCGCAGCGCCTCCACCGCGGCGCTGCTCGCCGGCGCGCCCGCCGGTCCGAAACCGTCGGCCACGGCCAGCAGCCTGCCGCCCGCATACGCGGTGTCCTGGTTGGCGGGGCGGACGCGGCCCCGGTCGGAGTGGGCGCAGTAGCGCAGCTCCAGCGCAGTGGCGTTCATGGTGGGGTCCCCTCTCGATTCTTCCGTCAGGTGATCGACCAGGAACGCGGCGAGGTCCCGCCGTACGGCCGTTTCCGCCTCCACCCGGGCCCAGTGGGCGCGGATCTCCCGGGCGGCCGCCGCCGGTCCGAGGGCGCAGACGTGACGGATCTCGGCCAGCGGCATGCCCAGCCGTCGCAGCCACGCCACCAGCCGGGCCCGCTCCAACTGCCCGGCCGCGTAGTAGCGGTAGCCGGTGTCCGGGTCCACCCGGGCGGGCCGCAGCAGGTCCAGCTCGTCGTACAGGCGCAGCGCTTTCGGCGACAGCCGGCACGCCTTCGCGAACGCGCCGATCGTCAGCGTCTCCTCCATCGGGCCCCCGTGCACCTCGTTGTTCCGCATTCCCGATCCTGTTCCTGTTCCGCCACCGATGCTGGGGCTTCACCGAAGGGGAAGGTCAAGCGGGCTGTTCCGTTTCCCGTGGTGGTGGTCGGCCTGCCGGCCGATCGGACGTTCGTACGGGGAGGGAGCGCACCGTGCCCCGTATGGCGCTCGTGACCTGCCGGTCCGGTCCGGAGGTCGCAGGTGCGGCCCTCTGCGCGCGGCATCGGCACCGCCGGTGAGCGGGCGCTGCAGTTCTTCGGCGGGCACCTGTCGCACGTCGGCCGCGAGGGCGCGGTGCTCGCCTCCGGCACGCCCTGCGACCAGCGCAAGACCGCCCACCCCGGGCTGACGCCCTGGACCGCGTCCCCGGCCGAACTCGACGTCGCCTAGCGGGTACTGGCCGCAGTGCCGGGAGCTGCCGTACCGGGGACGGCGGAGCTGCCGCACGCGCGGGTGGACCTCGTCGGCGGGGACGACGGGCAGCCGCGGGGGAGGGAACCGGAACCGGTCGGGCCCCGTCTGTTCCTGTTCCTGCGCACCGGGTCGATGCCCCGGGTGGTGGACGCGATCATCCGGGCGGCGGCGGTTCGCTGAGCGGAGGGCTGACGGGCGGATCGCCGACCGCGGTCCGTTGCAGCAGGCCCCAGGTGAACTCCGCGACCACCTCGTGCCGCCCGCCCCGCGCGTCCGGCGCGACGAAGGCGAGGCCCCACCGGGTGGGGGCGGTGCCCTCGAGCGGGCGGGCCGGGGCGAAGGCGCGGGCGGCCTCGTCGACCGTGCAGGACCAGGGCGTCAGGTCCTCGACGGTGCGCAGGACGGGCGGGGCGGCGTCGGGCGCGCGGACCAGCCACTCGTTCCAGACGGTGCCGTCGGGCGCGGTGAGGATCTCGAAGCGGAGGTCCGGCCAGAGCGGGAGCCGCCACCGCCACGCCTCGCAGTCGAGGTCGCCGATCCGGCGCCGGGCCCGGGACTCCGGCTCGCCGAGCACGGAGAGGTACCTGGAGCGGGCCGAACGGGAGCGCGGCGAGCGGACCGCGGCCTGCCAGCGCTTGTTCGCCTCGCGCATCCCGGCGAGGGAGACCCCCAGTTCGTGACGGGCGTCCTCGACCAGGCCGGGCTGGTGGTCGGCCATGCGGCGCAGCAGGACGAGCTGGAGGTCGAGCGGGGTGAACGGGCCGGAGGGGCTACCGGGGGGATTCGCGGGAGGCACGGGAACCATCGTCGCTCACCGGGGGCGCTCCGGGGCGGCGGCCGTCCGGGAGGAAGAGCACCGAGTTCACATAGCGCGGGCCCCTGAGCGCGCCGTGCGGCAGGACGCGGCGGAGCAGACCGTGGGAGACGACGTAGGAGGTCCTGGCCTGGTGGGCCTCCAGGGGGAAACGGGCCAGCGGGACCCAGGCGTCGCCGGGCAGCACCCAGCCGTCGTAGCCCAGCAGGGACAGATAGGTGACCACGGGCGCGACCGGCTGGATGCGGGACTCCAGCTCCACGAAGAGCGCCGGGCGGTCGCGGGCGAGGATGCCGGTGGCACCGCGCAGCACCGCCGACTCGTTGCCGTCCACGTCGATCTTGATGAAGCCGACGTCCTTCAGGTTCAGTTCGTCCAGCGTGACGCAGGTGACGTCCAGGGCGTGGCCGTGGATGTCCCGGCGGACCAGGGAGGACACCCCCCGGTCGCCGCCGTCGTCCGGCGGCAGCCACAGCCGGGCGATCCCGGCGCGGTCCGAGGCCGCCGCGCGGACCACGCGGACGTTCGGCGGGGCGCCGGAGGTGAGCAGCCGCGCCAGATGGGGGACCGGTTCGACGGTCACCACCTGGCGGGCGCGCCGGGCCAGCCGGTGCGTCCAGGGGCCGTACCAGCCGCCGACGTCGACCGCCGTGCCGCAGTCCGGCGGGCACAGGTCGTCGAGCCGGGCCAGCTCGGGCTCGAAGCGCGGGTAGACCGCGCGGGCGGCGGCGGCCACGACCCGGGTGGGCAGGACGGACGCCGCGCGGGCGGCGAGCGTGACCCTGGGACGGCCCTTCGTCATGTGGTCGCCCCCGGAGTGCCGGGACGGCGGGTGTCGTTCCCGGACGTGTGGTCCTCTGCCATGTGCTCCTCGGCCATGTTCCCCGCGGTCATGTGGGCCTCGGACACACGTGCCAGCAGTGTCTCGTGCTCCTCGTCCGAGACCTGTTCGCCGGAGGACGGGAGCAGTTGCGGGATGCCGTCGATGATCGGGTAGCGGCGGCGCAGGCGCGGGTTGTACAGCGCTTCCCCGGCTCCGTCCACCGCCGCTGTGCCGTCCTTCCCGGCAGCGGCAGTGGCGGGGAGCAGGTGCAGCGGGCCCTTGTCGAGCGGGCAGGCCAGAATCCTCAGCAGCGGGTCGTCGGGCTTCACGGGGGCGTCAACTCCTTGTTCTCGGTCTCGGTCTCGGTCTTGGTGCTCGGTTGCGAGGTGGTGTCGTGTTTCGGCATGGCCAGCAGCACGGTGACCGCGAGCACCGTGCCCGCCACGCGCAGGGCCAGCCGCAGGGGTTCGTCGGGGAGTTCCTCGCCGAACGACAGCGTGCCGAGCACCGCCGTGTACAGGCACGTCACGGTCGTGCACACCGGAACGATCAGCGAGGCCCGGCAGCGCTGGAGCGCCGCCTGCGACAGCACCAGGCCGAACGCGCCGGTGAACAGCAGCAGATACGGGTAGGGGGAGCGCAGCAGGCCGAGCAGCGCGTCGCCGATGCCGCTGGTCGTCAGGTGGCTAGACACCCCCTTGATGGCGAGCGAGCTGACGCCGTAGAGCAGGCCGACGGCGACCCCGTACTCGACGCCGGTGGTCGGCATCCGGTGCCGGCGCCGGGCGCGGCGCTCGGCGGACCGGTAGAGCCACACCCCGGCCGCCAGCGACGGCACGCACACCAGCAGGATCAGCGGGTACGGCGCGTCCCGGCCGACGGTGTCGGCGCCCGCGCCGCCCTCCTTCAGCGACAGCACCACCATCAGCAGCGCGAGCAGGATGGCGCCGAGCGCGTACCGTTCCCGGCCGGTGGTCTCCTCGCCGAGCAGCCGCGCCGACAGCATCACCAGGAGCACCAGGCCGGAGACGAACAGGCCCTGGGCGGCGGCGATCGGCAGGGTCCGGTACACGGCGAGCTGTGCGCCGAAACCGGCGGCGAGGGACAGCGCGCCGGCGATCCACAGCGGGCTGCCGAGCACCAGCCGCAGCAGCCGCGCCGGCCGGTGAACCGTTACTTCGGGCAGGGTGGCGAGCGCCCGCTTCTCCAGGACGAACCCGCCGCTGTACAGGACGTTCGACACCAGGGCAGCGGCCACTCCCCACCACATCGTCCCCGGCCCCCCTTACGTCCGGCGCGCGTGCAGCAGCAGGATCGACGCGAGCGGCGGCCGGACGCAGGCCAGCCGGTCCAGCATCCGCAGCGGACGCGGCACCCCGTGGAACGGAGCGCCTTCGAGACGTACGACGGTGAAGCCGGACGCGGCGACGAACTCCCGCAGCGCGCGGGCGGTGTAGAGCCGCAGGTGCCCCACCACCTCCGAACCCGGCCTGCCGTGGATACCGCGCAGGCTGACCTCGGAGAACACCGGCTGCACCCCGGCCAGCAGCAGCGCCCGGTTGTACCAGGCGGCCAGATTGGGGGTGGACAGCATCAGATGGCCCCCGGGGCGCAGCACCCGGTGGATCTCCTCCAGGGCCGCGTCCGGGTCGACGAGATGCTCGATCACCTCGCTGAACAGCACCGCGTCGGCCGATCCGGACGCGAACGGCAGTCCGCCGTCGGTGAGTTCGCCGCGCACCGCGTACGGCATCCGGGTGCGGGCCCGCGCCAGGGCGTCCTGGGACCAGTCGACGCCGACGAGCCGGTGGCCCTGCAGGAGGGGCGCGGCGGTGGCCGCGGCGGAGCCGTCGCCGCAGCCGATGTCGAGGATCGTGCGCGCGCCCCCGGCACCGGCCGGACCGAGCGCCCCGGCGAGCATCCGGGCCTGGCGGAGACTGCGGGAGGGGCCCGAGGCCACGGGGACGGCGGGGTTCTCGTAGAAGTCGCGCAGGTCGCGGGGCGGGGGCGCGGTGGTGGTCACGGGGTCGCCTCCGTGGAGTGCAGATGGTGTGCGAACAGGTCGCGGAGGTGGGCGCCGTCGTCGTGCCCGAGCAGTGCGCGGGACCAGCGCACGGCCAGGTGCAGCCGGCCCGCGGTGGACGCGGTGGTGAAGGTGAGGCCGCGGGGCATCCGGGCGGGAGCCGAGAACCACACCGCGTGCGCGCACCCGGCCTCCTCCCCGAAGTCCAGCGGGTACGGGATGCGGCCGATGTTGCTGAGCAGCGTCGTCGACGTCCAGGGCGCCGCCGCCCTGCGCAGGGCG
>NZ_LIQT01000562.1 GCF_001418415.1 Streptomyces hirsutus
CCCCGTTACCTTTTTCGTGGCCCCGCAATGGGGCGCCTGGCCCCCGGGTCCGGTATGGCTGTGTGCCCCCTGTCGAAGGGATGACCTGGGGGGTGTTGCCGCCGGGCTTCGGGGCACCGCTTGACCGCTGATGAGGGGCCTGACGACCACTCCGGTCCGGCGCAACGCCGGACCGTCCGGGGTGGCATGTCTGCGTAACGTGGTTGCCGGCGTGTGGTGCCGCAGGGACGGCCGGGAGTCGAGGAGACGAGAGGCGAGGGGCACACGCACATGGTCGACACGACCGCGACAGACCTCTTCCTCGGCCTGGACCTGGGCAAAGAGTTCCATCACGCCCACGGCAGGACCGAGGACGGCAGAACCGTGCACGACAAGCGGCTGCCCAACACCGAGCCGAAACTGCTGGAACTGTTCACCAAACTGGTGGCGAAGTTCGGCACCGTTTTGGTGATCGTGGACCAGGTCGCCAACATCGGCGCGCTGCCGTTGACGGTGGCCCGCGCGGCGGGCTGCCGGGTCGCCTACCTGCCCGGGTTGTCGATGCGCCGGGCCGCCGACCTGCACCCGGGCGAGGCCAAGACCGATGCCCGCGACGCGTTCGTGATCGCCGAGACCGCCCGCACCATGCCGCACACCCTGCGTGCGGTGGACCGCGACGACGAGGTGCTGGCCGAGCTGACCATGCTCACCGGCTACGACAACGACCTGGCCGGCGAGGTCAACCGCACCACCAACCGGCTGCGCGGCCTGCTCTCCCAGATCCATCCCTCCCTCGAGCGCGTGCTCGGCCCGCGCCTGGCCTATCCCTACGTTCAGGTTCTCCTGGCCCGGCACGGCTCCCCGGCCAGGCTGAAGAGACTCGGCCGGGCCCGCTGCGAGGCCCTGCTCAGGGCACACGGCTCGCGCAAGGCCCGCCACCTCACCGCCGAGATCTACGACGCGCTGGCCGAGCAGACCCTTGTCGTTCCCGGCACCGAGGCGTCCGCGCTGATCGTGCCCGGGCTGGCCGCCCAGCTCGCCGCTGCCCACACCCAGCGAAAGGCCACCGAGCAGGAGATCGCCGCCCTGCTGGAGGCCCTCCCTCTTTTCCACCTCCTGACGTCCCTGCCCGGCCTGGGCGTCAGGACCACGGCCGCAGTGATCGTCGCGATCGGTGACGGCACCGGCTTCCCCACCGCCGGACACCTCGCCTCCTACGCCGGACTCGCCCCGGCCACGAAGTCCTCAGGTACTTCGATCCGCGGCGAGCACGCACCCCACCGCGGCAACCGGCTCCTCAAACGTGCCCTGTTCCAGGCCGCGTTCGCCGCGATCGGCTGCAAAGCCGACCCGTCCTCCCGGATCTACTACGACCGCCAGCGAGCACGCGGCAGGACCCACACCCAGGCCATCCTCCGCCTGGCCCGGCAACGCGTGAACGTCATCCACGCGATGATCCGCACCGGCGCCCTCTACGAACCACGCACCCCCGACGCCGTCGGCCTCGCCGCCTGACGACTCCACCGCTGTCGCCCTCCAGGCCCCATCACGCCCGCGCACCGGCACGGCCGGCCCAGCCCTGCCGGCCACCGGGCTGCCCATCAGGCACCCGATCCGCCGGGAACGTCCCGCTTCGCGGGACGTTCCCGAAAACCGTTACCAATCCCCATGAACCGACCCTGGCGGGGTTGACGAAACAGATAGGGGCACCCCCCCG
>NZ_LIQT01000563.1:0-1472 GCF_001418415.1 Streptomyces hirsutus
CAGCGGCTGGCGGGCGGTACTCAAAGAGCTGCCCCATGCGGAGTGGCACCCGTACGCGGAACACTGGCTGCACACGGCAACCGACGCCGGACACCGCGGCGACCTGCTGCTCAACCTCCTCGTCGCAGCAGCCGACCGGTGTGAAGACCAACGCGGCACGGCCTTCGCCACGCTGTACGCAAGCGCCCGCATCGCCGAACGCACAGCTCCTTACGGGACCGCCGCTCAGGCTGCCGCAACCACGGACCGACTGCTGCAGAAGATCTCCACGGCTCAGGGCCTCGGCCGGCCCGCCGCGCCACCGACATCAACTGGGGGGATTACACCGTGACGACCGGCTCCAAGACGACGACCGTCTTCCTCACCATCCTGTGCGGCCTGCTGCTGACCATCCTCGGCCTGACACAAAAATGGCCCGCATACGCATGGCCCGCACTGGCCGTCCTCCTTGTCGCAGTTCCCGCGGCAGCCTTCAAAATCGCCGCAGCGCGCCGTGGCTCCTTGCCTGTCGACGTCGAGGAACAACGCACTGCGCCGCCCGTCGAACGCAGGGAACACCACGTCAGCCGCGTAGCCCTGCCCAGCCACTGGGCCGACTACGACTTCCTGTTCTCGGCCACCGTACGGTGGTATCCCCTCGAAGCGCCCGGCGACGATCCCATCCTCAACCCAGCAGGCCTCGCCGTCGAAGCGATCCTGAACCGCGCCTGCGCGATCACCGAACAACGGGAACCCGGCCGGCCCACGCTCGTCCAGCACGAACTGAGCGGTGCACTCAGCAGAATGCGCCTAGACCCCACCGGATACCTTCAGGTCATGGCGGAGGACATCACACTCGTCCTGTGCGAACACGATCAAGAGCGGTTGGACAGACTCGCCCAGGTGCGCAAGGACAAGGCGGTCTGGGAGCACCAGCGCAAGTACGAACAGAGCAAGCGCGCATACCTGAGCGAAGACGTGCTCAAGGACACCGGTAGCGCGGTCGTCTGGTGGCTCGCCAAGAACGACGACCAGGTGGAAAAGACCGTGGCGGACCTCGGTCTGCTGGCCCAGCTCACCTCCGCCGCCAACGACACCGACGTGCCCGAACGGCTGCGTGATCTCATACCCCGACCGCACGGCGAGCGCCCTGGCCCGGATCTCCTGCAGGAGCAACCCGCTCCTTTCGAATCACAGCCGAAGGCAGCGGACCACTTCGAGACCTTCCTCAACAGCATGGGGTTCACGGACGGAGACGTTCGACGGACGATGCTGGCCAAACAGATCGCCGACGTCATCAGGACACAGGACCAGCACGAGACAGCCGAGGACCTACTGCGCAGGTTCGACCCGCCAGCGAGTTTCACACCGGATGACGGTGAGCCGTCGGCTTCCGCAGACGACACGATCAATGAGAAGCCCGCAATCTGACTTTTTTGAGGAGAAGAACAATGGACAGTGAGCTGGCCGCCCTCGCCGCATCCGGAGCAACC
>NZ_LIQT01000563.1:1489-2427 GCF_001418415.1 Streptomyces hirsutus
TGCAGGCAGGCTCTGCCACTGGCAACGACCTGCGCGACCTGCTCACCTCCTTGCAGCGGATCGCGAACAACCCAGACCCGCAACCTAACACCGTGCACAACGACATCAGTGGCGGAGTCCAGCATGGTCCTGTCATCCAATCGGGTCGGATTGCCGGACTCACCTTTCACGTCCACCATGCCGCCGCTCCCACGCAGGACTGAACTGAGGCCTCCGCACTGACCGGGGGGTGTCCCGCTCGGAAATACGATTCTGGGTTTGGCCTGGAGCTTCTCCGTGTGGGGCAACGGCCTCCGGCGGCACCTNNCCCGCTGCCGTACTGCGCAGCTGAGTGGTCAAGGACGCGGAGGTGCCGGCGCTGCGACACGAGAACGCAGTGCTGCGCCGCCAGATCGCTCGGGTCCGCTCTGAGTCCGCCGACCGGATCTGGCCGGCCGTCCTTTCCGGCCGGTCCCGCGGGAGCGCCGGCGTCAGGTCTTCGCGGTCGCGCCGACCACGCTGCTGGCCTGGCACCGACGCCTGGTCTCCCGGAAGTGGACATTCACCGAGCGCCGCCACCCGGGACAGCCCCCGACTGCGCCTACTGCATCGCCCCGTCCACCGTATGGGAGGTCCTGCAGTCCTCGGGAGTTGACCCCGCCCCGCATCGCTCCGGCCCTACCTGGCGCCAGTTCCTCACCACCCAAGTCCACGGCATCATCGCCGCCGACTTCTTGCACCTTGGCACCGTGGCGCCTGCACGCCCTGGTCTTCATCGAGTACGGCACTCGCCGATTACACCTCGCCGGCGTCACCGTCCACCCCACCGCGCAGTGGGCCGTCCAGCAGGCGAGGAATCTCGCCATGGCACTGGACCGCCGCATGGATTCCCTACGCTTCCTTCTCCGCGACCGGGACAGTAGGTACACCGACGCCTTCGACGCCGTCTTCCAGGCCGA
>NZ_LIQT01000564.1 GCF_001418415.1 Streptomyces hirsutus
CCCGCAGTCCCCGTACGCCCTGAGCACCCCCGGCAATCCGTACGCCCCGCCCGCGCAGAACCCCTACGCGGGCTGAGCCGCCGGGCACCCGGAGCCGTCGGACCAGAGGCATCGCCCCGCCCGGGCGCCCCGCCCCGTCACTCCGTCACTCCGCCACTCCGTCACGCGACCGCGCTCAGCGTGTCCGCGAGGCGGCGCCGGGCCGCGCGGGCGGCCGGGAGGGCGGCGAGGACGGCGGCGCCCAGCACCGCGGCGGCGCCGAGCAGCACCAGGAGCCCGGGGGAGGGCCCTCGGGCGATTCCGGCGCCGACGCCGCTCGACCGTCCCTGGGCGTCGATCAGCCAGTGCGCCAGCGGCAGCCCCAGCCCCATGGCGACGAGCACGGCGGCCAGGGCCGTGCAGGAGGTGGCCGTGACCGTGATCGCGGTGATCTGCCGCGGCGAGAGGCCGATCGCCTTGAGGGCGAGCAGGTCCCGTTCGCCCTCGCGGACCGTGCCGCCGATCGCGGTGAGCAGCTCGATCAGCCCGATCAGCGCGAGTACGGCGATCAGCCCGACCATGACCGCGCGCAACGGGGACAGTCCCTCGGCCGGGTCGGCCACGGCATGCACGTCGAGCCGGCCGTCCCCGGCCCCGGCCAACCGTTCGGCGACGGCGCCCGGGTCGGCGCCGGGAACCAGCCGCAGCTGGTAGAGGTCGGGCTCCAGAGCGGGGTCGTTGCCGCGGAGGGTGTCGAGCGAGGTGGAGACGACCCGTCCGGCGTTCTCCGGCTCGATGCTGCGGCCGACGATGTGCAGGACCTGCGGCCGGTCGCCGACGGTCACCCGCACCCAGTCGCCGACCTGTACGTGCAGCAGGTCCAGGAGTCCCTGCCCGGCCACCGCCTCGTCGGGCCCGTGCGCGGCGCGGCCCTCGGCCAGGGTGAACGGGTAGGGCTCCTGGCGGGTGCCGAAGCCGCGCAGCGCGATCGTGGCGGTCTGGCCGGGGACCAGGGCGGCCACCTCCACGCCCGGGTGGGCGGCGGCGACCTGCGGATCGCGTTCCAGCAGGGCGCGGGCCTCCCGGTCGCCGAGCGAGGCGTCCGCGCGGACGCTGAGCGCGGCGGGCAGCCCCATCAGCTCCGGGCTGCTCCGGAAGCGGTCGATGGTGGTCCAGGCGCTCAGCGCCGTCACGATCAGCAGCAGCGGCAGCGCCAGCCTGGCCACCGTGCCCAGGGAGCGCGGACGGCGGGTGAACGCCTTGTGCCAGCCCAGGACCAGGGCGGGCGGCACCCCGGCCCCGAGCGCCCGTCGCGCCACGCCCGTCAGCCGGCCGGCCTCGGGCGCCGCCGGCCTCGGCACCGGCACCGGCGGCACCCGGCCCGCCCGCCACGCCGCCAGCCCGGTGGTGGCGCCGATGAACAGCACCGCCCCCACGGGCACCACGAACAGCGCCACGGTGTGTCCCGGCAGGCCCTGCCACACGCCGACCGCGTCTCCGAGCCGCCCCGGTATCCCCCTGCCCAGCGCCTCGGTCAGCGAGGCGGCCGCCACCGCGCCCAGCAGGGCGTAGCCGAGATGCTGAAGAAGGAAGACGCGCACGACCTGCCCCGGGGTGAAGCCGATCGCCTTGAGGACGGAGATGTCCCGCAGGTGCCCCCGGATCCGGGTGCTGATCGCCCCGTGCACCGCGAACCCGGCGGCGACCAGCGCGCCGAGCCCGAACAGGCCCAGGACCTGGCCGAGCAGCCGGTTGTCGCCCTGCGCCTCGGCCCGCGCCTGCTGCCAGGTGGAGACCTCCCCGATGGCGCCGGACCCCAGTACGGTCACCGCCCGCTGCACCACGTACCCGGTGTCGGCGGGATCGGTCAGCCGCAGCCCGGCCACCTGGCCGTCGGGGTCGGCCACGGCCGACGGCAGGGCCCACACCACGCCGGGCTGCTCCCCCGGCCGGTAGCGCGGTTCGGCGCTCTCGGCGACGCCCACCACGGTCAGGGTCCGTGCGGTGCCGGGCAGGGTGAGGGTGTCGCCGGGCGTGGTGAGCAGGGCGCGGGCGAGGCTGCTCTCCAGGACCACGCCGTCGGGCGTGGCGGGGTCCAGCCAGTGCCCGGAGGTGATCAGCGGGCGGCCGGTCCCGGGCCGGTCGACGGTGCCGCGCAGTTCGGCGGCGGCCCGGCTGCCGCGGGCGGCGAGGGTGACGGCGGCCGTGGGGAAGGGTCCGGCGACGGACTCCACCCCGTCCAGGTCCGCCAGCTTCGCGGCGTCGGCGGAGGCCGTGGTGTGCAGCGTGACATGCGCGCCGCGGGCCTGGGCGAAGGTCCGCTGCCAGGGGTTGGTCGCGTACCCGAACAGGGCCGTGGCCAGCAGCAGGGACGCGACGATGCCCGCGGTGGCCAGGACCAGGAACAGCGCCTCACCGCGGTGCGTGCGCAGATCGGAATGCGCCCAGCGCAAGCTCGCTCGCACCGGCGTCAGCCCCTTCGCCGGCGCCGGACGCCCGGACCGTCGTACATCCGCATGCCAGTCCTTCGTCAGTCCTTCGTCGGTTCCTTGTCGGTGCCGTCTTCCGTTCCGTGCCGGGCCGGGAATCGGTCCCCGGCCGCCTCTCGGTTCAGTCCCTGAGCTTCAGCACCCCGGACGTCCCCCGGCCGGGCGACGGTGTCCCGTCCAGTTCCGCGTCGTCGGCGATCCGTCCGTCGAAGAAGCTGATCACCCGGTCCGCGGCGCTCGCCAGCCGGGCGTCGTGCGTGACCAGCAGGATCGTCTGCCCGCGCCGGTGGAAGCGGGACAGCAGCCGCATCACCTCGCGGGTGCCCTTGCTGTCCAGGCTGCCGGCGGGTTCGTCGGCCAGAAGCAGCGGCGGGTGGTTGACCAGGGCACGGGCCAGCGCGACCCGCTGCTGCTCACCACCGGACAGCTCGCCCGGCATGCTCCGCTCCTTGCCCGTCAGGCCCAGCTCGGCCAGCAGTTCCTCCCGCCCGGCGCGGGCCTTCCTCGGCGGGGTCCCGGCGAGCAGCGCCGGCAGCTCGACGTTGTCGGCGACCGACAGGTTCGAGACGAGGTTGAAGAACTGGAAGACGATCCCGATGTGCTTCCTGCGCTCCACCGCCCAGCGGGCCTCGCTGTAGGCGTCGGTGCGCTCGCCGTCCAGCCAGATGCTGCCGGCGTCCGGGCGCTGGAGCCCGCCGAGCAGATGCAGCAGGGTCGACTTGCCGGAGCCGGACGGACCGGTGACCGCCACGAACTCGCCGCGCGTCACCCGCAGATCGACCCCGCGCACCGCGTGCGCCGGGGCTCCCTCGCCGTGGTGCGTCTTGACCAGGCCTTCGGCGCGCAGCACGGGAGCGGGACTCTCGCTCACTCCAGCTCCTCCAGCTCTTCCTGGCACCGCTCCAGCCAGTCGAGGTCGGCCTGCAGGTGCAGCATCGCGCCCTCGATCAGCAGATGGGCGACGCGGTTGTCCCGGTCTTCGGCAGCGGCCAGCTTCGACAACTGCCGCATGGTGTTGAGGTACTGGCGCCGCTGGCGGTTGATCAGGGCGATCCGGTCGGCGAGGCCGGTCTGCGGGGCGAGGGCCAGCTTCATGAAGAACTCGTCCCGCACCCGCGGCTCGTCCGCGGTCTCCTCGAACCAGGCGCGCAGCGCCTCCCGCCCGGCGTCGGTGAGGTGGTAGACCTTCTTGTTGGGCCGGCTGGACTGCTCGACGTCCTCGCCCTCGATCAGCCCCGACTTCTCGAGGCGGCCCAGGGTGACGTAGATCTGGCCGACGTTCGGCTGAGGGTACGCGGAGCCCAGCAGTTGCTCAAGGTCCTGCTTCAGCTCGTAGCCGTGGGCCGGGCCGCGGGCGAGCAGGGCCAGCAGGGACTGCCGCACTCGTGCTCTCCTCCCCGCGTCCTTCGTGCCAGGTGCGGCGCGCCCGGTTCCGTCTCCCGCGCGCCTCACACGATGTGCCGCACGCCCTAGTATCGCCGATACCTAACAGGTATACATGGCCACTGACCCCGGCAAGGGTGCCGGGTGCGGGTGCACAGGGAGGAACCTATGCGGTGGATCCATGCCGCCGGTAGGGGCCTTCTCGTCCTCCTCGTGCTCCTGGCCGTGGGTGTGGTCTCCGGGGCGCGGACCGACCGGGCCGCCTCCGGCGACGGGCGGGGCCCGCTCACCCTGGCCACCGCGGGGGACCTCACCGGCTATCTCGGCCCCCTGCTCGACGGCTGGAACCGCACCCACCCCGGCGAGGAGGTCACGCTCGTCGAGCTGCCCGACTCGGCCGACGAGACCCGCGCGCAGATGATCACGGACCTGCGCGACGCCGGCCGCGGCCGCTTCGACGT
>NZ_LIQT01000565.1 GCF_001418415.1 Streptomyces hirsutus
GGACGGCCTCCCGCACACGCCCCACCGTGCCGACGTCACGCACCGGGGTGCCGACCCTCACGTCCTCCCCTCCCACAGGAGTCTTCGATGACGCTCCCCCCGCGATACCAGTACGGCGACGGCCCGATCGAGATCAACGCCGGCCGGCGGACCGTCAAGGTCACCGTCCGCAACACGGGCGACCGGGCGATCCAGATCGGTTCGGACTACCACTTCTTCGAGGTGAACTCCGCCCTCGACTTCGACCGCGACATCACGCTCGGCATGCACCTCAACATCGCCGCCGGTACCGCCGTCCGCTTCGAGCCCGGCGGCACCCACGAGGTGGAGCTGTGCACCTACGCGGGCACCGGACGCCTCCACGGCTTCAGCGGCCTCCTCAACGGCAGCGTCAAGTCGCACCCCGCCCGGGTCGAGGCCGTCGGCCGGGCACTGCGGCGCGGGTTCCGCGGAGCGGGCCAGGAGGAGGACGCGGAGCAGGGGACCGGCGGCGCGGCCGGCAAGGCGGGTCCGGGCAAGGCGGACGCCAAGAAGGCACAGAAGGCCAAGAAGAAGGGATCCAACTGACATGCCGACCCTCTCCCGCAAGCAGTACGCCGACCTGTTCGGCCCCACGGTGGGCGACCGCTTCCGGCTGGCCGACACCAACCTCGTCGTCGAGGTCGAGAAGGACGTCCGCGAGGGCTCGTACGGCGACGAGGTGGTCTACGGCGGCGGCAAGACCATGCGTGACGGTATGTCCTCCGACCCGCAGGCCACCGCCGCGCAGGGCGCCCTCGACCTCGTGATCACCAACGTCGTCGTCCTGGACCCGGTGGTCGGCGTGGTCAAGTGCGACATCGGCGTCAAGGACGGCTTCATCGCGGGCATCGGCAAGGCCGGCAACCCGCAGACCCAGGACTCCGTCGACCCCCGGCTCGTCGTCGGCACCGGTACGGAGGTCATCGCCGGCGAGCACCTGATCGCGACCGCCGGGGCCATGGACGCGCACGTGCACCTCATCTCCCCCCAGCAGTGCGAGAACGCCCTCAGCAACGGCATCACCACCCTGTTCGGCGGTGGCACCGGGCCGACGGACGGGACCAACGGCACGACCTGCACCCCCGGCCCCTACAACCTCGCCCGTTTCCTGGAGGCCGCCGAGGACCTGCCGGTCAACCTCGGCCTCATGGGCAAGGGCAACGGCAGCCGGCCCGGGGCACTGGACGAGCAGATCGAGGCCGGCGCCGCCGCCCTCAAGGTCCACGAGGACTGGGGCTCCACCCCCGCCGTCATCGACAACGCGCTGGCCGTCGCCGACCGTCACGACGTCCAGGTCGCGATCCACACCGACACCCTCAACGAGGGCGGCTTCTTCGAGGACACCCGTTCCGCGATCGACGGCCGCACGATCCACACCTTCCACAGCGAGGGCGCGGGCGGCGGCCACGCCCCCGACATCCTGCGGGTCACCGGCGAGCCCAACGTCCTGCCGTCCTCCACCAACCCCACGCTGCCGTACACCAAGAACTCCGTGGACGAACTGCTGGACATGGTGATGGTGTGCCACCACCTCAGCCACGACATCCCCGAGGACCTGGCCTTCGCGGACAGCCGGGTGCGTGCCGAGACCATCGCGGCCGAGACGGTCCTGCACGACCGGGGCGTCATCAGCATGATCTCGTCCGACTCCCAGGCCATGGGCCGCATCGGCGAGTCCGTCACCCGCGCCTTCCAGATCGCACACGTGTGCAAGGAGGCCTTCGGGCCGCTGCCCGAGGACTCCGCACGCAACGACAACCATCGCGTCCTGCGCTACCTGGCCAAGGTCACCATCAACCCGGCCGTCGCCAGCGGCGTCTCGGACCACATCGGGTCGATCGAGGCGGGCAAGCTGGCGGACATCGTCCTGTGGCCCATGCACTCCTTCGGGGCCAAACCGAAGATGGTCATCAAGGGCGGCATCGTCTCCTGGGCGCAGATCGGCGACCCCAACGCCTCGCTGCCCACACCGCAGCCCGTCTACTACCGGCCGGCGTTCGGCCGCTACGGGCGGGCCATGCAGTCGACGCACGTCACCTTCATGTCGCAGGCCGGCATCGCGGCCGGGGTGCCCGAGAAGCTGGGCCTGGAGCGGAGGGTGCTCCCGGTGCGCAAGACCCGCACCATCGGCAAGCACAACATGATCCGCAACGACGTCGTGCCGGAGATCGAGGTCGACCCGGAGACGTACAAGGTCACACTGGACGGCGAGGTCGTGACCATCGACCCCGCCCAGAAACTCCCGCTCAACCAGCTGTTCTTCCTGGTCTGAGCGCATGTACCGCGACGAGACCACCGAGCCGGACCGGTCCGCCCCGGGCGCCCGGTCCGCCCGGGACGCCCGGACGCAGGACACGGACCTGGGACACCTCCTGATCGGCCTCCAGCTGACCGACTCGGCCTTCCCCAGTGGCTTCTACACCCTGTCCCACAGCCTGGAGGGCTTCGCCCAGGAGGGAGCCGTCGACCGCGACTCCCTCCCCGCGCTGCTCCACGACCTGCTCCGGCACGGCGTCGGCCCGTCCGACGCCACCGCGCTGGCCCTGGCCCACCGGGCCGCCGCGGCGGGGGACTGGGCGGCGGTGGCCGCGACGGACCGGCGGCTGCACGCCACGAAGCTCAACCGGGAGATGCGGCAGGCCGCCACCCGGACCGGGCGCCAGCTGCTGGACCTCGCCGCCGAGGTCTTCGGCGGGGCCGGCATCGCCCGGTACCACCGGACGGTGACGGCCCGCCGGGCGCCGGGCACGCAGGCCGTCGCCGCCGGGGTCGTGTACGCGGAGACCGGGGTACCCGTGCGGCAGGCCGTCGCCGCCGACCTGTTCGCGTTCTGCGCGAGCTTCGCCGGCGCGGCGCTGAGACTGCGGCTGACCGATCACCGCCTGGCCCAGGTCCTGCTGCGGCGGACGGCTCCGGTCATCGAGGAGACCACACACCAGGCACTGACCCGGGGCCTCGGCGACCTCGGGGCGACCACCTTCGCCGCGGACATCATGTCCGCCCGTCACGAGCGGGCCGAGGCCCGCCTGTTCGCCAGCTGACCGCCATCCGGCCACGGCGGTCGGCACCGGAGAGGAAGACCATGCGAGACAACGTCCTGCGCGTCGGAATCGGCGGTCCCGTCGGATCGGGGAAGACCGCTCTCATCGAGGCACTCGTCCCGATCCTGATCAAACAGGGCCACCGGCCCGGGGTGATCACCAACGACATCTACACCCAGGAGGACGCCCAGCACATCCGCCGCACGCTCGACGGGGTGCTGGAGGGCGAACGCGTCGTGGGCGTGGAGACGGGCGCCTGCCCGCACACCGCCGTGCGCGACGACCCGACGATGAACCTGGCCGCGGGCGCCGAGATGCTCGAACGCTGCCCCGACATCGACGTCCTCCTCTACGAGAGCGGCGGCGACAACCTGACCCTCACCTTCAGCCCGGTCCTGGCGGACGTGTTCGTCTTCGTCCTGGACACCGCCGAGGGCGAGAAGATGCCGCGCAAGCGGGGACCGGGCATCACCGACTCCGACCTGCTGGTCATCAACAAGACCGACATCGCCCGGTACGTGCGGACCGACATCGACGTGATGGAGGCCGACGCCCACCGCGTGCGCGGCGACGGACCGGTGGTGCTGACCGACTGCCTGACCGGCAAGGGCGTCGACGAGGTCGCCTCCTTCCTCGAGTCCCGGCGCAAGGTGCTGATCTGACGTGCCCGCCGTCCGCGATCGGCTCGCGCCGGAGTACTACGAGCCCGTCCGGCTCCCACCGGAGCTGTCCGCGTTCTCGGGGGCGCCCGAGACCCTCGGCCCGGGCTCACCGGCCAAGGTCGGCATCCTCGATCTCGGATTCGTCCTCCGCGGGGACCGGACGGAACTGGCCGAGCGGTACCAGAAGTCGCCCCTGGAGATCATGCGCCCGCTCTACGTCGACCCGGCGCTGCCCGGCATGGCGTTCACCTACGTGATGGCCACGGGCGGCGGCATCGCCCAGGCCGACCGCTACCGCCAGGACTTCCGGTGCGGTCCGGGAACCCAGGTCCTGGTCACCACGCAGGCGGCCACCAAGGTCTACCGGATGGAACACGACTACGCGACGCAGCGCATCCACCTGACCGCTGCCGACGGCGCCTACGTCGAGTACCTGCCCGATCCGCTGATCCCCTTCACGGGGGCCCGCTTCCACCAGGACGCGGTGCTCACCGTCGACGAGAACGCCACGGTGGTGTACGCGGAAACGGTCACGGCGGGCCGGATCGCCCACGGCGAGCGGCACGCCTACACCGTGCTCACCAACGACCTGGAGATCCGCCGGCCCGACGGGACGCCGCTGGCGGTGGACACCCTGCGGCTGCGGCCGGAACGGCACGGAGGGGTGACCGGGCCGGGCGTCTTCGCCGGGCACGACCACGTCGCCTCGCTGTTCGTGGTGAGCAACCGGCGCCCCGCCGCCGAGATCGCCGACACCCTGCACCGGGCCCTGACGGGCCGTGAGGTGCTGCACGGGACGAGCGTGCTGCCGGAGGACTGCGGGGCCTGGGTGCGGATCCTCGGCCATGAACAGCCCCGTGTCGCCGAGGCCGTCCGCGCCGGGTGGGACGCCGTACGACGGCTGCTCACCGGCCACCCCGCCCCCGACCTGCGCAAGCCGTAGCGCACCCCGACGCGACCAGGAGACCATGCCCGTGATCACCGCACCCGCCCCCATGCCGCCCGGCTACGACTCCGGCGACACCGCCTGGATGCTGGCCGCAGCCGCGATGGTGCTGCTGATGACCCCCGCCCTCGCCTTCTTCTACGGCGGCATGGTCCGCACGAAGCACATCCTGGTGATGCTCAAGATGAGCTTCGCCTCGCTGTGCTTCGTGAGCATCCTCTGGTACATCGTCGGGTACTCGCTCGTCTTCGGTCCGGACGTGGGCGGCGCCGGCCTCATCGGCAACCTGGACCACGCCTTTCTGCGGGGCATCGAGCCGAACACCCTGACCGGGTCCATCCCCACCTACGTCTACACCACCTTCCAGATGGGCTTCGCCATCGTCACGGTGGCGCTGATCAGCGGATCCATCGCCGGCCGCGCGACGATGCGCGGGTGGCTGGTCTTCTCGTCGCTGTGGCTGCTGATCGTGTACGTGCCGGCCGCGCACTGGGTCTTCGACACGGAGGACGGCTGGATCACCAAGCACCTGGGCGCCCTGGACTTCGCCGGCGGTCTGCCGGTGGAACTCAACTCGGGCATCGCCGGACTGGCCGTGGCCCTGGTCATCAGGGGCCCGGCGGACTTCCGCCGCAAGGAGCCGAGGCCCAACAACATCCCCCTGGTCATGATCGGTGTGGCCCTGCTGTGGTTCGGCTGGCTGGCCTTCAACGCCGGGTCGGCGGTCCGCGACACCGGCACCGCCGCCACGGCGTTCATCAACACCCAGCTCGGCGCGGCCGGAGCCATGGTCACCTGGCCGCTGGTGGAGTACTGGCGCACCCGCAAGGTCACCATGATGGGCGTGGGCTCGGGTGCGGTGGCCGGCATGGTGGCCATCACCCCCGCGTGCGGCGAGATCGACCCCACCGGCGCGCTGATCACCGGGCTCGTCGCCGGTGCGGTCTGCGCGTACGCCGTCACCCTCAAGTACCGCCTGAACGTGGACGACACGCTCGACGTGGTCGGTGTGCACGGCGCGGGCGGCCTCGTCGGACTGCTCATGGTCGGCCTGTTCGCCACGGCGAACGTCAGCGGCAAGGAAGGCCTCTTCTACGGGGGCGGCCTCTCCCTGCTCTGGCGGCAGATCGTCGCCATCCTCGCCGTCGCCGCGTTCTCCTTCATCCTGACCTGGATCATCGCCAAGGCGGTCGACGTCGTCATCGGCTTCGCGGACGAGGAGACGTACGCCGCCGTACCCGGCGAGGACGAGGAACGCGCCTACGACCTCCGCACCGCCGAACGCCTGGACGCCCTGACGGCCGGAGGCCGGGGCCCCGACAAGGAGACCCTGGCCGAGATCCAGCGGCTCCTGCGGGACCACCGGGAGGGCTGAGGGGCGCCGATGGGCGCCTCACGGGTGCGACCGGACGACGAGTGGCTGCGTCAGCGGTCCGGAGCCGCCGCCGCGTCACACCGGACGGCCCCCCTCTGCTCCGGCTCCACCGCCGTTCGACCGTGACCGGCGACCGCCGGCCGAGCCGCTCGTCCGGAGCCGCCGCGGTACCGGAAGCCGCCACGTCGGGCACCGGATGCGGGCCGCGGCCCCGGGCTTCCGCGACGGCACGCACCATCGGCGACGCACCGCTCCCGTGGCCCCGGGCCGACGGAGCGACGAACAGCCGGCCGACGACGGCGATCGCGTCGACGCCCACACCGGCACAAGCGCTCCACAGCCCGGG
>NZ_LIQT01000566.1 GCF_001418415.1 Streptomyces hirsutus
GGCTCACGGAGACGGAGGCGGAGGCGGGACCGGGGGCTGCCGCGGTCCGGTCGCCGCCCGGCGCACGCGTGGGCGCGGCTCCCTCCAGCAGCCAGGCCGCCGTCCGCGCCAGCGCCAGGCGGACGAACCGGCTGCCGCCCTCGTCCGCCTGTTCGGCCAGGGCCCGAAGCACCGCCGCCGCCAGCAGATACCCGGTGCCGTGGTCGAGGGCCTGCGCCGGGAGCGCCCCCGGCCGCCCGGCCGAACCCTCGTTCACCGCGATGCCCGTGGCCGCCTGCACCAGACTGTCGAAGCCGCGCCGGCCGCCCCACGGCCCGTACGCCCCCCACGCCGACAGTTGGGCCACGACCACTCCGGGCCGGCGCTCGGCCAGTGCCTCGGGGCTCAGCCCCAGGCGGTCCAGGGACCCCGGCCGGTACCCGGTGACCACCACGTCCGCCGCCGCGAGCAGTTCCTCGAACGTGTCCCGGCCGGCCGGCAGATCCAGCAGGGCCGAACGCTTCCCGAACCCCGTGTCGGTGTGCTGGTCGGAGAGTTCGGGCAGCCCCGGCGGGTCCAGACGCAGCACGTCCGCGCCGAGCAGGGCGAGCGTGCGGGTGGCGACGGGGCCCGCGACGACCCGGGTCAGATCCAGCACCCGCAGTCCCGCGGCGGGCAGCAGGGGGTCACGGTCCACGGGGGTGAGTGTCCGCGCGGGGGCGGAATCCAGCCACCCGCGCTCCACCAGCGGGCGCCGCGCCACCGTCGCCGCCTGCTCGTGCGCCGCCCACTCGGCGGGCGTCCGCAGCGCGACGGCGAGGCCCCCGGCGGCGTACACGGTCTCCTCGACCTCCGCGGCCGACCGCTCGGCGAGCGCCGCCGCCACCTTCTCCGGGTCGTCGGACGTACCCAGCGCGGCGAGCAGCCGGGCCCGGTGGTGCGGGTAGTTGGCGTGCGTGCGCACCCACCCGTCCGCAGTGCGCCAGAAGCGCGACAGCGGGGCGAAGGACACCGGAGCCCGCCCGTCGACCAGCAGATGCCGCTCACTGACGAACGCCGCCGCCACCGCTCCGTCGTCCACCCGCACGGCGGGCACTCCGGGGCCCGGGGGACGACCGGGGCGGGCGGGTCCCGCCCGTCGCGCGCCCAGTTCGGCCGCGGCCAGCGCGCACGCGCCCACGCAGGCGCGCGCCACCTCCCGTACCGGCAGCCGCGCGGGAAGCGCCTCGGACCGCTCGACGGTCGTCACGCGTGCGAGGAGAGCCGGGTCTCCGCCCAACGAGGACCAGGCGGCGGTGAGGCCGGGGCCGGGGCCGGCGAAGGAGCCGGGGGAGGGACGGTCGGTGTCGGTCATGGGTGCACTATGCGGTATCGGCCGACCGGCAGCGGAAGGGGCCGGACGAATGACCGTCCGGCCCCTCCCGCTCACCCGCAGACCTCGCAGGACGAAGAACGCGTCACCGCGTCACCGCGTCAGCGCTTCACCGCGTCACTGCTTCACTGCTTCACTGCTTCACCGCGTCAGCGCTTCACCGCGCGCAGCGCGTCGACGATGCCGTGGCCGTAGAAGCCGTTGACCCGGCTGCCGCCCTCGCACGTCGCGTCCTGCACGCCGTCGCCGTTCTGGTCGTACGACTCCGGGCAGCCCGGGTTGTTCGCCTGCGCCTTCAGCAGCGCCTGCAACTGGGCCGGGGGCGCCCACGGGTACCTGGACTTCAGCAGCGCGGCGACACCGGCGACGTGCGGCGCGGCCATCGACGTGCCCTGCAGGAAGGCGTACTGGCCGTTCGGCATGGTGGACAGGATGCGGCCGTTCTTCGACGGGGTGTCGGGCGTCTGGTAGCGCCCGTCACCGCCGGGCGCGGCCACGTCGACGACCCCCTTGCCGTACGTGGAGTAGTACGACTTGAGGTTCTGCACGCCCGTCGCGCTGACCGTGACCACGCCCGGGAGCTGGGTCGGCAGGTCGAGGCACTCGGACGGGTCGATGGTGCGCTCGACCGGCGTGGTGTCGTTGGGGCTGGAGGCGTCGTCGATCGCGTCCGAGGCCAGGTCGTGGTTGGAGTTCCCGGCCGACGAGACGTGCAGGGTGCCCTTGAACTGGGCGTACTTCTGGGCCCGGTTGACCGCGTCGACGATCGCCCGCTGGTCCGGGTCGTTCACGCAGTTGTAGAGCCACGGGTCGACGTAGTAGCTGTTGTTCGTGATCTCCACGCCGTGGTCGGCGGCGAACACGAAGGCGCAGACGACGTTCTCCGGGTAGAACAGCCCGTTGTCCGGGTCGCTCACCTTGATGGACGCGACCTTGACGCCGGGCGCGACACCGGCGACGCCGATGCCGTTGCGGGCCGCGGCGATCTCACCGGCCACGTGGGTGCCGTGGTAGTCCTCGTCCGTGTACGGGCGCCAGGCGCCCTCACTGGTGTCCGCCTTGCCGCCGACGCAGTTGGCCGACTGGGCGGCGGAGAAGTTCGGCTCGAGGTCGGGGTGGGAGTCGTCCACGCCGGTGTCGATCACGGCGACGGTGACCTTGCGGCTGCCCGGGTTGATCTGCGCCGCCTTGTCGGCGCCGATCGCGCGCAGGTCCCACTGGTCGGCCTCGAGGGGCTCGCTGCCGGGGGTCCGCGCGGAGACGGCCCGCGTCCTGGCGGCCTCCTCGGCCGTCACGTAGTCCGCCGCGCCCTCGTCCGTGGTCCCCGCGGGGACCAGCGGTGCGGTGCGGGTCGCACCGGCCGACTGCACCCCGCGCACGGCGCGCATCTCCTGGGCGAAGCCGGGGTTCGCCGAGTGGACGACGATCACACCGATCCGGTCGTACGTGATCACGACGGTTCCGCCGGCCGCGGCGACCGCCTTCTCCACCGACGCGATCGTGCGGGGGTCCGTCCTGGTGTTGACGACGTACGCCAGAACGGGGGCGTCCGTCGCCCGCTCCGTCGCCTGCTCGTTCGCCCGTTCAGCTGCCGTCGATGCCGCCTGCGGAGTCGCCGAGGCCGTCGCCGGCAGGAAGCCGAGCGAGACGGTCAGGGACAGCGCGACGGGCACGGCGAGGGCGAGCCGGCGTCTGGAACGCAGATGGGCCATGGGATCTCCACATCATCCGGAAACAAAACCGGCCCGAGGCACAGGTGGTGCTCGGGCAGGTACATGACGGGTGGTGCAGGGCGAAGCTATCCCGCGCGCTCGCCGGGCAGCAATGTTTTCTCGGCCGTGTCTTCGGTGAACGTCCGCGCAAAAGAAGCACGCGGGGTTGAACCGGTCCTCGCGTGGCGCCGTGACGATGTGCAGGGAGCGCGAGGACACTCGCCCCCGTCCCCGTCCGAACCCGTCCGTAACGCGAGGAGACTTCGTGGCCGCCGAAGCACCGCCCCCCTCAGCAGAGCAGCACAAACTCCCCACACCCGAGGAGTTCACCGAGGTGCAGGAGAGCGCTGAGTTCGGTGAACTGCGCCGCTCCTACCGCTCCTTCGCCTTCCCCCTGACCGTCGGCTTCATCATCTGGTACCTGCTGTACGTGCTGCTCTCGAACTACGCGGGCGGCTTCATGGGCACCAAGCTGTTCGGCAACATCAACGTCGCCTTCGTCTTCGGTGTCCTGCAGTTCATCACCACGTTCCTCATCGCATGGTGGTACTCGCGGCACGCCGCCACCCAGCTCGACCCCAAGGCCGAGGCCATCAAGACGCGTATGGAGGGCGGCGCATGAGCCCCTCGATCACCCACATCCAGCTCGCCGCGAACGAGGCGAGCGAGCACCGCCCGCTCATCATCACCCTGTTCGCGCTGTTCGTCCTCGCGACCCTCGGCATCACCGTGTGGGCGGGCCGGCAGACCAAGGACGCCGCCGACTTCTACGCGGGCGGACGCCAGTTCAGCGCCTTCCAGAACGGACTGGCGGTCTCCGGCGACTACATGTCGGCCGCGTCCTTCCTCGGCATCGCGGGTGCCATCGCCCTCTTCGGCTACGACGGCTTCCTCTATTCCATCGGGTTCCTCGTCGCCTGGCTGGTCGCCCTGCTCCTGGTCGCCGAGCCCCTGCGGAACTCCGGCCGCTACACCATGGGTGACGTCCTCGCCTACCGCATGCGCCAGCGGCCCGTGCGCACCGCCGCCGGCACCTCCACCATCGTCGTCTCGATCTTCTACCTGCTGGCCCAGATGGCGGGCGCCGGCGTGCTCGTCTCGCTGCTGCTCGGCATCACCTCCGACGCCGGCAAGATCCTGATCGTCGCCCTGGTCGGCGTCCTGATGGTCGTGTACGTCTCCATCGGCGGCATGAAGGGCACCACCTGGGTGCAGATGGTCAAGGCCGTGCTCCTCATCGGCGGCACCATCCTGATCACCTTCCTGGTGCTGCTGAAGTTCAACTTCAACATCTCCGACCTGCTGGGCAAGGCCGCCGACAACAGCGGCGCGGGCGCGTCCTTCCTGGAGCCCGGCCTGCAGTACGGCGCGAGCGGCACCACCAAGCTGGACTTCATCTCCCTCGGCATCGCCCTGGTGCTCGGCACCGCCGGCCTGCCGCACATCCTGATCCGCTTCTACACGGTGCCCAATGCCAAGGCCGCCCGTAAGTCCGTGAACTGGGCCATCGGCATCATCGGCGGCTTCTACCTGATGACCATCGCGCTCGGCTTCGGCGCCGCCGCGCTCATCTCGCGGGACGAGATCATCGCCTCGAACCCGTCCGGCAACACGGCCGCCCCGCTGCTCGCCCTGCACCTGGGCGGCGTCGACTCCACCTGGGGCGCGATCCTGCTCGCCACCATCTCGGCGGTCGCCTTCGCCACGATCCTCGCCGTGGTCGCCGGCCTCACCCTCGCCTCGTCGTCCTCCTTCGCGCACGACATCTACGCCAACGTCATCCGCAAGGGGAAGGCCACCGGTGCGGAGGAGGTCCGCGCGGCTCGCTGGGCGACCATCTTCATCGGCGTCGTCTCCATCGGTCTGGGCGCCCTCGCCCGCGACCTGAACGTGGCCGGTCTGGTCGCGCTGGCCTTCGCGGTCGCCGCCTCCGCCAACCTGCCGACGATCCTCTACAGCCTGTTCTGGAAGCGGTTCACCACCCAGGGCGCCCTGTGGTCGATCTACGGCGGTCTCATCGTGGCCGTCGGCCTGGTGCTGTTCTCGCCCGTCGTCTCCGGCGACCCCAAGGCGATGTTCCCCGACGTCGACTTCGCCTGGTTCCCGCTGAAGAACCCGGGCATCATCTCCATCCCGTTCGGCTTCCTGATGGGCTGGCTCGGCACCGTCCTGTCGAAGGAGGAGCCCGACGTCAAGAAGTTCGCGGAGCTGGAGGTCCGGTCGCTGACCGGCACCGGCGCCCACTGACCGACCCGGTCGACCCCCCTTTCGGCCGCGTCGCGGGAACCACCCCGAAGGTTCCCGCGACGCGGCCGTCGTGCATTTCGTGACATCGGGGCGCTGTGGCTTGTCGGTGGCGTCACGTAGGCTCACATGTACGGAGCATGAGTGATCCGAGTGGAGGGAGGGGGCCCACGTGCTCATCGACACGTACGGCCGGGTGGCCACCGACCTGAGGGTGTCACTGACCGACCGATGCAATCTGCGGTGCACCTACTGCATGCCCGAGGAGGGCCTGCAGTGGCTGGCCAAACCCGACCTGCTGACGGACGACGAGATCGTCCGCCTCGTCGACATCGCCGTCACCTCCCTCGGCATCGAGGAGGTCCGCTTCACCGGCGGTGAGCCCCTGCTCCGCCCCGGCCTGGTCGGCATCGTCGAGCGCGTCGCCGCCCTGGAGCCCCGCCCCCAGATGTCCCTCACCACCAACGGCATCGGCCTGCGGCGCACGGCGGAGGCCCTGAGGAAGGCCGGCCTGGACCGGGTCAACGTCTCCCTGGACACGCTCCGTCCGGACGTCTTCAAGACCCTCACCCGCCGCAACCGCCACCAGGACGTGCTCGACGGCCTGTACGCGGCCCGCGAGGCCGGCCTGACCCCGGTGAAGGTCAACTCGGTCCTGATGCCCGGGCTCAACGACGACGAGGCCCCCGACCTGCTCGCCTGGGCCGTGGAGCACGACTACGAGCTGCGGTTCATCGAGCAGATGCCCCTGGACGCCCAGCACGGCTGGAAGCGCGACGGCATGATCACCGCAGGCGACATCCTCACCTCCCTGCGCACCCGTTTCGAGCTGACCCCCGAGGGCGACGAGGCCCGGGGGTCGGCCCCGGCCGAGCGCTGGCTGGTGGACGGCGGCCCGCACCGCGTGGGCGTCATCGCCTCCGTCACCCGGCCGTTCTGCGCGGCCTGCGACCGCACCCGCCTCACCGCCGACGGACAGATACGCACGTGCCTGTTCGCCACCGAGGAGACGGACCTGCGCGCCGCCCTGCGCTCCGACGCCCCCGACGAGGAGATCGCCCGGATCTGGAAACTGGCGATGTGGGGCAAGAAGGCGGGCGCCGGCCTCGACGACCCGTCCTTCGTGCAGCCGGACCGCCCGATGTCGGCGATCGGCGGCTGAGGGCCGCCGGGAGGGCCCGGGCGGCTCGCGGAGCGGCCTGGGCCCTACGCCCCTTCGGGCGCCTTCCACTCCTCGAAGCGCACGACGTCCTTCAGGAACCCGCGCACACCGAGGAACTGCGACAGGTGCTCCCGGTGCTCCTCGCACGCGAGCCAGGTCTTGCGGCGCTCCGGCGTGTGCAGCTTCGGGTTGTTCCAGGCGAGCACCCACACGGCGGCGGCACGGCAGCCCTTCGCGGAACAGATCGGCGTCTCGGGATCAGGGTCCATCACACCGCCGACCCTAACCCGGTCGGCGCAGTGCGACGTCCCGCACGAAAGGGTGAAAGCGGAGGAAAAGGCGACGCCGAGCAGCCACGGGGGGAGCTGCCCGGCGTCGGTCCGTCGCTCCGACGGGGGATGCGGAGCGCGTACGAAGTATGTCACGGGTCACCCCGCCCCCGGCACCGGAACAACATGATTGATCTGAGCTTTTCTTGAGCTTGGCGGGTTAACGTCTTCCGCTTACGCCCGGTCATGGTCATGTCTCGAAGGCCATGACGGCTCGGGCCGCTCTGTTCGTGCGCCGGGCGTGGGCTCGGGCGTCACATCTTCCGCCCCGGATTCCGCCGGACCGTCATTCGTCCGTGAAGATGTGATCATCGGTCGCATCTGCGGCGTCAGATAAGTCGACGGCAGTGACGGCGTGTTTTCGCGCCCGGCGTTGGCGATCACCACCGCGATGTACGGCAGCAGCATGCCGAGAGCCAGCGCCACGATCGCGACGTGCCGTTCCACGTTCCAGAGGGTGGCCGCGAGGACGACCGAAATCGTACGAACGATCATCGAGATCACGTACCGGCGCTGCCGCCCGCGCACATCCTCCTGAAGGCCCGTTCTGGCGCCGGTGATCCGGAACACCTGGACGCCGCCGTTGCCATGCTGCTTCCGCATCGCATTCCACCATCCGCCCGAATCGGACTCTCCCTGCCTCCGACCGTCCTGCGCCGGCCGGGACTCGGGCCCGCACAGCAACCACGTTACGCCGCACCCCCCACCGCCCACGAGGCCGGGTCGCCCGGCCCGTGTCCCCGTCCGC
>NZ_LIQT01000567.1 GCF_001418415.1 Streptomyces hirsutus
TGCCGGCCGGCCGGCACACCCTGGGGGGCGGCGAGGCCCTGCAGTACGTGCGCGCCCGGTACGTCGACGCCGCCGCCGACCTCGGCCGGATGAAACGGCAACAGCACTTCATGGCCGCCCTGCTGGACCGGGCCACGTCCTCCGGGATCGTGCTGAACCCGATGAAGTTCCGGGACGTGACCCGTGCCGTGCTCGGCTCGGTCCGCGCCGACAAGGACTTCGGCACCGGCGAACTGCTCGGCCTGGGGCGGGCGCTGCGCAACTTCTCGCCCGCCTCGTCCGAGTTCACCACCGTGCCGCTCGACAAGCAGGGGCACACGGTCAAGGGCATCGGGTCGACGCTGAAGTGGGACCCCGAGAAGTCCGAGAACATCTTCGCGGCGCTGCGCGAGGACAAGCCGCTCTCCACGCGCCCGTCACCCGACGCGGCCCGGCGCGTGCCGGTGGACCCCCGGCAGATCCGCGTCCAGGTCGAGAACGGCACGGAGACGGAGGGCCTCGGCCGCCGGGTGGACGCGGCCCTCGCGGCCACCGGTTTCCACACCACCCACGTTCCGGTCAACGCGGCGGACCGCTCCGTGCGGCGGACCGTCGTCGCCTACGACCCCCGCTGGGACCGCTCCGCGAAGTCCCTCGCCGCCGCCCTGCCGGGCAGCGAGCTGCGTGCGGTCAAGGGCCAGGGCGCCACGCTGAGGGTGATCGCCGGCACCGACTTCGAGAAGGTCCGCAAGGTCCGGGCCGAGGACCCCGGGAAGGGCGAGTTCGGGGTGGTGCGGGGCGACGAGGTGGGCTGCTCGTAGGGGCTGGCGCCTGGCGCCCGACGGCGTTCGGATCGTGCCGGGCTCACGGGTCCGGCCCGATCCGGAGAGGACCCCGGCCCCGGGCCGCAAGGGCTGCCGGGGCCGCGAGGGCGCCGGGTGGTCAGTCCTCGATCCCGTCCGCCGCCCGCTTCTCGCGCAGCTCCACGATCGCCCGGCGGCGGGCCAGGCGGTGGGTGCGGCGGATCTGGGCCTCCTGGTTGCGGCGCCGGTCCCGCTCGGTCTCCGATATCACCGGCGGCACGCGGCGCGGCCTGCCGTCCGCGTCGACGGCCGCGAAGACGAGATACGCCGAGCCGACCTGGGTGGCCGGGGCGGACTCGTTCCACCGCTCGGCCAGGACGCGCACACCGACCTCCATGGACGTCCGGCCGGTCCAGTTGACCTGTGCCTTGACGTGGACCAGGTCGCCGACACGGACCGGTTCGAGGAAGGCCATCTCGTCCATCGACGCGGTGACGGCGGGACCGCCGGAGTGCCGGCCGGCGACCGCGCCCGCCGCGTCGTCGACGAGTTTCATGATCACGCCACCGTGCACCGTGCCCAGGAGGTTGGTGTCGTTGTGGGTCATGATGTGGCTGAGGGTCGTCCGCGACGCCGAGACGGGCTTGCCCGGAATGTCGGGACTCTCCGCGAGTGGGGCCGGAGCCTGATCTGTCATGGCCTCCACCTTATGCCGAGGCGGCAGCCGGGAATTTTGTGTCAGCTTCGCAACAGCGCTGCTCCTATTTCCCGAGGACTGGTACGGCGCACGGCCCGGACCTGCACACTGTTGCGCATGACTGAATGGCCCGAGGCACGGCCCAACGACAACCGCGGCCCCCGCTACGGACACGGGAGCGCGAGCGCACAGCCCGAGAGCGCCCGCGTCATGCGCCAGGTCCGCCGCGGCCCGGTGGCCCCGCCCGGCCAGGGAGCCTACGGCGGCTCGGTGCCGCAGCAGCCGTCCTACGTGGACGGCAGCGGGCACGGCGGCGGCTACGACGACTACAACACGGGCCAGGTCTACGGCTCCCCGGGCGGCGGCGGTCCCGGCGGTCCGGGCGGCGACGGCCGCTACGCACAGCGTCCCGCGCCGGACTGGCGCCGCCGGATCAAGGTGACGTCGATCACGGTCGCGGCCGTGCTGATCGTGACGACCGTGGGCACCTACTTCTGGGCCGACTCGAAGCTCAACCGCGAGGTCGACCTGTCGATCGTGCTCGACCGGCCGGAGGCGGGCGAGGGCACGAACTACCTGATCGTCGGCTCCGACAGCCGGGCCGGGCTGACCGACGAGCAGAAGAAGAAGCTGCGCACCGGGTCGGCCGAGGGCAAGCGCACGGACTCCATGATGATCCTGCACACCGGCAGCAACGGCCCCACCCTGATCTCGCTGCCCCGCGACTCGAACGTGGAGATACCCACCTTCAAGGGCTCCGAGTCCGGCAAGACGTTCCAGGGCACGGGCCGGCAGGTGAAGCTGAACGCCGCCTACGCCGAGGACGGGCCCGAACTCCTGGTCCGTACGGTCGAGTTCAACACCGGCCTGCACATCGACCACTACGTGGAGATCGGCTTCGCCGGCTTCGCGAACATCGTGGACGCGGTCGGCGGCGTGGAGATGGACATCCCGCAGGACATCAAGGACACCAAGTCCGGGGCCGACTTCAAGAAGGGCAAGCAGACGCTGAACGGCGAGGAGGCCCTCGCCTTCGTCCGCACCCGGTACGCGCTGGCCGGTTCCGACCTGGACCGTACGAAGAACCAGCAGAAGTTCCTCTCCGCCCTCGCGAGCCAGGTGGCGACGCCGGGCACGGTCCTGAACCCGTTCAAGCTGTACCCGACCATGGGCGCGGGGCTGGACTCGCTGATCGTCGACGAGGAGATGGGCCTGTTCGACCTGGCCGGCATGTTCTGGGCGATGAAGGGCGTCAGCGGCGGTGACGGCACCTCCCTGAACATGCCCCTCGCGGGTTCCTCGGGCGGCAACCTGCTCTGGGACAAGGCGAAGGTCAAGCAGCTGGTGAACCAGCTGAACAACGACGAGAAGGTCACCGTCAAGGGCGACTGAGCCCCACGGCGCCGGCGGCGGACGGGCGGG
>NZ_LIQT01000568.1 GCF_001418415.1 Streptomyces hirsutus
GGGAGGAAGCAGCGGGAGGGCCTGGGGTACGCGCCATACGGCCAGTGTCGCGCGGGGCGACACGTCCTGGCCCCGCGTCGACGAGACGACCGGCGCCGTCACTCCGCCCACAGGTCGCCGCTGTCGCACACGTGTGCGTTCATGTTGCGTTCCATCATCCGCAGGGCGGCATTCGCCAGGTCGGCGTGTATATGGGCGACGGCGTCACGCGGGACCACCACGTCGAGGTGGCGGATGTGGGCGTCCAGCGCGGAGTACAGCACACACTGCTCCGTCACCTGGCCGCACAGGACGAGCCGGTCGACGCCCTGCTCGTGGAGGAGATAGTGCAGCGGCGTCTCGAAGAAGATCGAGTGGCGGGCCTTGACCACGAAGAGTGAGGAGTCGGTCGGCCGCAGTGGTTCGACGAGGTGCGCATGGGGCCCTGCGAGCGCCTTGTCGAGCAGCTCACCGTGGTGCGACCGCCACTCTCCGAAGTTGTCGTTGACGTAGATCACCGGGACGTCCCGCTGCCGCGCCCGGTCCAGCAGGCCCGAGATGACCGGTACGACCGACTCCGCGGACGGCATCAGCAGCTCGGCGTCCGGGTGGTCATAGGTGTTGATCATGTCGATGACGATCAGCGCGGTATCGCCCATGCCACCGGTTCCCCTTTGGCCACCCCCACTCGAACAGGATCCGACGGCAGGGCCCGGCCGTCCCTGCCGGACCCCACCGGCCCCCGGGGTACCCACCCGTACCGTTTTCACGCACCGACACCCGCTCTCCGGACGCCGGTGGCTCATCAGGGCCGTCTGGCCCTAGCCCGGCCGGGATCGACCCCCGACCATGGACTGATGTTCCAGAGCGATGGTTTCCGTGCACTCGAGCGCCAGGAGTGCCTGCGCCTGCTGGCCAAGGCGCCGGTCGGTCGCGTCGTGTACACCCGGCAGGCGCTGCCCGCCGTCCTGCCCGTCAATTTCTCCCTGGACACCGACTCCTCCGTGCTGCTGTGCACCTCGCGGGACTCCGACCTGGTGCGTGCGATCGACGGGGTCGTGGTGGCCTTCGAGGCCGACGAGTTCCATGCCGAGCACCGGGCCGGATGGAGCGTGGTGGTCACGGGCCGGGCCGCGGTGGTGACCGATCCCGCCGAGCACGAGCGGCTGCTGCGGACCGGTCCCGATTCCTGGATGCCGATGCGGGACGGGGTGTTCGTACGGATCGAGGCCGGGATGGTCTCGGGCAGGGAACTCGCGGGTGCGCGCGTGCACGGCACAGCGTGACCCTTCCACCGCACGGCCCTTCCACCACGTGCGCCCCGTGCGCCACGTCCGCCGGGAACCGTACGACGCCCTTGCCGGGCACGGCAGTCGATCACGGTCCCGGTGGCGTCCCGTACGGTACGGCCTGTGACCGAGTACAGCACTGATGAAGTCCCCGGCCGCCTCGGCCCCACCGCCACCACGGAGGCCGAGCCCGGCGAGGTGGGCCGGGTACGCACGGAATACTCGCCCGAACACGACGGTGACCCCGACCCGGGGGAAATAGTCTGGACCTGGGTGCCCTACGAGGAGAACGACGGCCGGGGCAAGGACCGTCCGGTACTCGTGGTCGCGCGGGAGCCGGCCGGGACCTTCCTCGCGGTGCAGCTGTCGAGCAAGCAGCGCAACGGGGACCGGGACTGGGTGCCCATCGGGAGCGGGCCGTGGGACCGCTCGGGCCGCGATTCGTGGGTCGCCGTCGACCGGGTGCTGCGGCTGCACGAGGACGGCATGCGCCGCGAGGCGTGCGCCCTGGACCGGATGCGGTTCAACCTGGTGCGTCACCGGCTGCGCGAGCGGTACGGCTGGAACTGACCCTCACCCGATCGGCTGCCCGGTCCCTCAAGAAGCCGGCGCCAGGTCCGCGAAGGTCCGCTCGAACGCCGTGCGGACCTCGCTTCCGCGTGTCCGGTCCAGAATCCCGAACACCACGTGCTCGAACGCTCCGGCGAACCGTCCGCCCGGCTCCAGCAGCGCCCGGAACGCGGCCGCCACCTGCGTGGGGTCGTTCCGGAAGACCCCGCAGCCCCAGGCGCCCAGCACCAGCCGCCGGTAGCCGTGGGCGACGGCGGTCTCCAGCACCCTCTCCGCCCTGACCGCCAGGGCGTGGGGCAGCTCGGGCGCGCGCTCCGGTGCGGTCCGCAGGATCACGCCGGCGTTCGGCGCGGCCGAGGTGAGGAAGCCGACGGGGAACGGCGCGTCGAGGAGCCGGCCGCGATCGTCGCGGAAGACGGGCACGGCGGGCGAGTGGATCACACGATCGGTGTAGAACGGGTCGCGGTGCGTCCGGTGGTGATCGTAGAACTCGGCTGCCCGCAACAGGCAGACGTACAGGGCGGAGGCTCGGCACAGCGCCTCTTCCTGTGCCTGGGCACCGTTGAGATAGCCGCCACCGGGATTGCGCGCGGAGGCGAAATTCAGCACCGCGGGAACGCCGTGCGTGCCGTCCCCCTCTCCCGTGAGCCGGCGCGCGGCCTCCAGGCTGCTCTCCCCGGTGACCTCGATGCGGGCCCCCACCGGCCGGAAGGACGAGGACGGGGGCCCGCCGCCGCCTGGAGCCGGGTCCCGGTCCGGCGCCGGCCCCGAAGGGCGCACCGGAGCCGCGAACGGGGCGAGAGCCGGCACCGGCACATGTGCCGGGACCCGCACCCGCAGCGGCTTCGGCCCGTACATCCGCGTACCGTCCTGCGCGGCCCCGACCGCCGCCGCCAGGCGCACCTCGTGGCCGTCGGCCGCAGCGCGGTAGCCTCCCGACGCCACGATCCGCTCGGTCTCCCGCGCGATGCCGCGCAGACGCGCGCTCACGCCGCGACCCCCGTACGCGCCGTGACCGCGCGCCCCGCGATCGCCCCCGTGGTCTTCGCCGGCAGGTCGCCCGATCTTTCCCCCGTCGTGCTCATGGAAGCATCGTGAGCGATGCTGAGGGGACGACGCAACGGAGTTTTCCCCCCGCGGAAGGCCCGGGAGGCGAGGGAAAAGCCCTCGGAAACGGGCGGGGAGGAGAGATTACCGGCCCGGAGCGCCCGCCAGGCGCCCTTGTGCCGGACGTCGTGAGGGTTTTGGCTGGACGAGTTGATGCCTGCCCGGCAAAAGACCCCGGGCCGGCGACATGGTGGTATCTCAGGAGGATTCCCACATGTCCGATTCGGCAAATGGCTGTATCGAGCCACGCCCCGCCGTCACCGAAGCCGAAGTGGAGGCCCTCGTACGGGGCATCTGCTTCAAGACCGGACCACCGCGCCGCCTCGGTGTGGAGGTGGAATGGCTGGTCCACGAGCTGCGGGCCCCGCAGCTCCCCGTGACGTCCGAACGACTCGAAGCGGCCTACGCCGCTCTGCGGACCGTGCCCCTGAACTCGGCGCTCACCGTCGAACCCGGAGGCCAGCTGGAGCTCAGCTCGCAGCCCGCCGCCTCCCTCATGGAGTGCGTCGGCACCGTCCGCGCCGACCTCGACGCCGTCCGCGCGGTACTCCGCGAAGACGGTCTCGGCCTCGTCGGCTTCGGCCACGACCCCTGGCACACACCGCGCCGGTTCCTGCGCGAACCGCGCTACGACGCCATGGAGGCCTGTCTCGACCGCACCGGCCCCGCCGGCCGCGCCATGATGTGCACCTCGGCCTCCGTGCAGGTGTGCCTGGACGCCGGGTACGAGGAACCCGGCACCCTCGGTCATGTGCGGCGCTGGTGGCTGGCGCACCAGCTGGGCGCGGTGCTGGTGGCCGCGTTCGCCAACTCCCCGCTGGCCGGGCACCGGCCCACCGGCTGGCTGTCCACCCGGCAGCTGCGCTGGGCTCAGATCGGCACCGGCCGCGCGGGCGGCCCCGTGCTGGACGCCGATCCGCGCGGCGCCTGGACCCGGCACGTCCTGGACGCGCCGGTGATGTGCATACGGCAGGACAGCGGGCCGTGGGACGTGCCGGACGGGCTGACCTTCCGCGAGTGGACCAGGTCCGGGGTGCCGAGGGCACCCACCCGGGAGGACCTCGACTACCACGTCACGACGCTGTTCCCACCGGTCAGGCCGCGCGGTCATCTGGAGCTGCGGATGATCGACGCGCAGCCCGGTGACCACGGCTGGATCGTGCCGCTGGCCGTGGCGACGGCGCTGTTCGACGATCCGGAGGCCTCCGAGACGGCCTACCGCGCCGTGAAGCCGCTGGCCGAACGGACCCATGGCATGCCCGCGCCGCACAACCCGCTGTGGCGGGACGCTGCCCGTGGCGGCCTGGCCGACCCGGAGCTGCGCGAGGTGGCCGCCCTCTGCTTCTCGGCGGCGCTGCGGGCCCTGCCCGGACTCGGTGCCACGGCCGAGGTCGTGGACGCGGTGGCGGCGTACCAGGACCGCTATGTCGCCCGCGGCCGCTGCCCGGCCGACGACCTGCTCGACGCCCGGCGCGCCGGAGCCGACGGCACACCGGGCACGCACCCCCACAGCGCTCCCGGCACTCCCAACGCCCCCGGCCCGCACGCGCGCGGAGCGCATCCGCACGGGAAGGACATCTCCTCATGACCGACCCCGCCCTCGACGCCGAAGCCCTGCGCGAGCGCGCGGTCGCCTCGCTGATCACCGCGCGCGACCGGACCACCCTGCTGACCAGCTGCATCGACGGGCCCGATCTCACCGCGCAGCACTCGCCGCTGATGTCGCCGCTGGTGTGGGACCTCGCCCACATAGGCAACCAGGAGGAACAGTGGCTGCTGCGGGCCGTCGGCGGGCAGGAGGCGATACGGCCCGAGATCGACAGCGTCTACGACGCCTTCGAGCACCCGCGTGCCGAGCGGCCGAAGCTGCCGCTGCTGCCTCCCGAGGAGGCTCGCCGCTACGTCTCGGACGTGCGCGGCCGGGCACTGGACGTGCTCGAGAGCACCGCGTTCCACGGCGAGCGGCTGACCGAGGCGGGGTTCGCCTTCGGGATGGTCGCGCAGCACGAACAGCAGCACGACGAGACGATGCTGATCACCCATCAGCTGCGCAGCGGCCCGCAGGCTCTGACGGCCCCGGACCCGCAGCCGGTGCCCTTGTTCACCGGCCCGTCCGAAGTGCTCGTCCCGGGCGGCCCGTTCACCATGGGCACCTCGGACGAGCCGTGGGCGCTGGACAACGAACGTCCGGCGCACCGGCGCGAGGTGGCGCCGTTCCACATCGACACAACGCCGGTGACGAACGCGGCGTACCAGGCGTTCATCGAGGACGGCGGCTACGACGAGCCGCGCTGGTGGACCGCGGAGGGCTGGGCCCACATCCGCCGCAACTCCGTCACCGCCCCGCTCTTCTGGCGCCGGGACGGCGGGCGGTGGCTGCGGCGTCGCTTCGGCGCGACCGAGGCCGTGCCGCCCGACGAGCCGGTGCTGCACGTGTGCTGGTACGAGGCGGACGCGTACGCCCGCTGGGCCGGGCGCCGACTGCCCACCGAGGCCGAGTGGGAGAAGGCCGCCCGGCACGACCCGGCCGGCGACCGCTCGGCGCGCTATCCCTGGGGCGACGCCGATCCCGGCCCGGAGCACGCCAACCTCGGCCAGCGCCACCTGCGGCCCGCGCCCGCGGGCAGCTATCCGGCCGGCGAGTCGCCGCTCGGGGTGCGTCAGTTGATCGGCGACGTGTGGGAGTGGACGTCCAGCGACTTCCTGCCCTACTCGGGGTTCAGGGCATTCCCGTACAAGGAGTACTCGGAGGTGTTCTTCGGGACCGGGTACAAGGTGCTGCGCGGCGGTTCGTTCGCGGTGGACGCGGTGGCCTGCCGGGGCACGTTCCGCAACTGGGACCATCCGGTCCGGCGGCAGATCTTCTCCGGGTTCCGCACGGCCCGCTCGGAGAGCGTCTGATGTGCCGTCACATCGCGTACGTGGGGCCCGAGGAGCCGCTCGGCCGGCTCCTCGTGGACCCGCCGCACGGGCTGTACCGCCAGTCGTGGGCGCCCCGGCACCAGCGGTACGGGACCGTCAACGCCGACGGTTTCGGGGTGGGCTGGTACGCGCCGGGGGACCCGGTACCGGCCCGGTACCGCGGGGCGGGGCCGATCTGGGGAGATCCGTCGTTCGCCGATCTGGCCCGGGTCGTCCGCACCCCGGCGCTGCTCGCGGCCGTACGGGACGCGACCCTGGCGGGGGCGGACGGCGAGGCCGCGGCGGCGCCGTTCGCCGCGGGAGCCTGGCTGTTCAGCCACAACGGGGCCGTGCGGGGCTGGCCGGGCACGCTCGCGCCGCTCGTGACGACCCTGCCGCCCGAGGACGTGCTGTCGCTCGAGGCCCGCAGCGACTCGGCGTTCGTGTGGGCCCTGGTGCTCGCCAGACTGCGGGCCGGGGACGAGGAGGGGCAGGCGCTGGCCGACACCGTGCTGGAGGTCGCCGCGGCGGCCCCCGCGTCCCGGCTCAACCTGGTGCTCACCCAGGGCGACACGATCACCGCGACCGCGTGGGGCGACACGCTGTGGTACCTCGCCCGGCCGGGCGGTGGCACCGTCGTGGCCTCCGAGCCGTACGACGACGATCCGCACTGGTGCGAGGTCCCCGACCGCACCCTGCTGGCCGCGAGCCGCACGGACGTGCTGCTCACCCCGCTCAAGGAGCCGGGCGACGCCCTGGCGGACACCGCCGCACCGGCACCGCACACACCGGAACCACCGAAGGAGCCCCGCACGTGAGTCCGTTCCGTCTCACCCGCACCCTGCCCGAGGACGCCACCGACTCCGCCCTGCGCGCCGACGTCCTCCAGGGCCTGACCGGCAGCCCCAGGACGCTGCCGCCGAAGTGGTTCTACGACGCGCGGGGCAGTGAGCTGTTCGAGGAGATCACCGGGCTGCCCGAGTACTACCCGACGCGTGCCGAGCGCGAGATCCTGCTCGCCCGCTCCGGGGAGATCGCCGAGGCGTCCGGTGCCCGTACCCTCATCGAACTGGGCTCCGGCTCCTCGGAGAAGACCCGTCATCTGCTCGACGCCCTGACCGGGCTGCACACGTACGTGCCCGTCGACGTCAGCGAGAGCGCCCTGACCCTGGCGGGCCGGGCACTCGCCGCCGAGCGGCCGGGGCTGAACGTGCACGCCCTGGTCGACGACTTCACCAGCCACATGACGCTGCCCGGCACCCCGGGACCGCGCCTGGTGGCGTTCCTCGGCGGCACGATCGGCAATCTGCTGCCCGCCGAGCGGGCCGCCTTCCTGGCCTCCGTACGGGCGATGCTCGCCCCCGGGGACGCGCTGCTCCTCGGCACGGACCTGGTCAAGGACGAGAAGGTGCTGGTCCGGGCGTACGACGACGCGGCCGGGGTGACGGCCGCGTTCAACAAGAACGTCCTGACCGTCATCAACCGGGAGCTGGGCGCCGACTTCGATCCGGCCGCCTTCGACCATGTGGCCGTGTGGGACGCCGAACACGAGTGGATCGAGATGCGCCTGCGCTCGCGCGACCGGCAGACGGTGAAGATCCCGGCGCTCGATCTCGCCGTCGTTTTCGGCGCGGGCGAGGACCTGCGCACCGAGGTCTCGGCGAAGTTCCGCAAGGAGCGCGTACGGGAGGAACTGGACGCCGCCGGGCTGGAGTCGGCCCGGTGGTGGACGGACGAGGAGGGACGGTTCGCGCTGTCGCTGAGCGTGGCGCGCTGACGGGACGGGCCGCGGCGAGGGCCCGGGGTCACCGGGTCCCTCGCCTCACCGGGGCCTTCCCGGACACGGTTCGCTGTCCCACGGGCAGGGCCAAGGTCCGGCGCCACAACGGTGCCGGACCGCACGGCGGGCGGCGGCACCGGCCGGTTCAGCCGGCGCTGCCGCCCCGCGCCGCAGTCCTTCGGCGAGCGACGCCTTGTCGAAGTCGCCTGTCGCGAGCCGGGCCGTGAGGGGCGGTGCTGCGTTGCGCCGGTCCGCGAGGTCCTGTGCCACCCGACGCAGGCAGCGGTCCCCGTCGACGCACAGGCCGCACGGACCCCGGAACGCCACGGACCCTGAACAGCCGGCCCGGACGGTGCGCGGGCCGTGGGCGCCGGACCGGGCGCGGGGCCCGACATCTCGCGCTCGGCCACCGCTTGGGGCACCGTGGAGTGACGTGCGACACAGGAGGCGGCCCTCGTACCGGTGGGAGCCGCCGGCGAGAGGAGCACCCACATGTCCAACCACACCTACCGGGTCACGGAGATCGTCGGCACGTCACCCGACAGCGTGGAACAGGCCGTCCGCAACGGCGTCGAGCGCGCCTCGCAGACCCTGCGCAATCTGGACTGGTTCGAGGTGACCCAGGTGCGCGGCCAGCTCGAGGAGGGCCGCATCGCGCACTGGCAGGTGGGCCTGAAGGTCGGGTTCCGCCTGGACGAGCCGACCTGAGCCACCCGCCCGCCCACGGAGGCGGCCGCGAGCGGCCGGGCGCGTTCACGGCACGGGAGCCGTGCACACCCGGAGGGGAGCGGGAGGGGCGGACGTCAGGTCCGCCCCTCCCGCTGCTGTGCCGCCTTCAGCTCCCCCGACGGGGCCGCCCAGCGCGCGTGCACCACGGTGAACCCCGCCCGCCGGGCGTCCGCGCAGACCAGTTCGTCGTCGTCCACGAGCACCCGGATCTCCCGGGTGCGGGCGAGACGGCGCAGGATCGCGAGCTTGGTGTACCGGGCGGGCCTCCGGTCGGCGTCGCCCCGCATGTACAACGGCCCTTCGGGCAGCCCCTGGGCGGCCAGCCAGTCCAGCGTGTCGCGCCGGCAGCGCTCGGGGCGTCCGGTGAGGTAGACGATCCCGCACTCCCGCGCACTCTCGTGCACCAGCGCGATGCCCTCCGCGAGGGGCCCGTCCGCGGGCGCGGCGGCGAAGAAGGCGTCCCAGTCGCGCGGCCTGCGCTCCAGGTACCGCTGCCGGTGCGCGGTGTCGGCGAGGGTGTTGTCCAGGTCGAACACGGCGAGCGGACGCTTGTCACGGTTGGTCACGCCGCCCAGCCTAGGCCCGAGGTCGGCTCCCTCGGTCACCGAGGAGAGCCTCCGCCGTCCCGCGCGGAAGACGTCCCACGACCCCCTCCGTCCAGAGCGTGACGGTCGTCTTCCCGCTGGACGGCGCCTGCCACCGGGTCGCCCCCGAGGACACCGCGTTCTCCTACCGGGACGCCGACTACGCGATCGCGCTGAGCCCGACCCTCACCACCCGGGAGGACTGCGAGACGCACCAGGGATGGGTGCGGGCCTTCCACCGGGCGCTCGAGCCGCATGCCATGGGCGGGGGCTACGTGAACTTCATGGACGGTGACGACCGGGACCGCGTCCGGGCGAACTACCGGGACAACCACGCCCGGCTGGTCGCCGTGAAACGGCGTTACGACCCGGGGAACCTGTTCCGCCTCGACCACAACATCGCGCCGTGAGGAATCGCCGGGCCCGGCAGGTGTTGAACCTCGTATGAGCCCTGTGATCGCCTCGGCCCGCTTCTCCGTCCTCGACCGCTCCCGCACCCGCGAGGGACACAGCGGTCCCGAGGCGCTGCGCGACACCGTGCGCCTGGCGCGGGAGCTGGAGGAGCTCGGCTACCACCGCTTCTGGGTCTCGGAGCACCACGGCGTGCCCGGAGTCGCCGGCTCCGCGCCGACCGTACTGGCCGCCGCCGTCGCCGCGGCGACCCGGACGATCCGCGTCGGCACCGGCGGGGTCATGCTGCCCAATCATCAACCGCTCGTCGTGGCCGAGCAGTTCGGGGTACTGGAGTCGCTTTTCCCCGGGCGCGTCGATATGGGCCTGGGCCGCTCCGTCGGCTTCACCGACGGGGTGCGCAAGGCCCTGGGACGTGGCAAGGACGACGCCGAGGACTTCGGCGCCCAGATCGACGAGCTGCTCGGCTGGTTCCGCGGCACCTCCCCCACCGGAGTGCACGCCCGGCCGGCCGAGGGCCTGGCCGTGCCGCCGTTCGTGCTGGCCATGGGCGAGGGCGCGACGATCGCCGCCCGCGCGGGCCTGCCCATGGTCATCGGCGACCTTCGCGGCCGGGACCGGATGCGGCGCGGCATCGACCGCTACCGGGAGCACTTCCGCCCGTCCGTCTGGGCGAGCGAGCCGTACGTGGTGATCTCCGGGACGGTCGCTGTGGCGGACACGCCCGAAGAGGCCCGCCGGCTGCTGATCCCGGAGGCCTGGTCGATGGCGCATTCCCGGACCCGCGGCACCTTCCCGCCGCTGCCGCCCGCCGAGCGCGTCGAGTCGTTCACCATGACGGCCAGGGAACGCGACCTGTACGAGTCCGGGCTCGGCGGCCACATCGCCGGCACCGAGGAACAGGTGGCCGGCGAGCTGGAGAGGGTGCTGAAGGAGACGGACGCCCAGGAGGTCCTCGTCACCACCAGCACCCACGACCGTACGGCCCTGCTGGACTCCTACCGGCGGCTCGCCGCCCTGACCGGCCTCGCCGGGCCCACGGATCCCGCGGACACGGGGGACGACGGCGCGGCGCGCCGGTGAGCGGACCCACCGGCGCGCACGCTGCGCCCTCCGCTCATGTGCGGCCCCGGCGTGGAACGTCGCGGCCCCGTCCGGCGGCGTCGTCCCGTCGCAGGGTGGCCTCCGGAACGCCCTCGCTCTCGATGCGCTCCTTGCGGACGCGGCCCCGTACGGTCTCGTTCTCGGTACGTTCCTCCATGGTCAGCCGCACCCGCTCGACGGGTACCGCCCTGGTCTCCACGACGGGCCGCTCCTCATGCAGGATGACCTCGTAGTCGGCCTCGCCTATCTCGGCGCCGGACAGGGCGGCCTCGCGTTCGGCCTCCGTGATCGGCTCACGCACCACGCGTACCTCCTCATGGCGCACGGGCACGGTCTGTTCGACGTCCTCCGTCACGACGTACTTGTGAAGCTTGGCCCGTCCGGTCTCGCGCCGCTCGACGCGAACATGCATCTCCTCCTCCATGCGCGTCATGGACTCGGCGCCCTGTCCTGCCCGCACGCCGGC
>NZ_LIQT01000569.1 GCF_001418415.1 Streptomyces hirsutus
GGGCGGGTCAGTGTCCGGGTACATACCCACGCTGCTTGTCGACCACGTTCACCAGAGGCTTGCCGGCGGCCCAGAGCTCGTACAACTCCACGAACTGGGCGCCGAGTTCGTCCCGCCACCCCAGGGTGTCCCCGCTCATGTGCGGGGACACGACCAGTCCCGGCACGTCCCACAGCGGGCTGTCCGCGGTGAGCGGCTCGGAGTCGAAGACGTCCAGGGCGGCGCCCGCGATCCGGCGCTGTTCCAGCGCCTCGGCGAGCGCGTCCTCGACGACCAGCGGTCCGCGGCCGATGTTGACGAAGTGGGCGGACGGCTGCATCAGCCCGAACCGGCGGGCGTCGAACATGCCCCGGGTCCGCTCGGTGAGCGGCGCGGCGGCGACCACCCAGTCGGCGCGGGCGATCAGCCGGTCCAGGTCCTCGGGTCCGTGCACGGCCGCGGCGCCGTCCGACCCCGCGCGCGCGGTCCGGCCGACCAGCGCGGTGGTGACGCCGAGCGCCTCGAGCGTGCCGGCGACCGCCCGCCCGATCGGCCCCGACCCGACGACGCAGGCACGGGTCCCGGCGACCCTGCGCGACTCGCGGTGGAGCCAGGTCCGCTCCCGCTGGAGCGCCAGCGTCCGCGGCAGGTCCTTCGCCATGGCCAGCACGAGCGCGGCGACGTACTCGGCGATCGGCCGGTCGAAGACGCCGCGCGCGTTGGTGACCACCGTGTCGGAGACGGCGAGTTCCGGACACATCAGATGGTCCACGCCCGCACTCGCCGTGTGCACCCAGCTCGGCCTGGAGCCCCCGCCCGGCCAGGCGGCGCGCACCGCGTGCGAGGTGAAGTCCCAGACCAGCAGCACGTCGGCGGACGGAAGCCGCTCGGCGAGCGTCGAGGCGTCCGCGTGCTCGACGCGGACCCTGCCGGTCAGCCGGCCCAGCCGGGGCGGCGGGTCGGCGTCCAGGACGAGGAGCGTGGGGAGGGTCATGGAAGGGGTCCCGGGGGTGGTCGAAGGGCCGGTCGCGGGCCTGTTGAGGAGCCGGCCGGCGAGCCGGTCGAGGGGGTCGTCCGGGGAGATGGCGGGGCCGCCTTTCCCCCGGGCGACCGGAAGTCTGAGATGTACGGATTGACCACGCTGGCACCCCGAACCTACCGTCGTCAACACGGGCGTTTCCACGAACCGTTGCGTGCTCGTCTCTCACCGTGAGGCCGGTGCTGACATGGACGTCTCCTTTCTCGGCGGACCGGGCCCGCAGCGCGGGGTCGGTGTGGTCGCCCCCTTCGACTTCGCGCTGGACCGCGAGCTGTGGCGGTGGACGCCCGACGACGTGTCCCTGCACGTCACCCGAACGCCGTACGTGCCGGTCGAGGTGAGCCTGGACCTCGCCCGCGTGATCAGCGAGCACGAGACCCTCCGGGACGCCGTGAGCACCCTCACCGAGGTCACCCCCGAGGTCGTCGCGTACGCCTGTACGTCGGGCAGCTTCGTCGGCGGGGTCATGGGTGAGCACGCCATGTGCGAGGCGATGAGCAGGGCCGGTTCGGTCCCCGCGGTCACCACCTCGGGCGCGCTGCTGGAGGCGTTGGTGGAGCTGGACGTACGGCGGCTGGCGCTGGTGACGCCCTACACCGTGTCGGTGACCCGGGCGCTGGAGGAGTACGTGGCGCAGGCCGGGGTCACGGTCACCGGCTGCGCGTACATGAGCCTGACCCGGCAGATCTGGAAGGTCACCTACCGCGAGGTGGTCGACATGGCCCGGCGGGCGGCGGCGCGCGGCCGGCTCGGCGCGGCGGACGCGCTGTTCCTGTCCTGCACCAACCTGCCGACCTACGACGTGATCCCCCAGCTGGAGGCGGAACTGCGCATACCGGTGATCTCGGCCAACCAGGTGACCATGTGGGCGGCGTTGCGCCGACTGGGTACCCGGGCGGTGGGACCGTATCAGGCGCTGATCGACACGTCGGCGCGCAGCGGCACCGGTACCGGCACCGGTACCGGTATCGGTACCGGTATCGGTACCGGTATCGGTACCGGTATCGGTACCGGCACCGGGAGCGCACTGCCGGCCGCCGGGCCGGTGGTGCCGACCGGCTCCGTACTGCCGGAAGGGCAGGAGCCACCGGACGTGCGGGGCGTGCACGGCGTGTCGGACGCGCAGGGTGTGCCGGGCGCGCAGGGCGTGTCCGGCGTGCCGGACGAGAAGCAGCAGGAAGGCTGGACATGACCGCACTGGGATTCCTCTACCCCGGACACTCCGCCGAGGACGACTATCCGCGCATCGAGCAACTGCTGGGCAGCGACGTACGGGTGGACCTGGTGCACACCGAGATCGGTGAGGACGCGCACCGGGCCGACGCCCTGCTCGAGATGGGCGCGGCCGACCGGCTCGCGGCCGGCCTCCAGGAACTGCGGCTCACCGGCGCCGACGCCGTGGTGTGGGCCTGCACCAGCGGCAGCTTCGTCCGCGGCTGGGAGGGCGCCCAGGAGCAGGTGCGCGCCCTCGCCCGTACGGCGGGCATGCCCGCCTCCTCCACCTCCTTCGCCTTCGTGCACGCGGCGCGGGAGATCGGGGCCCGGCGGGTCGCCGTCGGCGCGACCTACCCGGACGACGTGGCCGCGCTCTTCGTGGAGTTCCTGGCGGCCGGCGGGGTGGAGGTGACCGGAGTGACCAGTGCCGGGATCGTCACGGCGGCGGAGGTCGGCACCTGGGGCGAGGCCGAGCTGTTCGCCCTCGCCCGCGCGGCCGACCGTCCGGATGCCCAGGCCCTCCTCCTCCCCGACACGGCCCTGCACACGGTCGCCCATCTCCCGGCGCTCGAGAAGGAGCTCGGCAAACCGGTCCTCACCGCCAACCAGGTCACCGTCTGGGAGGGGCTGCGCCTGGCCGACCGCCGGGTGAACGCGCCGAGCCTGGGTGCCCTGTTCACGCGGGAACCGATCGTGCAGGTGTAGCGGCCCGCGGAGCCGCGCGGAGGTCCTCGGGCGTCCTGCCAGGGAATAAGCGGGTGCGGCCTCCTGTTTCCGACGACGGCGAACGTCACCCGAAACAGGAGGCACCCCACCGTGGCCGCAGACGACACCGCAGGCGCCGAGGACCGAGGAGCCGACGAGATCCGGGGCGTGACGCACGGCTCGGCGCCCGTTCCGCTGTCCGTGCTGGACCTGGTCACGGTCGGTGCCGGTCAGACCGCCTCCGACGCGCTGCGCACCAGTGTCGACCTCGCCCGGCTCGCCGAGGCGCGCGGTTTCCACCGCCACTGGGTCGCCGAGCACCACTCCATGCCGGGTGTGGCGTCCTCGTCCCCGGCCGTGATCCTGGCCCACCTCGCCGCGTACACCGAGCGCATCCGGCTCGGTTCGGGCGGGGTGATGCTGCCCAACCACGCCCCGCTCGTCATCGCCGAGCAGTTCGGCACGCTGGAGGCCATGGCCCCCGGCCGGATCGACCTCGGCCTCGGCCGCGCCCCCGGCACCGACGGCGCCACCGCCGCCGCGCTGCGCCGCACCGAACGGCTGAACGAGGGCGCCGACGACTTCCCCCAGCAGCTCGCCGAGCTGATCCGCTTCCTGGACGACGACTTCCCCGAAGGTCACCATTACCGCCGGATCCACGCCGTCCCCGGCCCGGTCCAGGCGACCTCGCCGGGCGGGGTGCAGTCGCCGCACCGGCCGCCGGTCTGGCTGCTCGGTTCCTCCGGGTTCAGCGCCCGGCTGGCCGGCATGCTCGGTCTGCCCTTCGCCTTCGCCCACCACTTCTCGGCGCAGAACACGATCCCCGCGCTGGACCTCTACCGCGAGTCGTTCAGCCCGAGCGACATCCTCGACGAGCCCTACGCCCTGATCGGCGTCTCCGCGCTCGCGAGCGAGGACGGCGCGGAGGCCCGGCGCCAGGTCCTGGCCGCCGCGCTCAACATGGTCCGGCTGCGCACCGGCCGCCCCGGCCTGGTTCCCACGCCCGAGGAGGCCGAGGCGCACCCGTTCTCGCCGGTGGAGCGGGACTTCGTCGACTCGTGGAACGCCAACGTCGTGCACGGCACCCCGGACGAGGTCCGCGCCGGTCTGGACGACCTGCAGAAGCGCACCGGCGCCGACGAGCTGATGATCACGGCCAACGCGCACAGCGGTGACATACGCCTGCGGTCCTACGAACTCATCGCGGACGCCTACGGGTTGCCGACGACGTCCGCCTGAACCCCGGGGGTGCCCAGCAGTTCGGAGATGCGGTCCGGCGGCACCGGACGGGAGTACAACCAGCCCTGACCGGTGTCGCACCCGATCCGGCGCAGCCGGGTGGCCTGCGCCGAGGTCTCCACGCACTCCGCGGTGACCGTCAGCCCCAGCCGGTGGGCGAGCTGCACCATCGCCTCGACGATGGCCTCGTCCGCCGGGCTGGGCGCCGCGGCCCGGTCCTCGTACTGGAAGCCGCGGACGAAGGCGCCGTCCAGTTTCAGCACCGACACCGGGAGCCGGCTGAGGTAGGCCAGGTTCGAGTAGCCGGTGCCGAAGTCGTCGATGGCGATGCGCACGCCCATGTCGCTGAGCGCGGTCAGCGCCTGGAGCGGCCGGCCGGAGGAGCCCATCACCGCTGACTCGGTCAGCTCCAGCTGGAGCAGCTCCGGCGCCAGGCCCGTCTCCTTCAGGGTCTCGGCGACGTCCGCCACCAGGTCGGAGTCCCAGACCTGGCGGACCGCCACGTTCACGCTGACGAAGATCGGCGGCTCCCCGGGGTGCTCGACCTGCCAGCTGCGGGCCTGCCGGCAGGCGGTGCGC
>NZ_LIQT01000057.1 GCF_001418415.1 Streptomyces hirsutus
GACGCTCCGTCGACCGGCGCGTCACTCCTGGTCGCGCCGGTCGACGGAGCGTCACCGTGAGCGCATGACCGCAACACAACCCCCTCTCACCGCACACCGGTTCGCGATGCGCTTCAGCTCGACTCCGCGAGGCGCCCGGCTGGCCCGGCACATGTGCGGGCACCGGCTGGACGTCTGGGGCGTGCCGTACGGCAGTGACGCGCACGACGTCGTCACGCTCGTCGCGGCCGAGCTGTGCGCCAACGCCGTACGGCACGGGCATGTGGCCGGCCGCGACTTCCACCTGCTGCTGACGGCCGACACCGCGACCGGAACCGTGCGCATCGAGGTGAGCGACACCCGTGGGGAACGTCTGCCGGCGCCTCCGTCCTCGCCGTCGGCCGACGGCGAGGACGGGCGCGGGCTGCTGCTCGTCGCGGCGTTGGCCGACCGGTGGGGGTGCTGCCCGCGCCGTTCGGGCGGGCCCGGCAAGACGGTCTGGGCGGAGTGCGCCGCGCCTGGCCTGATCTCACCGCCCCCGCTCCCGTAGACCGCTCCCTCGCCCGCCCCAACTGGACTCTTCCGTCGCTTACCGGCCAAGATGCCCCTGGATCACATCGGGCGCTCGACGGGCGAGGACGAGGGGCGGGGCGGGGCCACGTGCCGGACGACACACGACGGATCGCGGATCGGTACGACCTGCTCGAACCCCTCAGTCACGGCGGTATGGGCGACGTGTGGCGTGGTTTCGACGCGGTGCTGGACCGGCCCGTCGCCGTGAAGCTGGTGCGCCCCCAGGCAGTGACGTCGCCGCAGTTGGCCGAGGAGTTCGAGAAGCGGTTCCGGCGGGAGGCGCGGGTCACCGCGCGGATCCAGCACCCGGGCGTGCCGCAGGTGTACGACGCGGTGCTGGACGAGTCGTACGACCAGCTGTTCCTGGTGATGGAGCTGGTCGACGGCGTCCCGCTGACCGCGTACGTGCACCCGGGCGAACTCCTTCCGGTCAGCTGGGCGGTGGCCGTGGCCGCGCAGGTCGCCACGGTGCTGTCGCACGCGCACGAGGTGCCCGTGGTGCACCGGGACCTCAAGCCGAGCAACATCCTGGTGGCCCGGGACGGCACGGTGAAGGTGCTGGACTTCGGCATCGCGGCCATCCTGCGCACCGACGTCACCAAGCTGACGGCGACGGGCAGCCCCATCGGCACGTACCAGTACATGGCGCCGGAGCAGGTGCGGGGCGCGCGGGTCACCCCGAGCACCGACCTGTACGCGCTCGGATGCGTGCTGCACGAGCTGCTGTGCGGGCGACCGGTGTTCGCCGGGGACAGCGAGTTCCAGCTGATGACCCAGCACATCTCGGCCGCGCCGACACCGCTGCGGCAGCTGCGCGCGGAGGTGCCCGCGGAGCTGGAGGAACTCGTCCTGGACCTGCTCCGCAAGGCGCCCGAAGCGCGCCCGGTGGACGTGCAGGCGGTGTACGAGCGGCTGCGTCCGTTCCTGCCGTCGCCGACGGACGACGCGGAGGACACGGAGGACGCGCGGCTGCCGGGTGAGGCGGGCCCGGTCGGGGCGCCCGACCCGACCGGGGTGTTCCGCCGCCCGTACGCGCCCCGCTCGCGTGCCGGAGCCGTAGGCGCGCGGGCCACCGCGGCCGGCACCGGGCCCGACGCGGCAGGGGCTGCGGCGCCGATGCTGCCGCCCGCGCAGCGCGAGGAGCTGCGGGAGCAGATCCGCGAGGTGTACGAACACTGCGCCGCACTGTGGGACGAGGACCGCTTCTCGCAGGCCGCCGAGGTGGTCGGCGAGATGATCGAGACGGCGGCCCTGGTGCTCGGCTCGGAGAGCAAGGCGGTCCTCGCGCTGCGCAGGCGCCGGGCCTTCAGCCGTCAACTGGCCGGCGATCACCGGGCCGCGCTGCCGGAGTTCGAGGCGCTGGCCGACGCGTACGCCCGGGTCGCCGGCCCGCACCACGAGGCGACGCTGGACTGCCGGGCGCAGGCGGCCCGCTGCAACGGCGAACTGGGCCGGGCGACCGAGGCGTTGGCCGGACTGCGGGGCGTACTGGACTCCGTACGGTCGATCGACGGCGACGTCAGCGAGAACGCCGTGGAGCTGCGCCGCGACATCGGCATGCTGCTGCTCGCGCAGGGGCGGGCAGCGGAGGCGTTCAACGTCCTGGACCCGCTGCACGAGGACCTGTGCCTGGTGTTCGGCCCGGACCACGACCTCACGGCCGAGGTCGCCGAGACGCTGGCGGTGATCCGCCTGGACCTCGACGGCGACGCCTCCAGCTCGCCCACGTGAGTCCCCTTTCCCGGCCCCCCTCTGCCCCCAGCACGACGACTTCCTCGGCCCCTAGGATCGCTCCATGCCGCAGCTCGCCTTCGACATCGGCTTCTTTGCCGAACTCCCCAAGCTCCAGCCACCGGTCAGGAAGGGCGTGCTCGACGCCTGGGAGAAGTTCGACCGGCTCAGTCTCGACCAGCTCTTCAAGGATCCGGGGCTGAAGCTGGAGAGTCTGCAGAAGCCGCGGGACAAGCAGATCCGGACGATCCGCATCGACCTGTTCTGGCGTGGTGTCGTCCTCGCCCCGACGACCGGGGACACCTTCGTCCTGCTGCGGGTCATGCAGCACGACAAGGCGATCGCCTGGGCCAGGAAGCAGAAGTCCACGATCAACACGGTGACCCGGGCCGTGGAGATCCGGGACGCGGCCACCCTGGACGAGATCACGCCGGCGTACGAGCGGGTGGCACAGACCTCGCCGAAGGCGCGGCTGTTCGAGAAGTTCTCCGACGGGGACCTGAACGCGCTCGGCATCGACGCCGAGACGCTGCGGCAGGCCCGGTCGCTCGTCGACAAGGAGCAGCTGGAGGTCTTCGCGCCGCTGCTGCCACAGGACCAGCGCGAGGTGCTCCAGTACCTCGCGGAGGGCTGCACGGTCGAGGAGGTGTGGCAGGACATCGTCGCGCCCGCCCTCCAGGCGGCGACGCAGCCGGTCGACACACAGGACTTCGAGACGGCGATCCGGCACAGCCGGGCACGGATCGCGCTGGTCACGGCGTCGGAGGAGCTGCGGGACATCCTCGAGAAGCCCTTCGCGGCCTGGCGGGTGTTCCTGCACCCCTCGCAGCGGAAGGTGGCCTACCGGGCGTCGTACTCGGGGCCCGCGCAGGTCACCGGCGGGCCGGGCACCGGCAAGACCGTCGTAGCGCTGCACCGGGTCAAGCACCTGCTCGGGCACCTGCGTGACGGCGACCGCATCCTGCTCACGACGTACACCAACGCACTGGTCAACGCACTCCGTTCGGGCCTGGAGTCCCTGGTGGACGACCCGGAGCTGCGCGAGCGTGTGGACATCTCGACGGTGGACGGCTTCGCCAGCCGTGTCGTCGCGGAGGCGCCGGGCGCGGTGGCCCTGCGACCGCTGATGAGCAACGAGGAGGTGAGCCGCTGGGACAAGGCCGCCAAGGCGACGGGCTTCACCGGCAGCGCGCAGTTCCTCGCGCAGGAGTACCGGCACGTCGTCCTGGCCCAGGGCGTCGGCACCCTGGCCGAGTACGAGGCGGCGGACCGGCGGGGCCGCGGCAGTCGGCTGACGGCGGCCGAACGGCCGCTGGTGTGGGAGACGGTGGAGCGGTTCACGGCCGACCTCGCGGCAGACGGGTGCCGCACCTGGCTGCAGACGTGTGCGGAGGCGGCGCGGCTACTGGAGGCGAAGGGGCCGCAGTACCGGCACGTGGTGGTGGACGAGGCGCAGGACCTGCATCCGGCGCAGTGGCGCCTGCTGCGCGCGGCCGTCCCGGCCCGCCCGGACGACCTGTTCATCGCGGGCGACCCGCATCAGCGCATCTACGACTCGAAGGTGTCGTTGAAGTCGCTCGGCATCAAGGTGACCGGGCGGTCGGTGAAGCTGCGCAAGAACTACCGCAGTACACAGGAGATCCTGCGCTGGTCCACTGCACTGCTCATCGGCCGTCCGATCTCCCAGTTGGAGGACGACGGCCGCAACGAGACCCTGCTCGGGTACCGCTCCGCCCTGCACGGCGACGGGCCCGCCGTGCGGGGCGCGACGACCGAGGAGGCCGAACTTGACCTGCTCGTCGCCCAGGTGCGGGCGTGGATGGACGCGGGTGTCGGCGCCGGGGAGATCGGGGTGAGCGCCCGGTTCAACAAGACGTGCGGGAAGGCGGTGGCGCACCTGAAGGACGCCGGCATCCCCGCGGTGACGCTGCGCACCGCCACCGGCGAGTCCGCGGCGGCCGAGGCGACGGCCGTGCGGGTCGGGACGATGCACTCGTTCAAGGGGCTGGAGTTCCGCTGCGTCGCCGTGATCGGCGTCAACGACGAGGCGCTGCCGTTCCCGAAGGCGGTCACCCCGCCCGAGGTGGATCCCAAGCAGCACGAGACGGACCTGATGTCCGAACGCTGCCTGCTCTTCGTCGCCTGCACGCGGGCCCGGGACAGCCTGTACGTCTCCTGGCCGGGCGAACCGAGCCCGTTCCTGGCCGAGGCGGGCGTCACCGACGCCGCCTGAGCCGCCTCAGCCGGGTCGGCCTCCGGCAGCGGGTCCGCGCGGCAGCCTCCGGCTTCTCCGGAGTGCCGTGGCGGCCCCGCGGTGCCCGCCCGGGTGTGCTAGGGATGTTTCCATGTCACTGCCCCACGTGGTGCTCACGGACTCACAGGCCCGCCTGCTGGCGGAGCTGGTGCTCGCGCCCCTCCCGGTCCGGGAGGACGGTGACATCGCCACGGGGGTCAGTGAGGAAGAGGTGAGCGCGCGGGGTCTGGATCACGAGGTGACGCCGGCGGACCTGCGCCGGCTCGTCCTCCTCGGGCTTGTCGTGCCGGAAGCAGGGTGCGCGCGGGTCACCGATCTCGGCACGGCCGTTCACTACGAGGCGCAGCTCAGTGCCGCGCACGCCCGCCTCGGTGACGTGGTGCGCTTCGCCGATGCGGTGGAGAGGACATGTCCCCGCCTCGCCCCGACACTCCGTCTGCTGGCTCAGGGCGAGATCACTCTACGAGCAGCGGTCACCGCCGCGGCCGCTCCGGAGCAGTGCGGCTGACGCGCGGCTCGCACGAATCGATCACCGTTCAGTCATCGGGGAAGAGCCCGTCGACCGCCGGGTGCCGGGACTTGCGTGCTGAGGGGGGTACGGGCAGCACCCCCGCCGCTCTCAGTTCGTCCTCCGTCACCACCGGGCCGGCCAGAACCGCGGCGAGCAGGGCGTCCTGAGCAGGGGCGAGATCGGTCAGGCGGCGCAGGACCGAGAGCAGTTCGATGAGTTCAGTCGTCCACTCGGACGGCCAGGTGTCGACGTGGATGTCGTCGAGGAGACTGGTCTTCTTGCTGTTGGGTGAGGCCTTCCGGTAGCCGAACCACTTCTTGACGACCGGCATTCCGCCGACGTCGTACGTCCACACCGCTTCCGGCACGGGGGCGAACTTCCCCTCACCGACGTGCAGCGCCCCCGACTCGGCGTCGTGTCGTATCCGCTCGGGAAGCGTGTCGCCGATGTGGGTGTCGTACCGCACCCTGCGCGGGTCTCCGGACGGGAACTCCGGGCTGCCGACCGGGCGGTCCTGTGCGGGGTCGGCGCACCGGGCTCCGAAGGTGGACGCCCACAGGACCTGGCGGCCGAGGGCGACGGCCTCGTCCCAGAGGGCGCCGTCGCGGGTGAGCGGGAGCCGTACGCCCGGAGTCAGCAGTTCCTCGGTGAACCGCCGGGTGAAGGCGGAGTGCCCCGCGACGGCGACGGCGTACGCCGCCAGGTCCTCGGCCTCGATCCGGGCACGGCCGAGCGTCCGTGCGAGGTGGGGCAGGAGACCGGCCGCGGTGTTGACGGAGCCGTCGGGGTGCAGCAGCGGCATGGTGCGGCCGCCGCGGCCGTTGAAGTGGTGCGTGTCGGGGATCAGGTGCGTGGCGACCAGCGCGGGGCCGGAGTCGATCGGATGCGACGACTGCTGGTTGAGGAAGAGCTGTCCGCCGCGCTGGGCCGCCGCCCACAGGTCGGGGCGCGGATAGTCGAGTGCGCGGTTGTCGGCGATGAGGTGTTGGCGGTCGAAGCTGCGCAGGGCCATGAGCACGAGGTGCGGGGTGGTGTCGTGTTCCTCGGCGAGCGGATGCCTGGGAGTGGACTGGCCGGGTAACGGGTCTCGCCTGCCTGTCAGAGTCCGGTCACGCGTCTCCTTGAAGAGTTCCGCCTGGTGGGCCGGGTCGGACTCGCGTATCAGCGTCGCCCATCGGCGGCGCAGGATCTCCGCCGAGGGTGCGCTCACCCATGAACGGTTCGACGTGACACCCAGACTGCCCCAGGGAAACAGGTCGTTGAGCTCGGGGAACTCCTCCCAGCCCGACTCCGTCACCGGCGTCAGCGGCCGTGTCGGATGCGTGTGCGTGTCCCGCCATCCGTCGTCGTCCACCCGGATCGCCCGTAACTGGCGGAACTTGTCCGCACGCTTCCCCGACACGGCCCGGTAGTGCACGCGCGCCCGGTGCTCCGGTCCTCGTTCCGTCCCCGCCCGGCGGACGAAGACGAAGATGGCGAGCGGCTGGGCGACCCCTGGAAAGACGCGGGTGGCGACATCGGAACGCTGGCCCTCCGGAGAGAGGTTGACGATCCAGCCCTCGTCGCAGGTCCGCCGAAGATAGTCCCGCATACCGCGCCCGCCGGGACCGGTGGCCCACCCGGACGGGGTGATGAAGCAGACCACTCCGTGCCGGTCCTCGGCGTGGGCGTCGAACACCTTCCAGGTCGCCCACCGCCAGAAGTACACGTACATGTTCTTGAGGATGTGCTCGTAGCGGCCGTTGCCCGCGTGGCGGAAGTCGTCGAGCAGCGGCGTTTCCCTGCCGTCGGCGCGCTTCTCCACCCAGCCGCCGCGCCCCTCGGCCTTGTCGTCGTACGGCGGGTTGCCGGCGACGACGGTGATCGGGGTGTCCGCCTTGACCTTGTTGGCGCGTCTGCGCGACTGGGCGAGCGCCTCGTACGTGGATGCCAGGTACTCCTCCTCGGCGTACGGGTTGTCCAGGGTGTCCGTGACGAAGAGGTTGAGACCGCCCTCGGGCACCGGGACGCCGTACTTCTTGAGCAGGTCCGAGGCGCGCAGCTCGGCGACGGCGAAGGACCCCATCTGCAGTTCGAAGCCGTAGAGCCGGGAGGCGAGCCGCTGTACGGCGTCGCGGGCCATCGCCGGCCCGTGACGCTCGGCGGCCTGTTCGGCGACGCGCTCGATGACGGTGTGCAGGAAGGTGCCGGTGCCCATGGCGGGGTCGACGATCCGTACGTCGTCGTCGGCGAAGCCGTGTTCCCGGCCGAGTCGGGTGCGCAGGACGTCCTCGGTGAGACGGATCATCTCCTCGACCACTTCGCGGGGCGTGTAGTACGAGCCGCTCCTCTGACGCAGGCCCGGATCGTAGACCGTGAGGAAGTGCTCGTAGAGGTGGAGGTAGGCGTCCCGGTTCCCGCTGCGGACGGCCGGCCAGTCCACCTGCGCGACAGTACGCGTCAGCAGGTCGAGCGTGACGGTGAAGCGCGCGTTGACATTGTCCGTCAGGAGCTGGAGCGCCTTGCCCATGAGGGCGTGGCCGTCGTCCAGGCGGCGGCCGATCTCGTGGAAGGAGCCGGGCGCGAGCGGGATGCCTTCCGTGTGGGCCAGCAGGAGCGAGAAGGTGACGGTCTGGGCGAAACCGTCGGCGAAGGTCCCGTCGTCGGCAGACGGGAAGAGGTAGCGGCGCCAGTCGTTCTTGAGGCCGGTGAAGGGTCGTGCGCACACATCGTCGTCGGGCGCGGACGACCTGGCCTCGGCCGCCAGCTGTTCCTGAACGGCAGCCCGCAGCAGCCTGCACAGGCGGGCGATCTCCTGCACGAGGCGGGCGACGTGTCTGATCGGCTCGGGTTTCCACCCGAGGAACTGCTGGAGCAGCGCGTCGAAGGCCAGTGGGTCGGGTACGGCGAGTTTCTCGCCCGCGCTCCGCAGCGAGCCGGCGAAGAACACCGTCTCGCCGACCTGCCGACCGCCACGGAAGAGCCGCCACTCCGTGCCGTTCGAGTACAGCAGGTTGGGCAGGTCCCGGAGCTTGTGCCACTGCTCCCGGTTGCCGCGGCCGAAGGTGTCCGGATCGACGGACAGCCCTGGGCGCTTGAGTTCGACGTAGCCGCTGATCTCCCCGTCCACGCTCACCGCGTAGTCGGGCCGGACACCGAGATCCGGCAGCGGGTACTCGTCGTGCCAGCTCACCCGGTGCTGTTCGTGGTGTTCGCTCACCACTCGGAGCAGGACTTCCAGCGGTCCGCGAATCGCGGCCTCCTGGCCACCGCCCCCGGACAGCTTGTCCTTGCACATACCACCGAACTGCGACACGGCAGCACGAAGCCACCCGTACTGGTCCCCACCCATGGTCCCCCCAAGGACACGATCACTGACACCGGCGCACGGTCCCCGGGGCCCCCACCGCGTCCATGCTGACAAGGACATGGCGGTGCGTCAGCCCTCTGGACGACCTTCCCGGTGGTGTATGCACTCAGCAAAGGGCGCGCGCCACGATGACACGCCCCCGCTCACACTCCAGCTCGCGCACCCGACAGGAGCGGGCCCCGTTCACGGGGCGGCCTCACCGGCCCAACGAAAGCCACACCAGACAAGCAAACATTGAAAGCACTGTCAATCCATAAGCCGTGGTTGACTCTTGACACACCTCGCCAAGCACATGTGACTGGCACGCCACTCCACCAGCGACTCCCTGGACGTGCCGCTCCGCAACGCCGGCCACTGAAGGCCATCCGGCTTCTCGCGATGCCCCGCGCCCCGCCAGCCGCCGCACGGCGTCCCGCCGCGACCAGGCAGCTCGGGACGACGGCCGCGAGCACGCAGCCATCGCACCCTCACCGACATTCGAACACACCTCCCCCTCGAGCATTGGAGATTGACAGTGCTTTCACCGTCATGGTTAGGTGCTCATGCTTCCGGTGGTGGCTGGGGGGCCACCACCGGAAGCACATGTCCCCCCAATGCCCCATGGGCATCCAGCGCCAACGCGTCGTCCCGCACTTGAGCCGTGGCCTCGGATTCGGCCCACGGCCCGAAGCCGGGCATCCCGTTCCGTCACACGTCAGGAAAACCGTGAAGATCAAGCGTGTCCGCATCGAGAACTTCTGCTGCCTGCGCAGCCTCGATGTCTCCTTCGACTCCATCACCTCGCTCATCGGCCCGACGGGCGTCGGCAAGTCCACCGTCCTGCGTGCTCTCGACTGGTTCTTCAACGGAGAGAAGGGCGGCACCCTCAGCGAGGAGGACGTCCACTCGGCCGCGGAGACCCAGCGGATCCGTGTGGAGGTCGAGTTCGACGGGCTCACCGATTCCGACCGCGCCGCGCTCGGCCACTACGCGCCGGAAGGCGTGGAGAGCCTGAGCATCTGGCGCACCTGGGAGAACGGGGAGGACCGCATCACGGGCAAGGCCCTGGCCTATTCCCCCTTCGAGCAGATCCGGCAGGGCACCGGAAGCCGGGAGAAGACCGCCGCGTACAAGGCCTTACGCGACAGCGACCCGGCACTCGACCTGCCCCCCGTCCGCAGCTGGGACAACGCCGAAACGGAGATGCGTTCCTGGGAGGCGAGGCACCGCGACCGGCTCACCGAAGCCGAGGTCGAGAGCACGCAGTTCTTCGGCTTCGCCGGCCAGGGAGTGCTCGGCAAGCTGATCGACTTCGTCTTCATCTCCGCCGACCTGCGGGCGTACGAGGAGACCGACGACAACAAAGCGTCCGTGGTGGGCCGGATCCTCGAGCACGCGGTCGACCGCTCAGAGGCGGAAGCCCAGTTCACGGCCATCGACGAGGACGCCCGGGCGGCGCGCGAGAAGGTGCACGAGGAGATCTACGCGCCAGTGCTCACGCATCTGTCCGGTGCCCTCTCCCAGGAGGTCGCCCGCTTCACCACCGGACGGCACGTCGTCGTCACCCCGACGGCCCAGGTCCCGAAGCGGACCAGGACCGCGTTCGCCGTCAACATCCGCGACGGAGCGGCCCTCACGCCGGTTCGGCGCCAGGGCCACGGATTCCAGCGCGCGCTGATCATCGCCGCGCTCCGGTACCTCTCGGAATGCCGCCGTCCCGAAAGCGGCACGCGTTCCCTGTTCCTGGCGATCGAGGAGCCCGAGCTGTTCCAGCACCCGGCGCAGACCAGGGTCTTCGCGCAGGTGCTGCGCAGCCTGGTCGAGTCGGCCGAGGACCAGACCCAGGTGATGTACGCGACCCACAGCCCGGTGTTCATCAACCCGAGCGACTACCGGCAGGTCCGCAGGCTGTACCGCGTCCCCGGCGGCGACCACCCCGAAGTGCATCTGTGGGAACTCACCGAAGCGCAGTTGCGGCAGTCGCTCGACGGATACGTGGAAGAGAAGTCGATCGCGCGGCGAGGGGCCACCCGCTATGTGAAGGACCTCGCCGAGGCACTGTTCGCCAACGTCACCGTCGTGGTCGAGGGCGTGACGGACGAAGGCATCCTCCTCGCCTTCGCCGAGCGTCAGGGGCTCAACCTCGGAGCCGAAGGCATCTGCGTGTTGAACGCCGAGGGCAAGGACAACATGCTCCTCTGCCACGCCATCCTCACCGGCTTCGGCGTGCACTGCTACCTCGTCTTCGACGCGGACACAGGGCCGAAGAACCAGGCCGGTCCGGCCAACGAGAGCCAGGAGAAAAGGGAGAAGAGGGATACGAGGCTTCGGGAGTCGAGCGGGAAGAACAAAAAGATCTTCGACTACCTGCGCGTTCTCACTGCGGCAAGCCCTTCGACCGTATCCGAAGCGAGTTACACGGTCTTCGAGGACGACCTCGAAACGTACCTCAAGGACGACTGGCCCGCGTGGACCGCCCGCTGCCAGGAGTTGATCAAGCAGGGTGCCGGCTACGTCCAGGGCAAGCACGTGCCGACGTACGCCGAAGCCGCGCGCACCGCCAACGGTGAGCCGAAGGTGCTGCACTCGCTGCTGGAAAACGCCATGGACCTGATCAGACAGCCGATGCCCCGGCCGTAGCACCTCTCCTTTCCCCCGGACTCGTTGCCGCGGCTCCCGTGTCCCCTGGTAGGACCGGCCCAGCCCGTTCTTGGCAGAAGCGGGGCCGAGGTGTCGGACCGGGGGTAAAAAGTGCTGGAGAAGGAACACCAGGGCCAAGGGCGGCACGTCAAATCTGTCCTGCCCGAGGTGCCCTGATACAGCCGTTGGCCCGGCTTCCGGTGATGCGGGCCAGGTCATCGATGTGGCCGAATACGGCATGCGGTGTTGATCGCGTCCACGGAGCCCCCGAGGATGGTCCTTCGGCCTTCCGCCGCAGGTGGTGAAGGCCGAGTGCGAGGCGGTCGGCGGAACGGGGGCTCTGCGTGCGGGCGGGTAAGGGCGCGATCGTGAGGGGTGCCGGATGAGGCACCGGATGCAGGTGGCGCTCCAAGTCATGCTGGCGCTCGTCGCCTGCCTGCTCGGCATCGCCACCAACTACGCCACCAGCACGGACGACGCGCCCTGGGCGTTGGAGTTGATCCGGCGGGGATCCGTACCGGCCATCGGGCTGCTGGTCGTGGCCATGGTGGTCGGGCAGGTCGTCGTGTACCGGCTGGAGAACCCTGCTCCCGCGCAGGCGGACTGGCCGCGCAACCGCATCCCGTATCCGGGTCTGGACGCCTACGACGAGGACGAGGCGGCGGTCTACTTCGGCCGGGAGGCTCAAGCCGCCGAGTTGACGCGCAGGCTGCACGCCACCGCGTCCCGCCCCGCCGACCGGTTCCTGTTGCTGACGGGAGCGTCCGGCAGCGGCAAGTCCTCACTGGTGCGAGCCGGGGTGCTGCCCCGGCTGCGCCGACGCCGGTGGACGATCGTGCCGGCGTTCTCGCCGGGGTCGAACCCGCTCCACTCCCTGGCCGCGTCCCTGGCCGTGGCCGGTGGCGGCAGGGAGTCGGCCGATGTGGTGCTGCGGCGTCTGCGGCAGGGACCGGGGAACCTGGCGGCCGAGTTGTCCCGGCTGCGGGGCGGTCAGTTCCGGCGGGTCCTGCTCGTCGTCGACCAGTTCGAGGAGCTCGTCACCCTCGCGGGTGAGCGGGAACAGGCCCAGTTCCTGGAAACGCTGCACACGTGTCTCCGGCAGGAACCCTCCGTCCGGGTCCTGGCCACGTGCCGGGTGGACCTGCTGGGGCGTCTCCTCGGGACGGGGCATGCCCGGCTCCTGCAGCACCCGGTGGCGATCGGCACGTTGACCAGGGCCCAGCTCGCCCAAGTGGTCGAGCGGCCGGGTGCCCTGGTGGACATCTCGTTCGCTCCGGGTCTCGTCGAGACCATCGTGGACGACACCGGTACGGACGACGCGCTGCCTCTGCTCGCCTACCTTCTCCAGGAGCTGTACTTCGCCTGCGGCCCCGGCGGCACGGTGACCGAGGAGGCATACCGGCAACTCGGAGGCGTGGCAGGGGCGCTGGCCCGGCAGGCGGACAACACCGTGGCTGCTCTCGCCGTCCCGGACGGCATCGAGTTCGCCCTGCGGGTGCTGCTGAAGTTCGTCACCCTGGAGGAGCGGGACCTCGCCCGCCGTCCGGTGCGGTTGTCCGAACTCACCGTCCAGGAGCGGTACGTGGTGGACGCGTTCATCGACGCACGCCTCATCCGGACCGACACGGCGGAGGGGACGGCAGCGGATCCGGGCGGTCGTGGGGACGCTTACGCCGAGGTGACGCACGAGGCGTTGTTCCGTCAGTGGGCTCCCCTGCGGCAGGAGGCGGAGGCCAGGGCGGAACGGCTGCGGGAGCGAGCCGAGCTGGAACGCTGGGCCGCGGACTGGGAACGCTCCGGACGCAGCGTGGACTACCTCCTCACCGGAGAACGCCTCGCCGTCGCCCAGCGGTGGCTGGCCGCACTGGAGGAGGCCGGGCAGGCCTCGGCTCCCGCCCGCGCGATCGTCGACGCCTCGCAACGCCGGGACCTGGCCTTCCTCAGCCGGGTCTCCGACAGCATCGGCCGTCAGGTACTCGCGAGCGCGGAGACCGAGCCGGAGCAGGCACTGTTGCTCTCCCTGGCCGCGCTCGGCGAGTGCGCGCCGACGCCGGCCGCGCGGCGCGGGCTGCTGACGGCGCTCGCCGCCAGTCACCTCCGTACCCGGCTGGACGGGCATGCGGACACGGTCCGGGACGTCGCCTGGTCCGCCGACGGGCGCCTGCTGGCCACCGCGTCCCGGGACGGTACGGCCCGGGTGTACGACGCGGAATCAGGGCGTTCGCTGTGCGTGCTGCCGTGCGACGGGGCCATGGTCGAGTCGGTGTCCTTCTCCCCCGACGCGACCCGGCTGGCCACCGCCGGCCGCGACCAAGTCGTACGCGTCTGGGATGTCGCGTCCGGTGAACCGGTCCGGCAGCTCACCGGGGCCGGGGACATCGGACGGCAGGTGGCGTGGTCGCCGGACGGGTTGTGGATCGCCGCCACGTTCAAGGACCAGGTGGCCAGGGTGTGGGAAGCCGACACCGGCCGTCTCGTGCACGAACTGCGCGGTCACACGGGTGACGTGTGGGGCGTGGCCTGGTCACCGGACGGCTCGCGTCTGGCCACGGCCTCCCACGACCGAACGGTGATCGTCTGGGACGCGGCCACGGCAGCGGCCACGACGACCCTGACCGGCCACACCGAGTTCGTGGAGGGCATCGCGTGGTCGCCGGACGGGGAATCGCTGGCCACCGGGTCCGGCGACCACACCGCCCGGATCTGGGACGCCCGCACGGGCGCGCTGCGGCTTCTGCTGCGCGGCCACACCGACTACGTGTGGAACCCGGCCTTCTCGCCGGACGGCCGACTGCTCACGACCCCGTCGTCCGACCGGACGGTGCGTGTCGTCCGCACCGAGGACGCGAAGGAGGTCGCGGTGCTGCGCGGCCACACCGACACGGTGTGGACCGTCGTATGGTCACCGTCGGGCACGCGGCTCGCCACCGCGTCGACGGACGGCACCGCTCGGGTGTGGGACCTTCGGCCCCAGGGCGCCGAGGCCGTCCTGCTCCAAGGACACGAAGGGCCGGTGAACCAGGCCGTGTGGTCCGGTGACGGCAGCATCCTCGCCACCGCCTCGGACGACGGCACCGCGCGGATCTGGAGCGCGGACTCCGGTGCGCCCTCCGGGCCGGTGACGGCGCTCGGCGAGCGGGTGTGGAGCGTGGCCTGGGCTCCGCACGGCGGGCGCATCGCCCTCGGCACCGCCGACGGACTGTTCCGCGTCGTGGACGGCGTCGGCCATACGGTGTTCGAGTTGCACGGCGAGCCCGTCGAGGGGTGCTCGTGGTCCCCGGACGCCCGGCGGATCGCGACCGGCGGCCACGACGGCACCGTACGTCTCCTGTCCGCCGTCGACGGTACGGAGTTGCGCAAACTGACCGGGCACCAGGACTGGGTGGGCCGCGTGGCGTGGTCACCCAGCGGGCGGAAGCTGGCCAGTTGCTCCGACGACCGCACCTGTCGCCTGTGGGACACCACCGACGGCACCCAGCTGACCGTGCTGCGCGGGCACGGCAACTACGTGGAAGACGCCGCCTGGTCCCCCGACGAGGAGCGGGTGGCCACGGCTTCCGGTGACTGGACGGCCGCCGTGTGGGACGCGGCGACCGGCCGCCGCCTCGACGTGCTGAAGGGACACAAGGGCAGGGTCCGGGCCGTCGCCTGGTCGCCGGACGGCCTCCGTATCGCGACCGGATCGGACGACCGGACGGTCCGGCTCTGGTCCGCCACCACGTTCGAGGAATTTGCGGTCATCGGCGTCCACCGGGACAAGGTGACCTCGGTGGCATGGTCCGCGGACGGCACGCGCCTGCTCACCGCGTCCGCCGACGGCACCGCGCGCGTATGGCCGGCCGACCCCGACTACGACCGGCTGGAGGCACGGGCGCGCGGGCGGGTGTTTCGCACCCTGGACGCGGAGGAGCGGCGGCAGCACCTGCTGCCGCCGGACCCGGCTCCCGCAAGCGGTCAGTAGCGCTGCTCGACCGTGCGGTCGTCGGTGTGCAGGAGGTAGTCGCCCGGGTCGAGGCCCATCGCCTTGCGCTCGGGCGACGCCCAGTACAGCGCGTTGCGCTCCGCGAAGGTCTCGGGCCCCTCGTAGGAGATCAACCAGATGAACTGGTTGCGTTCCCGGTCCGTCCAGGCCCCGCCGATCTCGAAGCCCAGCTTCAGCCGCAGCGGCACGATGTCACTGCGCCACCGCTCCACCCAATCGTCGAGCAGCCCGTCGCGGACGGTGTACGTACGCAGCTGCGTGGTCCTGGGCATCGAGCGGTTCTCCTGTCGAGTCGAGGCAACCGGCAGACCACCCCGATGCCCCGCCCGGGCATGCCGGAAGACCGGCCTGAGTGGCCGTTCCAACCGTACGCCAGAGGGCGCGTGCCCGACTGGGACGTCGACAACCCGCTGGCGTTTGGAAAAGGGGGAGGCGAGGCGACTCGCGGAGGATTTCGGTCGTGGCTTGACCGATCGGTGGGACGAGTGGGCCTTTGAACTGGGTCTGTGGACAACTCCGTTCGTCACGGGCAGGTTCGGCTTCACCTGGCGCCCCACCGCGAGGGACGAGGACGGGCGTCAGATCCGCGTCGGCGGTAACTGGCCCATACTCGTCGACCCAGACACCGGCGCCTGTCGACTCGTGAAGGGGGCGAGCGAGTTCGCGGCGCTCAAGCAGCACATCGCCGGTTCGCAACACCCACTGGGGCCTGTCCCTTTGACTTCACGCTGATCGGGCCACGTGCGAGGGTAGCGGCCATGCCACATCTTGGTCACCACCTCCGATCCTTCAGGTTCACGTTCGGGCTTGCCTCGACGTGCTTCACGGCATGCCGGGAGACAGGTGCCCCTGCTCTGGAGCACGCCTTGGCGGATGAGGCGACGCTCTGCGGCATCCCTCGGCGTCAGGTGACGGTCTACCGGCATCTGTTCGTCGCGAGGAGGTCCGGAAGGTGCTCGGACTGCCGGGCGCAGGCAGTCGACGCCACGGCCAGACCCTGAGTCAGACATTCCCTGGCAAGTGGGCGACCTCAGCTTTCCGTGATCGCGCCCAGATCAAGACGGCTGCGAGGTGGAGTGCGCTCTCGTAGGCGATGGCGAGCTTGTCCGTCGGAGCCCACCGGCTCGACCGGCCATCAGACGGACGGCTCACGACTGCATCAGGCTCACATCGCTTCAAGCAAGGCCGACCACGCCGCCGAGCCGACCTTCAGCACGGGCCCGCCCTGCGCCACGCGCTTCGAATCACGCACATGTACGCCGCCGGCCGTAAGCGCGACCTCAACGCACTCTCCGCCCGACCCCGTGCTGTAACTGCTGACACACCAGGGCAGATTGGTGTCACCGTACGCCGTGTCTTCCGTGTTCATAGCTCTCCCAGCATCTTTTCGAGGAGCCCCAGGGACTCGCATGGCGTCAGGGCCTGAGCACGCAGGATGCCGTACTGCTCCTCGTACTCACGCACCGACCTCCGCTCGCTGAGGAGCCGGCTGTCGTTGCGTACCTCAACGCTCGAAACGATCTTTTTAGGAGAAGAGGTGACCTTCTTCAGCAAAACAGACATGCCTCCGGTACAACCCTTCCTTTCCATGCAGCGTCAAACAAGGCACTGAACATAGGAACCGGACCTATCCGGACACCCCCCCCCACGCCCCCGAGCCAGCCGGTCATACCTGAGCCAAGGAGCCGCTCATGCGCAAGCACCGCTCGGCCGCCGTCGCGGCGGCATCGTTTCTCCTCGTGACGGGCGCGGTCATCGCGACCGCTCCGAGCGCCTACGCCGGAACACCCGGCGGAACACACGCCAACGACCGCAACACCGACTTCAACGGCGACGGATACGACGACGTGCTCATCGGCGCCCCCGGGGCGACGGTCGGCGGGCGCAAGGGCTCCGGCATGGTGACCGTGCAGTACGGCGGACCCAAGGGCATCGGCACGACCAGGGGCAAGGCCTTCAGCCAGAACTCCACGGGCGTCCCCGGCGCCGCCGAGACCGGTGACAACTTCGGCAAGTCGCTGGCCACCGGCGACCTCGACGGCGACGGCTACGACGACGCGATCATCGGTATCCCCGGCGAGGACATCGGCACCGTCGCCGACGCGGGCGCCGCGGTCGTCCTGTGGGGCACGCCGAAAGGCCTCACCGGATCGGCCGGCAACTGGCTGCAGTCCGACGACCTCACCACGGGCGGCAGGTTCGGCGCCTCGCTCGCCGCGGCCCGCTTCGACGACACCACTCCCGGCGACTCCCTCGCCGTCATGGACTCGGTCGGGCTGACGGTCTACACCTTCGAGCCCTCCCCCCAGCCCACCGCCAAGAGCGCGGACGCGCAGGCGCGGCGGCCGGTGCAGAAGTCGCGCACCACGCTCACCTCGCCTCCGCGTAAGACGCTCAGCAAGGCCTCCGCCGCCAACGCGCCGGGCATCCGGCCCAAGTCGATGACCACGGGCGACTACGACAACAACGGCTTCGCCGACCTGGTCGTCTCCGGCACCAGCGTGGGCGCCGAGCCGGGCCACGGCTGGTCGTACATCCTGCCCGGCACCGCGTCGAACGACGAGCCGCTGCCGATCACCGCGGTGCGCGGCGGCCCGGTCGTCGCGTCCGGCGACATCAACCGCGACGGCTACGACGACCTGGTCACCGGCGAGCCGCACAGCCCGGACGACGACGGCGAGAACATGACCGGCGGCGTGGTCGGCGTCTACTACGGCAGTGCGGACGGGGCGGCCGGCCGGGAGGGGCCGGGCACCCCTCCCGTGTGGTGGACCCAGAACTCGGCGGGCGTGCCGGGTACGAACGAGCGGGGCGACGGCTTCGGCACCGACCTCTCCGTCGGCGACAGCAACCGCGACGGATACGCGGACGTGGCGATCGGTGTCGCGGGCGAGGACATCGGCGCCGTCGCCGACGCGGGCGCCGTCACGGTCCTGCGCGGCTCGGCCAAGGGCATGACGTCCACCGGCGCACTGTCCGTGAACCAGGGCACCGCGAAGGTCCCGGGCACCGTCGAGAAGGGCGACAAGTTCGGCGGCCAGGTCTCCTTCACCGACCCGAACAACGACGGCCGCTTCGGCCTGCTCGCCTCGGCACCCGGTGAGAACACGAACGACGGCTACGTCTGGGTGTTCTCCGCGGGCCGCTCGGGCCTGACCACCTCCGGCTCCTGGAACTACGGCCCGCGCGCGTTCGGCGGCCTGCCGACGGACGCGCTGTACGGGGCGGCGATCGACGACTAGGGAGTGTGCCGGGACAGTACCGGCTCGGTGCGTTATCGGCGGGCGATGATGCTGCTGGCGTCCGCCGGCGGAAACCGGGTGCCGGTGATCGCCCGGCTGGTCCAGGCCGACGAGGACACCGTGCGGGAGGTGATTCACCGGTTCAACGAGATCGGTCTGGCTGCCTGGACCCTCGATGGGCGGGAGGCCGTCCTCCCCCAGGCTCCGCCCGGGGGTACCCCCAGCCTGCTCAGCACTGACGACGAGGACTTCGTCGTGGCGACGGCCACCACCCGCCCCACCAAGCTCGGGCAGCCCTTCACCCGCTGGTCGATCCGCAAACTCGCCGCCTACCTGCGCCGTGTCCACGGACGCGTCATCCGCATCGGCCGTGAGGCCTTACGGTGCCTGCTTCTGCGGCGTGGCATCACCTTTCAGCGCACCAAGACCTGGAAGGAGTACCCCGACCCCGAACGCGATGCCAAGCTCGACCGCATCGAGCAGGTGCTGGACCGCTTCCCGGACCGGGTCTTCGCCTTCGACGAGTTCGGGCCCCTCGGGATCAGGCCCACCGCAGGCTCCTGCTGGGCGAAGCGGGGCAGGCCCGACCGTCTACCGGCGACCTACCGCCGCACCCACGGCGTCACCTACTTCCACGGCTGCTACTCCGTCGGCGACGACCGCCTGTGGGGCGTCAACCGCCGCCGCAAGGGCACCGCCAACAGCCTGGCCGCGCTGCAGTCGATCCGCGCTGCCCGCCCCGACGGCGCCCCGATCTACATCATCTTGGACAATCTCTCCGCCCACACCGGCGCGGACATCCGCCGCTGGGCGAAGAAGAACAAGGTCGAGCTGTGCTTCACCCCGACCTACGCCTCATGGGCCAATCCGATCGAGGCACACTTCGGCCCGCTGCGGCAGTTCACCCTGGCCAACTCCAACTACCCCAACCACGTGGTCCAGACCCGGGCCCTGCACCGCTATCTGCGCTGGCGCAACGCCAACGCCCGCCGCCCCGACCTGCTCGCCGCCCAGCGCAAGGAGCGCGCCCGCATCCGCAGCGAGAAAGGCATCCGCTGGGGCGGACGGCCTTTGAAGGCGGCGTAATCAGCCGCGAACAGTGATCTCTGCGGACTCTTTGATCCCGAGCTCGGTCAAGACGTCCAGCAGCCGCTCCCAAGCGGCTGCTGTTACCAGGGCTCCCCTGTGGAAGGGTCGAGGCCCGCCTCCCAACGCCGTTGCTGTTCACGCCAGTTGACGAAGGAGGGCTCTCTCGGAAGGACGACACTGATCGTCTCCTCCTGGAATTCTTCATCGGTGAGCAGTCTGCGCAGGAACTCCGCCATTCCGAAAGGGTGGACCTGAAAATGGGGATTCGTGTGCCGCCCGCACACGAGCACGGGCCACAGGTCGGGATCCTCGCCCGTGGTCAGCCAGCAATAGATGTCTGCGCCACTGGTGACGCCCCAAGCCAGGATGGAGTTCGGGTCCACGTCGAGGGCCGCTCTGCCGCCGAGCATCTCCCAGGTACCGCGGGCGTTCGCCGTCTCCTGCCGTAGGCCGGAGCCGTCCGAATAGGCATCGGGCCGCGGACCCGGCAGCACTATTCCGACTTCCCCACTGAGCTGCCCTGCCCCGTACACCTCCATGAAGGCGACATAGTCGGCCGGAAACCGGGTCCCCCAGATCTCCTCGACCGCACTCCAGTCGATCCGCTCATCCACGCCGTGCGCCGTCGGCACGACCTGCTCGAGCGCCGCTATCCGAGGGTTCCCGCCCACTTCCACTCCTTCATGCACACCTTCGAGAAGCCCCAACTTACGCGATCACGCTCCCCGCAGAAGGGGAATGGCCGGCGCTGGCACAAACCTCAACCCGGTGACCCATCCCGGTCACAGCACGAGTCGTGGGAGTCGAGTCCGTGAGCCCAGGCCGTGGCTGCTGCAAGGTCGGGGGCAGTGAACACGCACCAAGACGCCCGGACGGGGGCCGTCGCGCTCCCCGTCCGGGTGCCTTGAGTTCGTAGGGCTGCCGGTCTTACCGGGTCAGCCGCAGGTCCCACCCTTTCGCGCCGCGGGTCAGGGCGGCGGTGTAGGCCTCGGGGGCGGGGCGGCCGGCGGACTCCCACGCGGTCAGCCAGTCGCGCAGGACGGCGAGGGACGGGGAGTCGGGGCGGTCGGCGAGGATCTGGCCGTCCTGCTGGAGGACGGCGGCTGTGGAGGCGGTGGAGTGCCCGATGGCCCACAGGTCGGGGCTCAGCCCTGCCATGGTGAGCTGCGGGTCGGCCCGGGCGGCGGCGAACGTGCGCCAGGACGGCCAGTCGAGCCGGCCTCCCTCGTACGGCTCGGTGTACGCGTCCTTGGTCAGCCGGGTGAGCGCGGTGCGGGCGCCGGTGTTCCAGTGGTCGTCCGCGTCGCGCCAGGCAATGGAGATCCATGAGGGGCTGGGCACTCGGTTCTCCCAGTCCACCCACCGGCCCGGGAGGTCCAGGTTGTCCTTCGGCGAGGTCGTCGCCTCGATGTAGCCGCCGGTGAATACCGCCTCGACGGCCGGCTCGCCCTCGCGTACGCGGATCTTGGCGACGACGGTCATGTTGGGTACGGCCGCGATGGGCAGCGGGGCGACGATCAGGCCGTCGTCGGCGACCTGGTCCACCCATGCCTTGGGCAGCAGGGGCGGGGTGCACCAGGCCACCATCCGGTCGTACGGGGCCCGCCCCGGGAAGCCGGCGGTGCCGTCGGCAACGTGGCAGCGGATGTTGTGCACGCCGCGCTCGCTGTGGATCAGGCCCGCCCACCGCACCAGGTAGGCGTCGATGTCCAGGCTGGTGACGTGGCCGGAGTTGCCGACCAGCTCGGAGAGCAGGGCCCCGGAGTAGCCGGAGCCGGTGCCGAACTCGACGACGTTCATGCCCTCCTGGACGTCGAGCGTGGTGATCTCTCTGTGGATCACGACCGGGTTGGAGCGGTGCGGGGTGACGCCGCGGCCGTCGTGGTGGGTGTAGTGGCGTTCGGGGACGGCTCGGGTGACATCGGCGACGGCGGTCACTGCTCACTCCTTCGAGGGGCGTAAGGGCACTCGTATGCGACAACCGCTCCGGGCGGGTGAAGGACACGCGCCCGGCGGTTCGTTGGCGGCTCAGATCGTCAGGGCGGTGTGGTGGTGCCAGCCGGCGGCGGTGTACTCGCCCACGGGTCCGTGTCCGGGCAGTTCGGCCCAGGCGTGGTATTCCACCGGCGGCGGGGCGAAGCGGACTCCCAGGCACCAGTCGAGGCGGCGCCCGAGCAGGGCGGCGGCGAACACGGCGCCGAGGGAGGTCTCCATACAGGCCGCCCGCCCGGGCCACCAGCGGGCTGTGTGCCGTACGGCGCCGACGAGGGCATTGGCCTGGGCAAGGTCGAGCTCACGCCGACCGACGCGGCGGGCAAGGCGGGCGGCGGAGATCGTGTGCCGGAACGGCAGCCGCAGCAGCGTCAGGGCGAGCGCGAGGCCGACCGCGGCGGCCAGGCGCTCACCGTAGGTGCCGGTACGGACGGTGGAGTACGCCTCCATACTGGTCATGACCGCCACCCCTTCCACCAGCGGCAGGACTGCCGGGCCGGTTCGGGGCCGTCGTGGGCGAGGCCCTGGGCGGTGAGCGTCTCGACGACCGTGTGGACGTCGGCGGCAGACTGCCCGGCGGGGATGCCGTACCGCTCGGCGAAGCGGTCGGCGGCCTCCTCCTCGCTGGTGGAGGCGACCAGGAGCATCACGGCGGCTGCCGCGGTCGGCGTCAGGTAGGACCAGCGACCGGTGCGCTCGCTGAGGATCGCGCCGCCCTCGTCCGTGAGTACCGGGTGGGTGCGCTCACGCAGCCTCCACACGGGGTGCCACCTCCTCCCACCATGGCGAGGCGGAGGCGGCGTGCTGCCGCAGCCAGACCTCGGCGGCCACCACCAGGTGTAGGGCGCCCTGGGCGGTGGGCTGCCCGGTGGCGGCCCGGGCGAGCGCGTCGGCGACCGGTGCTTCGGTGACGAGCCCGAGCGCGGCGAGCTGCGACGACGGGCCCAGCAGGCCCTTGAGGACGGGCCCGTTGTCGCGCAGGCCCGTGTACGCGAGAGCGTTGAATCCGCCCTTGGTGGTGCGGGCGAGGACGAAGTCGGGCAGGACACCGCTGCCGGCGAACGCTGCGTCCAGCAGCGGCTTGTACGTGCCGGGAGCGCCGCGCTCGTCGGCGGGGACGGCGAGGCAGGCCCGGATCACCTCGTTGTCCAGGAACGGGGCGGCCAGCTCGATGCCGTGCCCGGCCAGCGCGAGGGTCCGCCACCCGGCGGTGTTCGCGCCGACCCGGGCGAGGTCCTGCCGGTCGGACCATTCCGCCAGCCGGGCCGGCGCGTCGGTGAGCATGCCCGCGGCCTCGTCCAGGGCGGCGGAGAGCATCAGGCGGGCGCCGTGGGTCATCCAGTCCGCCGAGGCCAGCAGCGGGGTCCAGGCAAGCGGGCGCTGGGCCTGGGGAATCCAGTCCCGCGCGGGCCGGCGCAGGTCGGCGGCCGTCTGGCACCAGGCCCCGGTCAGGTCGGTGCGCGAGGCCGGGCGGACGCGGGCGAGCACGGTGAAGGCGGAGGTGTGCCGGAGGCGGGCGTGGGCGAGGGCGTGTTGCAAAGCCCGGCGGTGGCGCCGCTCGCGCAGCAGGTCCGCGAGGTACGACGAGGGGGCGGAGAGCACGGCGTCCCCGGCCGCGCCGGTGAAGTGCACCCCCGGCCCCGGGGTGTGGGCGGCGACCGTGTCCAGGACGGCCCGCTTGATGGAGGCGGTGACCACGTACGCGTTCGGAGCATCGGTCATCGGCAGCCCGGACAGGTCGTCAAGGCCCGCGTAGTACACGGTGCCGGCAGCGCCGGGGACCGTATGGTGGGCCAGGTTCGGCACGGTGGCCGCAGTGCGGAGCGCGAACGCGAGGTCGTCGTCACGCAGGCGTGCGTCGGCGAACGTCACCGTGGCCACCGGCACGCGCTGGGCGGCAAGGCAGGCGAGCGTGGTGGAGTCCAGCCCCGCCAGGTCCGCGCTGACCGGCCGGCCGTCGACCCGGGCGGCGACCGCCTCGGCGAGCGCGGCCCGTACCACTGGGGCCTGCTGTCGCAGGTCGACCCGCGGGTAGGTGACCGGCTCGTACCTCTCCACCGCCGCCCCGTCGGGGCTGAGCAGCAGCAGATGCCCGCCGGGCACCCGCTTCACGTCGCGGAACAGGCTCCGGCCGGCGAGCACGTCGGGCTGCCCGAACGCCAGGTGGGCGGCAAGCGCGGTGACGTCGACCGGCGCACCGTCCAGCGCCGCGAGTGCGGACGCGGCGGTCGCCCACCAGGTACCGGCCGCGTCGGTGCGGTAGTACACCGGGTGCTGCCCGGCCAGGTCGCCGAGGACGGTGAGGGTCTCGCCGCTGCGGGCGATGACGAGGTACGAGCCGGGCCAACGCGTCAGCGCCCGCCAGCCCTTGGCCCGTACGACCGGCAGCGCGCCCTGGAGCTGGGCGTCGTCCGCGCCGCACTCGCCGATCACCGCCAGCCCTACGGGTCCTTCCCCGACGGCGCGGACCCGCGCCGTGGCCCACCCGCACGTCCACGTGTCATCCAGGCCGGTCACCACCCGGCCCCCAGCGGGCCGCCGGTCACTCCCGGCGGTCCCGTACCACCCCGCGCTCCACCTCATCAATGCCCTCTCCCTTCTTCATGTACGTGTCGAAAGGCGAAGGCGCCGGGCCGCCGCTCCGTGCCCAGCACGAGAGCGGACAGCCCGGCGCCTCCTTACTGCCGGGACCAGGGCGTGACACTCGATTCCCCGCCCAGCCCCGGCCGTTCGCGGCTCAGGCGTTCTTGTACTCGGTGTCGTCGGCGGTGTCGAAGTTGTTGGTGCCCAGCGTCACCGTGACGACGACGCCGGCGTCCAGCACGACCGGGGCCTGGTAGACGGGGGTGACCTGAGTGGTGGAGTGGTCCATGACGAACATCCCTTCGCTCGCTGCCCGACGGCCGTCCCGCCGGGCTGTTACCAACAGTCAACGCGCAGACACGATTCGTGGATAGCTGCCAGAATGTCTGCCAGCTGTAGGCCATTTGTGAACCAGCACAACCGACGATCGGGCCGCACATGACCATCGGGGAGCGCATCCGCGCCGCACGCGAAGCACGGCGCCCCAGGTGCAGCCAGGACAAGCTCGCGGACGAGCTGTCGGTGGCGCGCTGGGGAAAGACCGGGTTCCTCGACCGGCAGCAGGTCTACCGGTGGGAGAAGGGGTTACGTGTTCCCCGGGTGTGGCTGCCGTTCATCGAACAGGTCCTCAACATCGATCTTTCCGGGGACAATGGGGGCCAGTTCGCCGATACCGTGACCTCGGTCATGCTCTTGGGAGGCAGCGACGTGGACCGACGGCAGTTCCTCGCGGCATCTGCCGCTGTCGGCCTGGCCGCGCTCGACCTTCCCGACGTCGAGGCCGTCACCCGCCGCGCGAACCGGACCGGCCCCGTCGCGGTCGGCATGGGCGAGGTCACCGCGGTCCGCACAATGGCCACCACCCTCGGCGATGCCGCATCCGAGCTCGGCGGCGGTCACGCCCGCCACCTCGCCGTGCGGTACCTGACCGTGGACGTCAAGCGGTGGCTGGATGGCCGCTACACGGAGAAGACCGGGCGGGAACTGTTCGCCGCCACCAGCGAGCTGGTGCACCTGATCGGCTGGATGGCCCGCGACGAGGGCAATCAGGGCCTGAGCCAGAAGTACCACCTGCACAGTTACCGGCTCGCCGCCGAGGCCGGCGAGAACGAACTCGCCGCGACTGCCCTGCGGGGCCTGGTGGACCAGGCCATCGACCTCGGGCACATCCCCACCGCCGTACGGCTCGCCGAGGCATGCGAGCAGCGCGGCCGCGGGCTCAGCAACCCCAAGGCACTGGCGTACTACCGCAACACCTTCGCACGCGCTGCGGCCGCCGACGGCGACCACACCACCGCCGCGAAGTTGCTCACCTCCGCGCAGATCGCGATCGAGCAGGCCCCGGCCCTGCCGGGCCAGTCGTGGGCGAGCCACTACAGCCACGGCCGGTGGGCGCACGAGTCCGGCATGATCCAAGCCAAGCTCGGCGACCTCGCCGCCGCCGAGGAACACCTCCATCTCGCCCTGGACATCCACGGCCTCGACCGCAAGCGCACCCGGGCGATCGTGCTCGCCGACCTCGGCCACGTCCAGCTCAAGCGCGGCAACACCGAGACGGCCCTGGCCACCTGGAACGAGTTTCTCGACTGCGCCGACGGCGTCCAGTCCGTCCGCATCAACGACGGCCTGACCAACATCGTCGCCCGCCTCTCCGCTGTCCCCGACAGCCCGGCCGCCGCCGAGCTCGGCGAGCGCATCGCCGCCCGCGCGTGAGGCGCCCGCCTGGCCCTGCTGTTCGTCTCGCAGTGCCTGGACGTCTGGGGCCACCCGTACGACAGCGACGTCAACGAGACGCCGACCCTGATCACCGCCGAGCTGTGCGCCGACGCCGTACGGCACGGGCGGGTCCCCGGCCGGGACTTCCACGTCCGGCTCACCACCACGGCAAGCGGTAATCGGCTGCGCCCCGAAGGTCCGCGCCGCCGCCGTCGTCAACGACGAGGCCAACTTCGGCATCGTCTTCGACAAGAAGTTCGAGGAGAACATGATGGACCACGTGTCCACCATCGACACCCTCGGCAAGCGCTACTTCGGCGCAGACCGCGAGTTCAAGTCCAACCTGGACCGCAGCGCTCGCCGCGCGGCCTGGCGAATGATCCGCAGCGAGGAAGGTCTGGACGACTTCTGAGGCAGACGGAGGGGCCCGGCACGCGCCGGGCCCCTCCGTTCATGCATCCGCCGCCGGTCAGCGCCCGGCGGTCGTACCCACGAGTCCGGCCCATGCTTCCGGCCCGAAAGCCGGCCTGGCCTCAGCAGGGCACTTGGAGTCCCGTACGAGAACCGCTCCGGGTACTGCGGCGACCTCTACGCACTGGCCGCCCTCAGCGCCGCTGTAGCTGCTCCTGGCCCAAGCGACTTCTACGCATTCACCACCGCCGCCTGTGCTGCAACTGCTCTTGAACCAGTCCAGTTCGGGCGCCGGCGTCCTGCGGGACGTACGGGAACATGCCGCGGTAGTAGGCTCGTACGTGCCGCAGCCAGCGGGCCTCGCGGTGAAAGCCGAGCAGGGCCTGTGTGACGGCCGGGCACAGCAACTCGGAGTGACTCAGCCTCGGTGGCCTGCCCGGCAGCCGGGCGATCCCGGCCCAGTCATCGTCGATCTTCACGTACAGCCCGGTCACGAGGGTGGTCGAGTTCGTCGTCACAAACGGATCTTGAGCACCCTCGCTTCATGCCCGCAGGCATCCGGAAAGATTCGTCCAGCCGAAGCACGGGCCCGGGCCGAGGCCCCGCTGCCCGGAAACTCCCGTGCCATGGATCCCGCGTGCCTCCGCGACTTCGGGGTAGTCGGATCATGTCCGATATTCGACTACAACATTTGAACGCAAGCCCGCTCGAAGGGCGATGGAATCCCGCAGAATCAGGGGTGTCGAATTTGATATTTGAAGGCACGATCTCTGTAGCGTTGCTTTTGCCTTCAGGTTTCACCTGGAAGGGCTGACCCCACCCCGGCAGTTTTGCCGGTGCGCCCGAGGAGTACACGTGACCAGCACAGAGCAGGCCCCCAGGCCAGGAGCCGGTAGGGCTCACCCCGAACATCTCGGGCACGTCATCTTCATCGCGGCATCGGCCGCCATGGGCGGTTTCCTCTTCGGCTACGACAGCTCCGTGATCAACGGCGTCGTCGAGGCCATCCGGAGCCGCTATGGCATCGGATCCGCGGAGTTGGCCCAGGTCATCGCCATCGCCCTGATCGGCTGCGCCGTCGGCGCCGCGACCGCGGGCCGCATAGCCGACCGCATCGGCCGCATCCGGTGCATGCAGATAGCCGCGACCCTGTTCACCGTCAGCGCCATCGGCTCGGCCCTGCCCTTCGCCCTGTGGGACCTCGCCTTCTGGCGCATCGTCGGCGGCTTCGCCATCGGCATGGCCTCGGTCATCGGCCCCGCCTACATCGCCGAGGTCGCCCCGCCCGCCTACCGCGGCCGCCTCGGCTCCTTCCAGCAGGCCGCGATCGTCGTCGGCATCGCCACCTCCCAGCTGGTCAACTGGGGTCTGCTCCACGCCGCTGGCGGCGACCAGCGCGGCGAACTGCTGGGCCTGGAGGCCTGGCAGGTCATGCTGGGCGCGATGGTCGTCCCGGCCGTGCTGTACGGGATGCTCTCCTTCGTCATTCCCGAGTCCCCGCGCTTCCTGCTCTCCGTCGGCCGCCGCGAGCGCGCCCGCGAGATTCTCGTCGAGGTCGAGGGCAAGGGCGTCGACCTCGACGCCCGCGTGGCCGAGATCGAGCACGCCATGAAGCGCGAGCACAAGTCCACCTTCAAGGACCTGCTCGGCAGCAGCTTCCTCTTCAAGCGGATCGTCTGGATCGGCATCGGCCTGTCCGCATTCCAGCAGTTCGTCGGTATCAACGTCGCGTTCTACTACTCCGCGACGCTGTGGCAGTCGGTCGGCATCAACCCGACGGACTCGTTCCTCTACTCGTTCACGACATCGATCATCAACATCGTCGGCACCGTCATCGCGATGCTCTTCGTCGACCGCATCGGCCGCAAGCCGCTCGCGCTCATCGGCTCCTCCGGCATGGTCGTCGGCCTGGCCCTGGAGGCCTGGGCGTTCTCGCACCCGCTGGTCGACGGCAAGCTGCCGGCCACCCAGGGCCTGGTTGCCCTGGTCGCCGCCCACCTCTTCGTCCTCTTCTTCGCCCTGTCCTGGGGTGTGGTCGTCTGGGTGCTGCTCGGCGAGATGTTCCCGAACAAGATCCGCGCCGCCGCCCTGGGCGTGGCCGCCTCCGCCCAGTGGATCGCCAACTGGATGATCACCGTGAGCTTCCCGTCGCTGGCCGACTGGAACCTCTCCGGCACCTACCTGATCTACACGTTCTTCGCGGCGCTCTCCATCCCGTTCGTCCTGAAGTTCGTCAAGGAGACGAAGGGCAAGGCGCTGGAGGAGATGGGGTGACTCCCGGCACAGTCCCGAGGAGAAGGGCCCAAGTCCCCGCCGCCCCTCCCCTCGTCCCGTCCGCCGCCCCGCTCGGTCACTGCCCGAGCGGGGCGGCGGTTTTCGTACGCCACCGCATCCCGTACGTCACCAGATGAGAACACCGCCGCCGATCCCCAGGGCTCGCAGAGCGGCTTCCTCGGTGATCCGCAGCCGGAGCTGGATCTACTCCCGGTGCTCCTCGGCCGTCCGCGGGTGCTTGGTGCCGAAGGCGATCAGATCGAGATGGGCGCGCAGCGCGACCCAGCCGATCACAAGCCCGACGAAGACCGGGAGCAGCGTCATGACACCCTCGCGGCCTTACGGGCGCGGAGTTCGGTGGCGTAGCCCGCGCCGGTGGCGAGCAGGACAGCGGCCAGGGCGAGGGACGCGGTCGCCCAGTTCATCCACACGTAGCCGGGCTCACTGGAGTAGACGGTGCCGTCGTCGCGGACGCAGTCGAAGCGGAGCGGCAGGTACGAGGACCGGTGGTGGGAGAGGCCCTGTCTCGTCTCCGCGTCGAAGCCGTCGCGGCAGGCCGGAGCCGGAATCGAGTCCGCGCCGTTGTTGAACGCGTGCTCCGACAGCAGAACGCCGGAGAGCCCCAGAGAGTAGACGGCCACGGCCGCCCACGCGGCCGCTCCCGCCGCGCGGCGCAGCAGACGCACCGCCCAGGGCTCGGGCCGCCCGGGGAACGCCATCGCGACGACCCCCACCACGGCGATGAGCGCGCCGAGGGCACAGACCGCGGAGAGGCCTAAACCCGCCAGCAGCAAGCCCGTCACCCCCGTCCGAGCGGGGGCAGGGCTTGAGAGACGAGGGGGGCGGCACGCATGCGGCCACCTCATCAGCACCGCACCGGGCCGTCTGTGGCGGACGCCACTCCACTCGTCACAGTCATGTCACAGCGGGCAGAGGCCCCTTGATGTGCGACATCTCGTGGTGCGCCACGAGGCGCTATGAAATCGAGTGAGGGTGAAAGGACCTCACCGCCGGTCAGTCGCAGCTGGCCGGTGAAGCTGGGGGCAGCCGAAGTGCGGAAACGCGCGCAACGGTGAGAGCAGCCCCGACAACGTACGGGACGGGCCGGCACTGTCAGACGGCCCGGGTCCGGCTAGCAGCGAGGAGAAGGTGTACGCGAGGAACCACTGTCCGAAGCCCTGTAACTGTCGCACTCGACTCAAACCTGACGGATACGGGTCGTGATGCAGCGCGTGACCGTCGCTCGTTTGGGTGGCGTTCAACTCCGAGGCCGGGTCGCGGGTCCGGTGCGGAGGCCATGCCGAAAGCCTGCGGCGTAGGCATGGCGAGGCTGCCGGGGTATAGGTGGGCACCTCCCTCCTTGATCGATTTCGTGGTGAACGTGGGAACCATCCGCAGTCGCCCTTCCCGCCGGACGGCCAGTCCGGTGGCGGGCAGGTCCGTTGTCGACCGAGGGCTGCCGGATGGGGCGGAGGCCCCGTAGTAGTCCGAGCGGGCGAGAGGCCCGTACATGGCGAAGGGGGCCAGCAAGTCAGCAGTAGAAGTTACTGGAAGGTCAGGAGGGTATCGCCGGTGAATACCGACGAACTTGAGCACGCCGTGTATCAGGCGGAGCGCAAGGTACTGAGGATCCAGACCAAGCTGCACTGTTGGGCCCGTGATGATCCTCATCGCAGGTTCGATGACCTCTTCAATCTCGTCGCCGATCCCGCCTTCCTTCTGGTGGCGTGGGATCGGGTGCGGGGCAACAAGGGTGCACGCACGGCCGGGGTGGACGGGCGCACAGCTCGCTCCGTCGAGGCCGGGCAGGGCGTCGAGGACTTCCTCGACGGACCGCGGTCGCAGGTCAAGAACCGTAGTTTCCAGCCGCTGCCGGTGCGGGAACGGATGATCCCCAAGGCGGGCGGCAAGCTGCGTCATCTGGGAATCGCCACCGTGACCGACCGGGTGGTCCAGGCATCCTTGAAGCTGGTGCTGGAGCCGATCTTCGAGGCGGAGTTCCTCCCGTTTTCCTACGGGTTCCGCCCGAACCGTCGGGCTCATGACGCCGTGGCCGAGGTGCGTCACATGACGTCCCGCTCGTATGAGTGGGTCGTCGAGGGCGACATCAAGGCCTGCTTCGACGAAATCTCGCACCCGGCCCTGATGGACCGGGTGCGCAGACGAGTTGGGGACAAACGCGTCCTGGCACTGGTGAAGGCGTTTCTCAAAGCGGGCATCCTCGGTGAGGACCGCGTACTGCGAGAGACCAGCGCCGGAACCCCGCCGGGTTCGATCCTCTCGCCGCTGCTGAGCAACGTGGCCCTCTCGGTCCTGGACGAGCACATCGCCCAGGCCCCGGGAGGCCCCGGAGTCAGTGCGAGTGAGCGGGCCAAGCGCCGCCGTAAAGGTCTGCCCAACTACCGGCTCATCCGGTACGCGGACGACTGGTGCCTGGTCGTTTCAGGCACCGAAGCCGACGCTGAGGTCCTGCGCGAGGAGATCGCCGGAGTCCTCTCTGTGATGGGCCTGCGCCTGTCACCGGAGAAGACCCTGATCACCCACATCGACGGGGCCTCGACTTCCTGGGCTGGCGCATCCAGCGCCACTGCAAGCGAGGCACGTCCAAGCAGTACGTCTACACCTATCCCGCACGCAAGGCCGTGCAGGCCGTGACGGGCAAGGTCAGGACACTCTGCCGGCAGATGGACACGAGCCAGCCGCTCGATGCCCTGTTGCGCCAGCTCAATCCGGCGCTCAAGGACTGGTGCGTCTACTTCCGCCCCGGCGTGTCCAGTGCCGCCTTCGGCTACCTGAGCTTCTACACGTGGCAACAGGTCGGCCGATGGTTGCGCCGCAAACACCGCCGGTCCAGCTGGAAGGACCTGCGCCGCCGCTACTACAAGGGCGGTGTCTGGTGGCCGGCCTCGGAGGAACGATCACTGTTCAATCCGGCGAAGGTAGGCACGACACGCTACCGATACCGGGGAGCGAAGATCCCAACTCCCTGGCCGGTCACGGGATGAGGACCCACGGAAGCCCATGACAGGGCTTGTGGAGCGCCCGGTGCCCGGAAACGGGCACGCCGGGTGCGGGAAGCGGTCCGGGGAAACGGGCCGGTCGGAAGACCGGAACCGCGCCCCGGGCCGACTTCACAGCTCCCGTGGCCCCTGCTGGGGTCCTGAGCCCCTGGCCCGGGGCTTCTCTCGTTCGCGTGCTCGGCCGGCTGATGACGCAACTCCGGAATTCCTGAAGCTTCCTCATCCGATCTGATCGATCTGCGGCCTGATCGAAGGCGAGGAAGCGCATGCTGTCGGCGCCGACGGTGGTGAGGGGGACTCAGCGGAGCTCTGGAGAACTTACGGAATGTCGCACCGAGGCGCTTGAGTCTCCAGCGGCTGGAGGGTCCAGGATCTCGCCCATGGACGACGAACGCCCCGACCTGCTCACCATCGGCCGGCTCGCGCACCGCACCGGACTTCCGGTGCGTACCCTGCGCTTCTGGTCGGACGAGGGAGCGGTGCCGCCCGTGGCCCGCTCCGCGAGCGGTTACCGGCTGTACGACGCCGAGTCCGTGGCCCGCGTCGAACTGGTCCGCACCCTGCGGGAGCTGGGCCTCGGGCTCGACGACGTGTGCCGGGTGCTGAGTGGTCGGACCACGGTCGCCGAGGTCGCCGACGCGCACGTGGCCGCGCTCGACGCGCAGATCCGCTCGCTCAAGGTGAGCCGGGCCGTCCTGTCCACCGTGGCGACACGTGGTTCCACCGCTGAGGAGACAGCACTGATGAACAGGTTGGCGCGGCTTTCCGCCGCCGAACGCAAACAGATCATCGACGAGTTCAAGGAGGAGGTGTTCGGCGGTCTCGACGTCGAGCCACGCCTGCGCGACCGCATCCTCACCTTCGGCATCGAACTGCCCGACGATCCCGCACCTGAGCAGGTCGACGCCTGGATCGAACTGGCCGAACTGGTGCGGGACCCCGGCTTTCGCGCCCGGTTGCGCACCTGGATGGAGCTCAACACGCCCGCCCCGGGGCAGAGTCGTCCCCCCGGGGCGTCCCTCTGGTGGGCCAGGCAGATCGTGCAGACCGTCGCGGAGGTCAGAGAACGCGGGGTCGCCCCCGAGGCACCGGAGGCGGCCGAGGTGCTGTCCGAGCTGTTCGGCGACGCCGATCGGACCGCCGTGCTGCGCAGCCTGGAGGCCGGGATCGAGGCAGGGGCGGAGCACTACCGCAGGCTTGTCGCCCGCGTGCGCGGGCAGGATTCGGCGCCCGACGCGACCGAGGAGCTGGAGTGGCTGGCGCGGGCCCTGCGCGCCGCGGATCAGGCCTGACCGGCCGGCAGGCGGCGACCCTGGAGCGACTACGCGTCGACCGGCAACGTGAAGAGGCCATGGTCCGAGGCCCTGACCCCCTCCGCCTTGCCGAGGTCTTCGGGCTCGATGAGAAGACCGCGATGCGCTGCGCGGACTCCGCACGCGCCCTGCCGGCGCAGCCCGCCGAGGTCGACCCTGCGGGTCGAGCGCGAACCCACGGATCCGTTCCCCGACATCGGGGCAACAAGCCCGCGGGTTCATGCTGTCGGCGCCGGCGCGTCACGGTGTCGGTGGCGTCGTCCCGCAGTCGGGCACGCCGTCGAGCCACGCCGCTCCCTTGATGTAGATGTTGGTCACCCACGCCCTGTAGTCCGGCAGGTACGACCACACGTCGTTGGTGTAGCCCTCGGAGGTGACCGGTTCGGCGTGCTTCTGGCAGTGGACGCGGATGGTGGTGGAGTACGGGAAGGCGTAGACGCGGGCGGCCCTGACGGAGGGTTCGGCCTTGGTCCACACGTCGGTGCCCCAGGTCTGGTGGATGTGACCGGTGGCGGGCCCGGTGTTGACGCGGACGGCGCCGAAGTAGCCGTTGCTCAGGCGGACGTCACTGACCATGAGCCTGGTGCCGGATTCCTTGGCCTCGACCATTTTGCCCGCGCCCAGGTAGATGGCGATGTGGTGCAGGTCCTGCGAGGTGCCCCAGGCGAGCAGGTCGCCGGGGAGCAGCGGGGCCAGGCCCTGGGCGGCGGTGAAGCGGGCGGCGGCGCGGTGCGTGTAGTACTGCTGGCCGGCGATGCCGTTGAGGATGTCGGAGCCCGCCGCCTTGGCGTACGCGTGGCGGACCAGGCCCGAGCAGTCGAAGCCGAGCCGCTCGGGGTCGTGCTCGCTGTCCGGGTCGGTCGGGTCGACCTGGCCGTACGTGGCGCCCGGCTGGGCGCCGTGCCCGCCGCCCCACGTGTACCAGGTACCGGCCGCGACCTCGGCGCAGGCGGCGGCGATCGCGCGTTCGGCCGCCGCGGAGGCTCCGGGCGCGAGGACGCCGCACGCGGCGGCGGACGCGGGCCGCGCGGGCGCCCCGGTGTTCGCGGCGGCAGCGGACACCGGCGCCCAGAGGAGGAAAGCCAGTAACGCAATCAGTGTGTGGATGGAACCGGTCCGGCGGACCATGCCAGGACCCCCGTTTCCTGTGGGTGGTGAAGGGAGTGGTCGTAGAGGAGCCTGCTGGCCGTGCCTCGCGGTTGTCGAGAATCCAGGTGTCGCCTCCCGCCGATGGGCAACGGGAAACACCTGGGAAACCCCCTTCGAGCAGGTGGGCCGCCCTCACCCCCGGCCGTCGCAGGGCGCCCCGTCGGAGAGGGGGGTGCCGGGCAGGAGCCTCGCGCGCTCGTCCGCACCGATGCCCGCGCGCAGTCGGCAGACCTCCGCCAGCCGGTCCCCGGGGTCGAGGTCCCACAGCCGTGCGGTGCCGTCCGTGCCGGCGCTGGCCACCGTGCGCCCGTCCGGAGCGAAGGCCACGCTCCACACCGCGTCGGTGTGGCCCGTCAGCGTCGCCCACGGGCGCCGGCCGGCGACGTCCCACAGGCGCACCGTACGGTCGTTGCCGCTGCTGGCGAGCGTGCGGCCGTCGGGAGCGAAGGCGATGCCCCGGGTGGAGCCGATGTGACCGGTCAGGACGGCCTCGGAGCGACGTTCGCGGACGTTCCACAGTCGTACGGTGCCGTCGTTGCCGCTGCTGGCCAGCGTCCGCCCGTCAGGGGTGAAGGTCACGCTCCGCACTGCGCCGGTGTGGCCGTTCAGCGTGCCGAGCGGGCGGTGCGAGGAGACGTCCCAGAGCCGTACGGTCAGGTCGTCGGCGGCGCTCGCCAGAACCCGGCCGTCGGGGCTGAAGGCGACGCCGTTGGCGAAGTCCCGGTGGCCGGTCAGCGTCGCCAGCGGCGCACGCTTCGCCACGTTCCACAGGCGCACCGTACGGTCGGCGCCGGCCGAGGCGAGACTCCGGCCGTCGGGGGCGAAGGCGAGGGAGTAGACCTGCCCGGTGTGGCCGGTCAGGGCCGCCAGCGGCCCACGTGCGGCCACATCCCACAGCCGGATCGTGCCGTCGGAGCCCGCCGATGCCAGGGTCCGCCCGTCGGGTGCGAAGGACACCGAGAAGACCGCCTCGGTGTGTCCCCGGAGCGTCGCCAGGAGCCGGCGCCCGCTCACCTCCCACAGACGTACCGTGTGGTCGGCGTCGGCGGTGGCCAGCAGTCTCCCGTCGGGGCTGTACCGGGCCTGCCAGACCTCCGTGAACGGACGGGCCGTCAGCGCCGGGCCGCCGAGGTTCCACAGGACCACGGACCGGTCGAAACCGGCCGTGGCGAGCAGGGTGCCGGCGGAGGTCACGGCCACCCCCATCACGTAGTCGGTGTGACCGGCGAGCACGGCGGTCTGCCGGCCGCTGCGGACGTCCCACAGCCTGGTCGTCCCGTCGCCGACCGCGCCGACGACCGTGGCGCCGCCGTGCGTGTACGCGACGGCGTTGACGTCGTCGCTGCTCCCGGACAACGTCGCGCCGAGCCGGCCGCCGCGCACGTCCCACAGCCGTACGGTCCGGTCGATGCCCCCGGAGGCCACCTTCCGGCCGTCCGGGGAGAACGCCGCGCCCAGCACTTCGTCGGTGTGACCCTCGAGTTCGGCGAGGAGCCGGGCGCGGTCGGTGTCCCACAGCCGCACGACCCGGTCGGCTCCGGCGGAGACCAGGGTCCGGCCGTCGCGGGCGTGATCCAGGGCGTTGACCGTTCCCTCGTGCCCGCTGAGGGAGGCGGTGACGCGGGGCGTGCGCGCGGTGTCCCACAACTGGATCGGCCCCTGCGCGGTCGCGACGGCGAGCCGGTGCCCACGGGGGTCGAAGGACAGCGCCCGGGCACCCTTCGTACTGTCGGCGAGCACGGCCTTCCTCCGCCGCCCGGCGACGTCCCAGAGACTCACGGGCCCGCGCGTCGACGTCGCCGCGAGGGTGCGGCCGTCGGGGCTGAAGGCGATCGAGCGGACGGGCCCGGACACGGCGAACGTGGCGGTCGTGCGACGGTCCGACAGCCGTCGCAGGGTCACCGTCCCGTCGGAACTGGCTGTCGCCAGGGACCGGTTGTCCGGCGCGAAGGCGACCGCGTTGACCGGCCCCCGGTGACCGCTCAACCGGCCGGAGAAGGGCTGGGACTGCGTGCTCAGCAGCGCACCGCGTGCTTCGGCGGTGGTGTGGGTCCGGTAGGCCTCCCCGGCCAGCAACATCGACGCCTCCGGCCGGCCTCCGGCGAGTGCCTGGGAACGCACGGCGAGTGCCTGGGAACGCGCGACGCGTTCCTGGCCGAGGGCGCTCTCGCGCTGCTGATAGGCGAGGCCTCCGGCGGTCAGGGCGAGCCCCAGCAGGACGACGAGCGTGGCGAGCATCGACTGCCGGAGCCGGACCTGGCGTCTGGCCTGTCCCTCATGGCCTTCCTGCTGGGCCAGGCTCGCTCTGAGGAACGCCTCCTCGCCGGGGCCGAGCCGGCTCCAGCCGTCCAGTTCGTCGGCCCAGGAGCGTACGGTGCTCAGCCGGGTGCCGCGGTACAGCGCGGACGGATCACGGCCTTCGCGCTGCCATTCGGCGGCGGCGTGCGCGAGTTGCTGGTGGAGGAGCAGCCCGGCGCGGTCGGCGTGGATCCAGTCCCGCAGCCGTGGCCAGGCGTGCAGCAGGGCCTCATGGGTGATCTCGACCGTGTCGCTGTCCAGGGTGATGAGCCGGGCCCGTACGAAGGCGTCGAGCGCGGCGGCCGCGCCGTCCGCGTCGGCGAACTGCTCCATCAGGGCGGTCCTGCTCGTCCGGCGGCGGGTCGCCCCGCCGCCGTCCGCGACGTACACCAGACGGGACAGGACGCGGCGGATCGTCTTCTGCTCGGCCGGATACAGCCGGGCGAAGACGTTCTCGGCAGTCCGCGCGATCGCACCCCGGATGCCGCCGGCCCGCTCGTACCCGGCGACGGTCAGCGCGGACGCCTCGCGCCGCTGCCAGGTGGCCAGCAGGGCGTGGGAGACGAGGGGGAGTACGCCGGAAGGTGTCACGTCGGCTCCGGAACCGGCGTCCTTCCCGCTGCCCCGCAGTGCGCTGCCGGGCGGTGTGCCGCCCGGCAGCGTGCTGCCCGGCTCGTCGCGCAGCCCCGCGTCGCGCAGGAGCAGGGGCATCAAGCCCGGTTGGAGGGTCAGGCCGGCGAGTTCCGCCGGCCGGGTGATGGACTCCCGCAGCTCCACCACGGACATGGGCGGCAGCACGAACAGCCCGTCGGTGAGGACCGGGGCCAGTTCGGGAAGGTCCAGACAGTTGCCGGTGAAGTCGGCCCGGACGCCCAGCACCACGACGGTGGGGCCGTGTGCGCTCTCCTCCGGCCGGGAGGCCGCCAGCGCGCAGAGCACCCGGACGAAGGAGCGCCGCTCGTCCTCGTCCGCACAGAGGGTGAAGAGCTCCTCGAACTGATCGACGATCAGCACCGATCGACAGGGCGGGGGCCGGCGTCCCCCGGACGGCTCCGGCGGATCGCCCATCATCGCGCGTATGGCGTCCAGTACCGCGTCGGGATTCTCGCGCACCTCCTCGACGGTGACGGCGAGGTCCCCGCCCACCGCTTTCGCGGTGCGTTCCAGGAGCTCGTCCAGGGGCCGTGAAGTGGGGGTGAACGTCACCACCGGCCACCGGTCGGCGCCCGGCATCGGGAAGTCGCCGCGCCGCAGGGCGGGCACCAGGCCGGCGTTGAGCAGGGACGACTTGCCCGCGCCCGAGGGGGCGACGAGCATCAAAGGGCCGCTCCCCACCCGTTCGAAGACCCGTTCCACCAGTGCGGCCGTCGCGCGCTCCCGGCCGAAGAACCAGTGCGCGTCCTGCGGGGTGAACGCCGACAAGCCGCGGTACGGACACATCCCGTCGGGCTGCCGCTCGAAAGCCGCGGCCTCGGCGCCGCTCCCGCTGTCGGCGGGCGGTCTCTCCTGTACGAGCCTGAGCAACTCCCCCTCTGCGCCCAATACTCGGTCACAGATACGGGCGACGTCGGCGGTCGCCCGCTTCGTGCCGGTCTCGATCTTGCTGAGGTAGCCCTTGCTGTAATGCGTCTGCCGTGCCAGGTCGGTCAGCGACAGGCCACGTGCCTGTCTGAGTCGTCTCAACTGCGCGGGAAAGGAGTGCGTGGTCAGCGCGTTCCGATCCTGCCCGCTTTGGTGGTCGACTTCCTGCCCGTGCTGCGGATCTCCCACGGTGTCCCCCATGCAGTACGGCCGTGAGACGGTGGACGCCCAGGGTACTGCCGGGGTGGTGAGCGCAGCCAAACCTTTCCACCCGTGTGGCGCAAAAACGAATGTCCGGAATCACAGGGCGATTCCGGACGTTCGTTCCCCGTCGCACGGACGGTCAGGTCAGGTCAGGTCAGGAAGGCTCCGCAGGCGCTGCGGGCCACCCACCGGTGCGAGGAGATGGTGTCGTTCGCGTTGACACCGTTGGTGAACCGGTTGTCGGTCAGGTTGTCGGCGTAGAGCTCACCCGGCGCGAGACAGGCGTGGCCGCCGCCGAAGCCGGAGTTCTCGTAGAACGCGACGTGGTCGAGGCCACCGGTGAAGCCGCGGTTCATGACGGACGTCGCCCTGTCCTGCGAGCCGACCCACCAGTCACTGTTGCCCGCGGAGCGGATCAGTTCGGCGCCCGAGCAGTCCAGGTCCTCCCAGGCGTACATGTTGCCGTTGCGTGGCCCCCACTTGCTGTCGCAGCCCGGTCCGGCGACGGTGTTCCCGGCCGCCTGCGAGGTGGTGGCGGGTACGACGACGCCCAGGGCGGTGAGCCCGAGGAGGGCGGCCGTGACGGTGAACTTGCGCATGCTGTTTCCCCTCGTTTTCTCTGACGATTCCTCTGACGATGTGGTGCATCGGTGGTGGTGCGTTGGCGGTGGTGCGTCGGTGTCGGCGCACCGGGCCGGTGGCCCGGCGTGCCCTCACCGGGGGCGGTGTCCGCCCAGGAGCGGGGAGTGGTCAGCCTCGCTCCGGAACGATGCGCACCGCCCGGTCGTAGGCCCGCTGACCGAGGTGCCGGTAGGTGTCGATGTCCTTGCCGAACCGGTCGCGCAGGCGGTCCAGGTAATACGTCTCCCGCGCCGTGGCCACGGCGCGCAGGGAGGTCTCGCGGGCACAGGTCGCGTCGGCGACGGCGGTCTTCCGCTCGGCGGCGAACGCCTCGCCGGCGCGGTCCGCACCCAGCCGGACGGCGTTGGCCCGGACGGCTTCCCGGGCCGCCTGGGGGTCCTCGTAGGGTCGGCCCGCCCTCTTCATGCACCGGGACCAGGCCCGTACCGCCGCGGTCAGGTGACGGTCTTCCATCAACTCCTTGCCGTAGAGGGCGTTGAGGCCGGTGGCGATCTTGCCGGTGCGATACCACTCGGCCGGGTCGCCGTAGAGTGCGCGCTCGGCCTCCTCCGTGCAGCCGCCGACGCGTTTGCGCGTCTCCCCGCCGCCCGGCAGCGATGCCATGAGCATGCGGGCGCTGCCGCCGCCGTCGAGCGCGGTGTCGAAGGCGATGCGCCGGGACGGGGAGAGGTTCCGGCGGTAGGTTCCGTTGGGGTTGCTTTCGCGGACGCGCAGGCTCTTCACTTCGATCCGGCCGCCGTACCCGTACGTACGGGCCCAGGCCACGTCGTCCTGCACGTAGCGCACCGGACGGCTCTCCCGGAGCGTCAGGCCACGGTCCTCCCAGTAGGTGAAGCCCTGGCGGTTCATGCACTGCCTGGTCAGACGTTGCTGCGCGTCGGCGACGCGCAGTTCCTGTTGCCAGGTCAGTGCCCGGGGACGCGGACGCGGATCCTGTTGTGCCCGGCCGTCGCCGCCGCCACCGCCGTCGCCGCATCCGGTCGTGACGGCCGCCACGACCGTCACGACCGCGCACAAGGACACGAGTGCACGTCTCATGGACCCAACCTCCCTTCGCTGCCGCTTGCTGACGAACCCAGACTTGCCCCGCTGCCGACGGAGGTCGACGGGTTTCCTGTTGCCCGCCGGGCGGCTGCCCGGGAAACGAGGCGTGAGCAGGGGAAACGCGGGGATGGAGGCAACGCGGTGGGGACGGTCGGAAGCGGTGCGGGTAGCGGTGCGGGTGAGGAGCGGCCCCCTCACCGCGTCACGATGCGGCCCGGGTCGGCCCCCGGCTCGTCCGCAGCAGCCGCACCTGCTCTCCGAAACAGCGGCCTCTTCCTCGTCACCACCCTGGCCGACGACTGGGGCGTCACCGACCGCTGCTCCGGTCCCGGCAAGACCGTGTGGGCAGTGGTGGGCACCGTGCCGGGCAGCCGGGTCGGCGCCCTCCACCAGGCGCCCGCCGGATCGCCCGGCGCCGAGCCTGGCAGCAACCCATCCCGGGCCGCAGAAGAACTCTCACAGTTATCTTTTTCGCGGTCCTGCAAGAGGGCCGCCGGCCTCCGGGCTCGGCATGGCTGTTGCCCCCTGTCGAACCGATGACCCGGGGGTGGTGTCACCGGGCTCGACGGGTGCCGTCGGCGACGGCAGCTCGTTCCCGTCCGCCGCCCATCTGGCCTCCTACGCCGACCTCGCCCCGGCCACCAGGTCATCGGGAGCCTCGATCCACGGTGAACACGCCCCCAGAAGCGGCAACCGGCGGCTCAAACGCGCGATGTTCCTCTCCGCGTTCGCCGCCCAGCATGATCCCGCCTCCCGTACCTACTACGACCGCTGCCGGGCCCGCGGCAAAACCCACACCCAGGCCCTCCTCCGCCTCGCCCGCCACTGCATCAGCGTCCTGTTCGCCATGCTCCGCGACGGAACCTTCCACGAACCCAGGACCCCACGACTCGCTTGACGAAAGACATGGAGGCACCCCCTTCCTCATGTGCCCGCTGCCGACTGCCGTGCGGTGTGTTCGGCCTTGGCCAGCCAGTCCGTGTACCAGCGGGCGAAGGTGACCGGCTTGCCCTCGGTGTCCAGGAGTGGCTCGAGGTCGGCGTCGTCCACTCGGGGATCGGACCAGACCGTGCCGCGGTGAGGGCCGCTGATGATCAGCCATTCCCGCAGAGCACAGCCCAGGTGGCAGATCACGATGGCGCCGGCGGTGCGCGCGGGGGCGAACATGACGGCTCCCCATCGCTCGTCCCAGGCCTCGATGGCGTCGTCGAAGTCCTCGATCTCGTCGAAGTCCTCCTCTTCGGGGCGCTCGGCCGTGAGCGCGTCGAGGAGTTCCGGGTCCGGGCCCTTCTCGGGGAACGGCTGGGCCAGCGTGGAGAGGTCCGCCAGGTAGGCGCCGTCTCCCTCCCAACGCCAGCGGCCCTGCACGCGCCGTACCGGGAAGAGACCGTAGGCGGGGCCCGCGCCGCCCCCACCTACCTGAGTGAGGAACGTCCGGTACTCCGCGGGCAGGCTTACGCCCAGCTGGGTTTCCAGCTCCGTGAGTTCGTCTTCGGTAAGCGGCTCCTCCAAGGCCCAGTGGTGTCCGTGCGAACCGAACACCTCGCTGCCCGCCGGCAGCGCGCCCAGCGCCGCGACCCGCTCCCGCACCCCGGCCCACCTCTGATCAACCATGCGCAGACCCTATGTACCCCCACTGACACAACGGGCCGGATGGTCTTCCGCCGGACGGTCGGCTCAGGGCAGCCACCGCCGGGAAAGCATCGTCGGTCGTCGCCCTCGACCAGGAGACGGCGGACATTGACCCCTGATGCCGGTCAGTGGCGTCCCGTTCGGCGACTCAGGCCCAGGGGTCGGGAATCACCTCGGTCGGGGACTGGGCGCTCTCGTCCGTCCGCAGAACGGCACGGTGCACCTCACCGGCCTGAGCGATCAACACGTCGGGGACGTCCGACTCGTAGAAGCGCAGGTGTCCGACGGCACCGACGCTCGTCGTACGCGCGCCGAGCCACAGCACGACCCTGCGCAGATCGTCGAACTCGTCAGGATGCACCTCCTGCCGCACGGTCAGCGCCCAACCACCGCCGGCGGAGCACAACTCCCCCACCAGGACGCCACCGATCCGCCGCGCCGGCCCACGGGCGCCCCAGAGGGGATACTCGTACCCGTCATGGCCATCGTGCCCGTCGTCCTGACGGCTGCCTTCCTCTCCCAAGTGCCAGCGGAGCAGGGCGAGGTCCTGTGGCGGGAGGGAGTCCGGCAGGTCGAGCGTGAGCTGGAGTTCGTAGATGTCGGCCATGGCCCAAGGCTACGAACGCGCTCAGCCGGCATCGGCCGGCCACCCGACTGGTACCGGTCCGACGCCGGTTCTCACTGTCATCACTACGTCAAGCTGTCAGCTCGTGGCCGGTATCTTCCTCCGCCCCGTGCGATGACCCCATGGCAGTTACGGTCTGGCGACCTCCTGTCGGAGCCGGCGGGTGAAGCGGCGGAGGAGGTCCAAGGTCTCTCTGTGATGTGCCTTGCGATCCTTCCTGCCGTCGGGAGGCCGGGTGCTCCAGATCTGACGCGCCAGAGCGTCAGCGAGATCGATGATGTCGTGGGCACACAGGAGATACAGGGCCGAGCAGGCTTCCTGCATCCGGGCCACCAACTCGTTGGCGCCGGCTCCGTCGTCGCTCAACTGTGCTTCCCGGAGATGGTCGAAGAGCTGACCTGCAGCAGTGTTGAAACCGACCCCTGCTTCGAGTTTCTGCTCACGAAGCCACATGCGGTCCTGTCGGCGCGCGGTGAACCAGGACCCGAAAACGGCTCCTAGGAGGCCGAGACCGCCCCCGATGGCCACAGACCGTATGTTCTCCACCGCTGGCCTCCTGGCATGTGGACCACGCCAGGCTACGCAAGCCGTCGAAGCTGCCGTGCCCCACTCGACGAGCCGACTTCGACAACGAGGTGAGCCGAACGAAACAGCCCGGTTCTACGGTGCCAGGGTGCGCAGGACGCAGAACTCGTTTCCCTCGGGATCCGCCATGACCACCCAGTTCCGGTCCGGGCCCTGGCCCACATCCGTCCTGGTAGCGCCGAGGCCGATCAGTCTGGTCACCTCGTCCTCGGTGCCGCAGTCGACCGGACTGACGTCGAGGTGAAGCCGGTTCTTCACGGCCTTGCCCTCGGGCACCCGGATGAACAGCAGGGTAGGCGGCATCTGACGGGCCCGGACCTCCTCGACGGTCGGCACCCAGGAGCCGATCTCGACCTTGCCCTCGCTCCGGTCGATCACCTCGAAGTCCAGGGCTTCGCACCAGAAGGCCGCGAGTCTCTCCGAATCACGGCAGTCGACGGCCAACTCGGTGAACCTGCTCGTCATGACTCCCCCAGACAGGGCAACCACCGGGACACACTCACGCCTCCTCGGCAAACCCCACGAAACGAAACGCAACCCCACCCCGGCCCAACCATTCCCCTCTCGTACGTCACCTCGGCGGGAAAGCCTACGCGGGAACGCAGGCGTCGAGGCTCCTTACCCGAGGGACCTCGACGGCGATGCCTCGGCTCGCCCATGTGGGGCGCCCCTGCCTCCTTATCCCCTTGCCGGGCTCCAGTCGCCCCTCTATGGTTTCTCGCATGGGATCTCTGTGAGGATGAGGATGCGCGGCGTTGAGCTGGACTCCGTTGCCGCATCCAGCAGCGTGCTCGTGACATACCACTGAACAACACCGCTGGCCGACCGGTTCTGTCCGCTGCGGTGGCGTCGGTGTCGTCCTCCGGCCGTTTCGCCGAGCGCGCTCACGCATTCCCTCATCCTCACGGTGAATCAGGAGACACACGCGTGCCGATTGCGCAATGCGCATTGCATGACATCACCAAGCACTACCACGACTGCGTCGTACTCGACCGGGTCGGCTTCACCATCAGGCCGGGCGAGAAGGTCGGAGTGATCGGCGACAACGGATCCGGCAAATCCACGCTGCTCAAGCTCCTCGCCGGGCGCGAGCAGCCCGACAACGGCCTGCTCACCGTGGTCGCCCCCGGCGGCGTCGGCTACCTGGCGCAGACGCTGGAACTGCCGCTCGACGCCACCGTCCAGGACGCCGTCGACCTGGCCCTGTCCGACCTGCGCGAGCTCGAAGCGGCGATGCGCCGGGCTGAGGCGGAACTGGCCGAACACGACACGGACGGCCCCGACACGGACAGCCCCGCATCCGAGCTGTCCGCCGCCCTCCAGCGCTACGCCGCCCTCGTCGAGCGGTATCAGGCCCGTGGCGGCTACGAGGCCGATGTGCGGGTGGAGGTCGCGCTGCACGGTCTCGGGCTGCCGAGCCTGGACCGCGACCGGAAGCTCGGGACCCTCTCCGGCGGCGAGCGCTCCCGCCTCGCCCTCGCGGCGACGCTGGCCTCGGCGCCGGAACTGCTGCTGCTCGACGAGCCGACCAACGACCTCGACGACCGGGCGACGGAATGGCTGGAGGAGCACCTGCGGGGCCATCGCGGCACCGTGGTCGCGGTCACCCACGACCGGGTGTTCCTCGACCGGCTCACCACCACGATCCTGGAGGTCGATTCCGGCCGCGTCACCCGCTACGGCAACGGCTACGAGGGCTACTTGACGGCCAAGGCCGTGGAACGCGAGCGGCGGCTGCGGGAGTACGAGGAGTGGCGCGCCGAACTCGACCGCAACCATGGGCTGATCGCCTCCAACGTGGCGCGGATGGATGGCATCCCGCGCAAGATGTCCCTCTCCGTGTTCGGTCACGGTGCGTACCGCAGGCGCGGGCGCGACCACGGCGCGATGGTGCGGATCCGCAACGCCAAGCAACGTGTGGCGCAGTTGACCGAGAACCCGGTCCCGGCCCCCGCGGACCCGCTGTCCTTCGCCGCCCGTATCGACACCGCGGGCCCGGAGGCGGAGGAGACGGAGGAGGCGGCGGTCGAGCTCACCGACGTGCGCGTTGCGGGCCGGCTCGCCGTCGCCTCCCTGAGCATCCGCCCGGGCGAGCGACTGCTGATCACCGGTCCCAACGGTGCGGGCAAATCCACCTTGTTGCGAGTGCTCTCCGGGGAACTGGAGCCGGACAGCGGATCGGTGCGCGTCGGCTGCCGGGTCGGGCACCTGCGGCAGGACGAGACGCCCTGGTCGCCCGAGCTGACCGTGCTGCGGGCCTTCGCCCACGGCCGGGACGGCTACCTGGAGGACCATGCCGGAAAACTGCTCTCCCTGGGCCTGTTCAACCCGTCCGACCTACGGCGACGGGTGAAGGACCTGTCGTACGGACAGCGGCGCCGGATCGAGATCGCCCGGCTGGTGAGCGACCCGATGGATCTGCTGTTGCTGGACGAGCCCACCAACCATCTCACCCCGGTACTGGTGGAGGAACTGGAGCAGGCGTTGGTGGACTACCGGGGTGCCGTGGTCGTCGTCACCCACGACCGCCGGATGCGGTCCCGGTTCACCGGTGCCCGGCTCGCCGTGGACCACGGGCGCGTCGTCGAGTTCAGGACGAGCTGACTCCTCGGTCCCGCCCCGGATCCGGTGTGGTGCTGCGGACCCGGATGACCGAACCGAGCCGATCGGGAGCGTCTTCGCC
>NZ_LIQT01000570.1 GCF_001418415.1 Streptomyces hirsutus
CCCCATTCCCCCTTCCGGCAGGACAGCACCCACTCCCGACCGTGAGCGCGCCCGTCCGCGCTCACTCATCCACACCAGAACACACTCGTGCCCAGCCAAACCCCAACAGCTCCCAACCCCTTCGATGAACTCCGTCGACTCTCGCGGACTGAGAGCCTGGGACCGGATGGTCGCATAACGGGCGGCGGCCAGAATCCCTCGCTCCGGGGCGGTTTGCAGAGAGCCGGTTCCTTCCGAGCCCGAGCCGCCGGAAAATACGGCGACGGGAGCGGGGGCGACCGGCTAGGTTCCTGAGTGTTCTCAGGGGGATCACATGACCAAGCTGAACCAGATCATCGCTGTCGAAAAGGGCGTCAAGAGCAAGGCGGTTCAGGACGTCAACGGGGCGCACCAGAAGGTGCAGAAGCCCGCGCTGCTCGCCGGTATCTCGCGTACGTACCAGCCCAAGGACGAGGAGGGCGAGCAGTTGCCGCCCGAGTCCACGCGGGTGCAGGTGCAGGGCGAGGACGTGCTGCGCGAGATGGCGGCCTCGCTGACCCGGCTGTTCGACGTGACGGCGACCAAGGACTGGGCGAACTGCACGGCCCGCGCGGACGTCACCGTCGAGGGGCGGACCATTCTCGCCGACGTGCCGGTCAGCTACCTCCTCTTCCTGGAGAAGCAGCTCACCGATCTGCACGCCTTCGTCCGGAAGCTTCCCACGCTCGACGCCGCCGAGTCCTGGTCCCACGACCCGTCCACGGACTGGTGGAAGACGGACCCGGTCCGCACGATCCGTACCAAGAAGGTCCCCCGCAACCACGTCAAGGCCGAGGCGACCGAGAAGCACCCGGCGCAGGTCGAGGTGTACTACGAGGACGTGCCCATCGGGTACTGGACGACCGTGAAGTTCTCCGGCGCGCTCCCGGCGCGGCGGGTGAACGAGCTGGTGGAGCGGGTCGAGAAGCTCCAGCAGGCGGTCAAGTTCGCCCGCGAGGAGGCCAACGCCACCGAGATCACCGACCAGCGGGCCGGCGAGGCGGTGTTCGGCTACCTGTTCGGCTGACGCCGGGCCGGTAGCCTCCATGATCGCCCCCGCGTGCGAGCGCGGGGGTGCGCGACGGCGCGGGCCGGACTGAGGACCGGTTCGCGCGACGAGCGCAAGCTGAAACTGACGTTCAGCCTGAAGAAGCGGCCCTCCGAGCGGAGGCCGCGGTCAATCTCAGACTCTCGCTCCAGTCTCAGCATCGCTGCCGATCGCCGGAACGACCGAGGAAGGACGATTGCCGTCGGATGCGAGTTCAATTCTCGCCTGCACCTCTGCCTGGTGCGGTAGTTCAAAGGAAGAACACGACGGCTTGATGACTGATCCTCCCTCTTAAACGCGCCGGCGTGCGCAATGAGGTGGCATCCCCAGGGGCCCGGGAGCTGGATACGACTCCCGGGCTCCGTCACGTCCGGGCCGTGCCGTCGGCCGTCGCCCGGGCCGTGTCCCGCGGTGCTTCGTCCGACGCCGGATCACATCGGCGGGTTGCCGTGCTTGCGCTCCGGGAGGCGGGCGTTCTTGGTGCGGAGCATGGCCAGGGAGCGGATGAGGACCGTGCGGGTCTCCGCCGGGTCGATGACGTCGTCGACCAGGCCGCGTTCGGCCGCGTAGTACGGGTGCATCAGCTCGGCCTTGTACTCCTTGATCAGGCGGGCCCGGGTGGCGTCCGGGTCGTCGGAGGCGGCGATCTCGCGGCGGAAGACGACGTTGGCCGCGCCCTCCGCGCCCATCACCGCGATCTCGTTGGTCGGCCAGGCGAAGGACAGGTCGGCGCCGATGGAGCGGGAGTCCATGACGATGTAGGCGCCGCCGTAGGCCTTGCGGACGACCAGGGAGATGCGGGGGACGGTCGCGTTGCAGTAGGCGTACAGGAGCTTGGCGCCGTGGCGGATGATGCCGCCGTGCTCCTGGTCGACGCCGGGCAGGAAGCCGGGGACGTCGACCAGGGTGACCAGGGGGATGTTGAAGGCGTCGCAGGTCTGCACGAAGCGTGCGGCCTTCTCGGAGCCGTGGATGTCGAGGACGCCGGCGAGGGCGGCGGGCTGGTTGGCGATCAGGCCCACGACCTGGCCGTCCAGCCGGGCCAGCGCGCACACCACGTTGCGGGCCCAGGCCTCGTGGACCTCGAAGTAGTCGCCGTCGTCGACGATCTCCTCGATCACCCCGCGCATGTCGTAGGCCTGCTGGGGGTCGGCCGGGACCAGCGTCGTCAGTGCCTCGGTGCGGCGGTCGGCGGGGTCGTCGGACCGGACGGCGGGGGGCAGTTCGCGGTTGTTCTGGGGGAGCAGCGAGAGCAGGTGGCGGACGTCGGCCAGGCATTCGGTCTCGTCGTCGTGGGCGAAGCCGGAGACGCCGGAGAGGGAGGAGTGCACGTCGGCGCCGCCGAGGCCGTCGTGGGTGATCTGCTCGCCGGTGACGGCCTGGACGACGTCCGGGCCCGTGATGAACATCTGGGAGGTGCCGCGCACCATGAACACGAAGTCGGTCAGCGCGGGGGAGTAGGCGGCGCCGCCCGCGCACGGGCCGAGGACGACGCTGATCTGCGGGATGACGCCGGAGGAGCGGGTGTTGCGGCGGAAGATGCCGCCGTATCCGGCGAGCGCCGTGACGCCCTCCTGGATGCGGGCGCCGGCGCCGTCGCTGAGCCCGACGATCGGGGCGCCCGCCGCCTCGGCCAGGTCCATCACCTTGTGGATCTTCTCGGCGTGGGCCTCGCCCAGGGCGCCGCCGAAGACCCGGAAGTCGTGGGCGTAGGCGAAGACCGTACGGCCGTGCACCAGGCCCCAGCCGATGACGACTCCGTCGCCGTGCGGCTTGCGGTCCTCCAGGCCGAAGCCGGTGGCGCGGTGCCGGCGCAGCGGCTCGATCTCGGTGAACGTCCCGTCGTCGAAGAGGAGTCGCAGCCGCTCGGGCGCGGTGAGCTTGCCCTTGGCGTGCTGGCGCCGGGTCGCCGCGGGGTCGGGGCCCCGGCTCAGCTCCTCCTTCAGGCGCGTCAACTCGTCGGTGGAACGGCGCAGATCGGGAGCGGGCGCCAGAGCGAGGAGCTCGTCGAAGGTCGTCATTGCGGCACCGTAGGGACGCCGCCTCAAAGCCTCCGGCATGTTGTGTGGAGCGGGGGTGGAGCCCGGGTGGAGCGGTCGCCCGCGTGTCCTCAGTCCGCCGCGGCCGGGTGCAGGGCGTGGTCCGGATCGCCGGAGAGGACTGCCTGGTGGAGTTCCCGGAGCGGGCCGGACGGTTCCAGGCCCAGCTCGCGGACGAGGCTGCCGCGCAGCCGCTGGTAGGCCTCCAACGCCCGCCAGCTGCCACCGGTTCGGTGCAGGGCGCGCATCAACTGGCCGCAGAAACCCTCGTGGAGAGGGTGGCGTGCGGCCAGTACCCGTAGTTCGGGGACCACTTCGGCGTAGCGGCCGAGCCGCAGGTCCGCCTCGATGCGCCGCTCCAGGGCGGTGGTGCGCTCCTCGTTCAGCCGCAGCACCTCCAGCTCCAGCGCCGGGCCGACCGGTACGTCGACCAGGGCCGGCCCCTGCCACAGCGCGAGTGCGCGGCGCAGTGCGGCGGAGGCCGCCCGGTAGTCGCCGATCTCGAAGGCGGTACCGCCGCTCACGGCGAGCCGCTCGAACTCGTGGGCGTCGACCCTGCCCGGCTCCACCTGGAGCAGATAGCCGCCGAAGCGCGTCACCAGGACGTCCTTCGCCCGCCGCGGGTCGCCGTCGAGGGCGGTGGTGATCCGGCGGCGCAGCTGGAGGACGTACGTCTGCAGGGTGGTGGAGGCGCTGCGGGGGATGTGCTCGCCCCAGATCTCCTCCATCAGCGTGGGCACCGACACCACCCGGTCGGCGTGCAGGGCGAGCAGGGCCAGCAGCTGGCGGGGTTTCGCCGCGCTCGGCACCACTGAGACGCCGCGTTCCTGCGCGGCGAGCGAGCCCAGGACCTGGATCTCCATGTGTATCTCCCCCTTGGGCCACGGCCACCGGTGACGCGTGGCGGCCATATGGTTTCCGGCTCATGAGCGTCGCACCGCGGACCGTGCCCGGCCCAGTGAGCGGTGCACGAACCCGGGCATGAAAATCTCATGGGTGGCCGATGATCCGCACACTGACGGACGGGCGAATTCCGGCCGCAGACTTCCGAACCAGGCGCCGACCGCACCTTCGGTTCGGCACAGCCTGTTCCCATCGAGGACGTCGCCGGCGCGTGCGCCGCTTCGTCGGTCCACCGGTTTGTTCATCCACAGGGGGTTGTCATGAACGCTACCGAAAAGCTTGCGGGCTTCGCGGAACTGGTCTCTCGTACCGGGCTCGAGGACGTTTTCGTATCCGGACCCACCACCGCACGCGGCGCGTTCGGCGCGGCGTCGGGTGAACCCGTCGGCGCGGGAGGGGAGTCCGTCAGCGTCGAGAGCCTGAACTTCGCCGAGCCGGCGGGGGCGGAGTGGTGCATGTGCATCTCCGCGCTCCTCGACGCGCCGACCGCTGCGTGACCGAGGCACAGGCCCCGGGGCACGGCCCGTTCGTGGCGCTCAAGCGCCATGTGCGGGCTGTGCCCGCTCCGGGGGAGGCCGTGTTCATGTGGTCCGACACGGACGTGACGGCGGTGCGGGGAGCGGGCGCGAAGGCCCTGGTGTCGCTCCTCGACGGCAGCCGTACCCTGCCCGAACTGCTCCGGGACGCCGCTGCCGCCATGCCCGCCGAGGAGGCGGGCCGGGTCGTACGGCGCCTGGCCGAGGCCAATCTGGTGGGCTACCGCCACACCGCGCCGTGCCCGGCCGGCCTCACCGGTCTCACCGGTCTCACCGGCCCCGCCGGCCCCACCGGCCCCACCGGTCTCACCGGCCCCGCCGACCTCACCGGCACCGATCCCGCTTCCGTCCTCGGCTGCGCGTCCCCGCGCTCCGACCGCGAGCCCGCCGAGGCCTACTGGGACCGCGCCGGACTGGACGGCTTCGTCGCCGAGGACACCGTGCGCGGCACGCCCGTGGCGCTCATCGCCGTGGGGGACGTGGACCGCGAGGAGGTGCGCGCCGCCTGCCGTGCCTCCTCGATCACCGCGGTCGACGACGAGGAAGGCGCGGACGCGCCCTTCGCGCTCGTCCTCTGCGAGGACTACCTGGCACCCGAACTGCGCGCGGTCGAAGCCCGGTTGCGCGCGCAGTTCGGGTGCCAG
>NZ_LIQT01000571.1 GCF_001418415.1 Streptomyces hirsutus
GACGCCCCTACCTCCCGAGACCATCGACCCGAACCGCATCACACGGACCGAGGCGAACGTGCCTGTCGACCTGATCGCCTTCACCCTGGAGAACCGCATCCGCACACTCGCCACCCGCCATGGCGTACCTCCAGCGGCCCCGAGCACCCCACGATGCCCGCCTGCCCACCCGAGCCGCACCCGCTGACCCACGCCTCCCGCCCTCTGTCCTCCGCCCGGAAGCACATCGCCCTTGCCCCCTTCCACCAACAAGCCCTCCGACGGCTACGACATCGCCTTCCGCCTCCTCCTGGGCGTGGCCGCCATCGTCGTCCCCCTGTCCCACCTCGCCTGGCTGTCCGGCAACATCACCGCCTGGCTGGCCAGCCAGCCCTGNNCGCGCTGCTCGCGCTCGCCACCGCAGCCGTCGTCCTGTGGTCGCGCCACAAGACCAGTGGAGGACGGAAGAAGAAGATCGCCGGCATGGCCAAGCCCAAGGACATCGAGCCCCTGATGGCCAAGGCCATCACCGACAAGGCCCGCTCCCTGCGGCCGAGCCTGAAGACCGCCAAGCGCATCGACGCCAAGGACACCGGCATCCTCCTCGGCAACCTGCAGGGCACGAAGCACGAGGTCCGCATGGGGTACGAGGACGTCGCCGTTGCGATCATGGCCCCGCGCTCCGGCAAGACCACGTCGCTGGCAATCCCCTCGATCCTCAACGCGCCCGGCCCGGTCCTGCTGACCTCGAACAAGGCGGCGGGCGACGCGTACACCACGACCCTCGACGCCCGGGCCACGGCGGGGCGGGGGTGGTCGATGGACCCACAGCAGATCGCCCACGCGTCCCGCGAGATGTGGTGGAACCCCCTCGCGGACGCCAAGACGCTGGACGGTGCCGGCCGCCTGGCCGGGCACTTCCTCGCCGCGAGCGTGGACGCCTCCCAGCAGGGCGACTTCTGGTCCAAGGCCGGATCCAACATCCTGTCCCAACTCTTCCTCGCCGCCGCCCTCGACGACCGGCCCATCACCGACGTCATGCAGTGGCTCGCCTTCCCCGCCGACCGCACCCCACTGGACATCCTCCGCGACCACGGCTTCACCGCCGTCGCCGCCCAGCTCAAGGGCACCGTCGAAGGCCCGCCCGAGACCCGCGACGGCATCTACGAGACCGCCCGCCAGTACGCCGCCGCCCTACTCAACTCCGAGATCGCCGCCTGGGTCACCCCACAGAAGAACGTCCCCGAGTTCAAACCGACCGAGTTCGTCACCTCCACCGACACGCTCTACCTGCTGAGCAAGGACGGCGGAGGCGGAGCGAGTGCGCTGATCGCGGCGTGCGCGGACTCCGTGATGCGGGCCGCGACCGCCCAGGCCGAGCGCGCCGGCGGACGCCTCGACCCGCCGATGCTCGCGATCCTCGACGAGGCCGCCAACGTCTGCAAGATCTCTGACCTGCCGGACCTGTACTCCCACCTCGGCAGCCGCGGCATCATCCCCATCACCATCCTGCAGTCCTACCGCCAGGGCCAGAAGGTCTGGGGCGACGCCGGCATGGACGCCATGTGGTCCGCCTCCACCGTGAAGGTCATCGGATCCGGCATCGACGACCCGGACTTCGCCGACAAGCTGTCCCGGCTGATCGGCGACCACGACGTCGAGACCACCTCCACCTCCCATTCCGAGTCCGGCAAGTCCACCTCGGTGTCGATGCGCCAGGAGCGGATCCTGCCCGCCGACGCCATCCGCGCCCTGCCCAAGGGCACCGCCCTGTGCTTCGCCACCGGCATGCGCGCCGCCATGCTCGACCTGCGCCCCTGGTACCTGGAGCCCGGCGCCGACGAACTGTCCGCCGCCTCCGCCCGCGCTTCGAAGGCCATCACCACCCGCGCCGTCGCCAAGCACGCTCTCATACAGGACGACTTCGGCCCTGCGACCTGATCACAGCGCCTCGCCACTCCACCGGAGCCCCACCATCACCATGCGCCAAATTGACCTGCCCGCGCAGATCGACCATCTCCGCAAGCTCGGCGCCGACTTCGCCGCCCTGCACACCACCGTCACCGCCCTGAACGCCCAACCGGGCAGCGAGATACTGCAGCAGGTCGGTCCCAAAATCCTCGCCATCCACGAGCTCGTCGGCCGCGCCTTGGTCCGCCTGTCCGTGCTCGATGGCAGCCAGTACACGGCCGTGCCCGGCAGTCGTTCCTCCCTGGAGACGCTCAGTGAGGTCATCGCCTCCGGCTCTCTCGCTGCTTCGCAGCTGGCGAGAGCCGTGGCCGACAACCCGCTCGAAGCCGCTGCCTTCGCCGGAGGCCCACCGATCGACGACGCTGCCGTGCACCAAGCCCGGCACGCCGAGGCCAGGCCCCTCCTGGCCGAGAGCCTGACCACGGCCGCCCACCACCTCGACCTGTGCGCGACGTGCTGCCAGTACACGGCGGCCGGGATCGCCCGCGATCTGAAGGACCACCCAGAACACCGCTCGTCACTGCCGCAGTTGACCAACGCCCAGTACACGGCGCTCGACAAGATCGCCCAAGGCGGCGCCCGCCGCTACGAGCGTCGAGGCGGAAGCAGGAGCGTCATGGCCGGCGACGGCAGCAGCATCCACGCCACACCCTTCGCCGTGCTGGAGAAGCACCGCCTGATCCGGATCGACACACAGCACTCCGCCATCGCTGGCCAGGACATCACGGTCACGGCCGCCGGAAAGCTGGTGCTGGACACCCAGCGGCCCGGACCGACGCCCTCAGCATCACCGGGCAAGGCACCCGCACCCAGCAAGCCGGGCGGGAGGCGCCGATGAGCAGCCTGCGCCCGGATGAAGCGGGCGCTCTTGTCGCCGTCATCTCCCACGCACTCCATACGCAGCGCTGAGCGCCGGCCCACTCTCCCCGCCATCTCACCGTCAGGACTTACCATTTCCGCCATTCCGCAGTTCCGCGCCATATCACTCGGCGCGGGAGTCCAGTCCAGCGCCATGCTCGCTCTTTCCGCCGAAGGCGTCCTCCCGAAGGTCGATTACGCCATCTTCGCCGACACAGGTTGGGAACCGGCTGCTGTATATGAGCACCTCGGCCGCCTGGAGACAGAGATAGCCATGCCCGCCGGAATCCCGGTGCTGCGTGTCTCCGCCGGAAGCATTCGCGACGACGCCCTCGACCCGGATCACCGATTCGCCTCCATGCCTCTCTACATCCTGAACCAGGACGGGAAGCAGGGCATGACCAGGCGCCAGTGCACTGGTGAGTACAAAATCAAGCCGATCAAGAAGAAGGTCCGCGAACTCCTTGGATACCCCTATCCGCAGCGCATCCCGAAGGACGTGTTCGTCGAGCAGTGGATCGGCATTTCGACGGACGAATTCCATCGCGCCAAGGACGCCGACGTCCGCTACATGAAGAACGTCCATCCGTTGATCGAGATGGGTTTGTCCCGCAGCGACTGTGTCCGTTACCTGGCGTCGCTCGGCCTCGCGGACACACCGAAATCGTCGTGCCTGGGATGCCCCTTCCACGGCAACGCGCAATGGCGCCGCATCCGCGACACGAGCCCCGAAGAATGGCAGGACGTCGTCGCATTCGACGCCGCGATCCGAAAGGGCAACGCCCGGGCCAACGCCGCCGGCAACAAGCTGCTCGGCCAGGCGTTCCTCCACCGCTCGCGCGTGCCCCTCAGTGAGGCACCGATCGACCACGTCACCGCCGCCGAACGAGCAGCTCTCCAGAGCGAGCCGGCGGACGTGTACGAGCTGGAGCACGGCGTGGCCGACGGGTGCTCGCCCTGGGCATGCCGGGGAGATGCGGACGCGTCGGCGCAGGACGACTTCGGGCTGGCCTCTTGATCCTCGACCTCTTCGCGGGTCCGGGCGGCTGGAGCCACGCCCTGACCGTGCTGGGTGCTCGGGACGTCGGCCTGGAGTGGGACAAGTGGGCCTGCAAGACCCGCGCCGTCGCGGGCCAGTTGACCATCCGGACGGACGTGGCGCTGTACCCGACGTGGCCGTGGGTCGGCCGAACGTGGGGGCTGATCGCGAGCCCGCCGTGCCAGGCATGGTCGATGGCCGGCAAGCGCCTGGGTCTGGTGGACCAGCCGCTGGTACACCAGGCCGTCTCAGACCTGGCTGCCGGGCGGGACACCCGCGAGAAGCTGCTGGCCGCCTGCCGGGACGAACGCAGCATGCTGGCCGCCGAACCGATGCGCTACCTCCATGCCCTGAATGCGGTCGGCGAACCCGAGTGGGTCGCCATGGAGGAGGTTCCTGACGTTCTGCCCTTGTGGCGGCAGTACGCGACCGTTCTGCGCCGTTGGGGCTTCTCCGTCTGGACGGGCATCCTCAACGCCGCCGACTACGGCGTCCCCCAGACACGGCGGCGGGCGATCCTGCTCGCCTCCCGTATCCGTACAGCCGAGCCGCCCGCGCCCACCCACGCCCAGGCCGCCGAGCCCGAGTCGCTGTTCGGGCCGGGCCGCGCCCGGTGGGTCAGCATGGCGGAGGCCCTCGGCTGGGGCGCCACCGAGCGGCCCGTCCCCACCGTGTGCGCCGGGGGCGGACCGGGCGGCGGCCCCGAGCCCTTCCCTTCCGGCTCACGCCAGAGTCTCGCCAACGCCCGTAAGCGAGGTCTGTGGCGCCCGCAGGCGGCTCCCACGGAGGTGGTGCTCGAACCGCAGACCCGCGGAGCAGGCTGGGCCGCGCGGCACGGCACCCGATCGGCTACCCCCGCGGGAAGCCCGGCGCCCATGTTCACCAGCAAGGCCACCCACTGGAAGTGGGCACTGCGCAGCAACAACCAGGCCAACGCCACCGTCCGGCCGCTGGACGAGCCCGCCGGGACCCTGTTCTTCGGGCACCGCGCGAACGAGTGCACCTGGGTCGCCGAGCCCGTCGGTGTCCCGTCCGAGGGCGAGCCCCCTGCGGCCCCGGAGCCGATCCGGATCACTGCCCGGGAGGCCGGCGTCCTGCAGACCTTCCCCGCCGACTACCCCTGGCAAGGAAACAAGGGCCAGCAGTTCTCCCAGATCGGTAACGCCGTGCCCCCGCTACTCGCCGCCCACCTCCTCGCCCCGCACCTCCGAGTGCCGCTCAACCCCGACGACTTCACCCTCGCCGCCTGATGCTCCCCGACCACGCTCCCGACAAGGACGAGGGCCTCGACACGCTGCCTGAACCGCGGCCGGTGTACTACGCCGAGCAGGCCCTCCTCGGCGCCCTCCTCCTTGAACCCCACCGTCTCCCCGACATCACCGGAGTCGAACCCGACTCCTTCGCCCAGCACGCCCATGGCGCCCTGTTCGCCGCGATCCGCTCGCTGCCGACCCCCGATCCCGGCCGACACGCCAAGGACGCCAGCTGGCTGACCGCGGTCCTGACCACCGCCCGAAAGCACACCCGCGGACTGACCGCCTCCTACCTGCACACGCTGGTCCAGATCTGCCCATGGCCCAAGCACGCACCCGCCTACGCGCGGATGGTCGAGACCGACCACGCCCGCCGCACCCTGCGCTTGCACGCCCACCGCCTCAAGCAAACCGCGACAGACACCACGCTCCCCCAGCCCGTCTCCGCGGCCCTCGCCGAAGCCGATGCCCTCGCCCGCTGCGCCGACGACCTCGCGGCCCGCTTTCGGGCGCACCCCGGTTCCCTGCCCCGCACGCCGGCGCCACCACCCGGCGGCACGCTCAGCGGCCACGACGAAGAAGCACTCGACGAGGAGCGGTCACTGCTGGCGACCGCGATCGCGCACCCCGCGGAGACCGAGCAGATGCGCTGGCTGACCGCCCAGGACATCACCCACCCGCTTCACGCCGGCCTGTGGCAGTGCCTGACCGCCCTGACCCGGCGCGGTGCTCCCGTCGACCCGGTCACCGTCCTGTGGGAGGCCCAGCACAAGGGCCTGCTCACCGCGGAGATCACGCCCCGGGAGCTGCTCGACCTCCTCGATACGCCGCCCGGCGGCTCGCCCCCCTACTGGGGCGAACGCATCCTCAAGCGCGCCGTCCTCGCGACCGCACATCGCGTAGGCGCGCGCATCGCAGCGTTCACCGACGATCCGGCGACCACCCCGTACCAGCTCGTCGTCGGCAGCCGTCGCGCACTGGCAGACCTCACCTCGCTGCGCACCCGCTGGGAGCGGGCCAACCATCCCACGCCACCAACCATGCCCGCCCACTCCCGAACCTCACC
>NZ_LIQT01000572.1 GCF_001418415.1 Streptomyces hirsutus
ATGGACGCGCGGCCGCACCCCGCCCCCGAGGCCGACGGCCGCTCCTGGACCCCGCCGGCGCCCCCGAGGCCCTCGGCGTCTCCCCTCCCTCCGGCCGACCGGATACCGAGCCCCCTGCCCGCGACGGCCGACCCGGCGCCGAAAGCCGTTCGTCCCCGGACGCCCGCGCCGCGTCCGGAGGCCGTGCACGGCACCGGCACCGACCTCGATTCCAAGCCGACCCCGCCCCGCGGCTTCGACGCCGTGGCGGAGGCGGTGCTCGCCGACGAGCCGTCGGCCGTCCCGGGCGGGACCCATCTGGCGGAGCCCATGGGCCGGATCAACGACGCCGTCCGGGCGGGCCGGATCGACACGGCGGCGCGACTGGCCGGGGAGACGGTGACCGAGGCCTCGCAGACTCTGGGGCCCGAGCACCCCGAGGTCCTCCGGCTGCGTGAGCTGACCGCGTACATCGCCTATCTGGGCGACGAGCCGCTGCACGCCTTCCGGGTCTCCCTCGAGCTCGCCGGGATCCACCGCCGGGCGGGCGACGCGGAGGCCGCCTACGGCAACGTCCGCAGCGCGGCCACCGCTTGGCGCGCGGTGCGCGACCCGCTGCGCGGGCTGGAGCTGGGACGCGACCTGATCGAGCTGTGGACCGCGCTTGCCACCGAGGACGGTCCGGCCGCCGACGAGATCGAGGAACTGGAGTCCGCCCGCGCCCGCATGGGCCGCCTGACCGACCGCGCCCGCGCCCAGCACGGGTGAGTGCGTCAGTGCACGCAGTACTCGTTGCCTTCCGGGTCCGTCATCACGCTCCATGAACCGGACGGTTCCCGCACGTGCCGGAGCACCCTCGCGCCGAGCCGCTCCAGCCGCCGCACCTCCTCCTCGCGGCGCCCCTCACCGGGGTGCAGGTCGAGGTGGAGCCGGTTCTTGACGGTCTTCGCCTCCGGCACCCGCTGGAAGAGCAGCCGCCGTCCCAGACCCGTGCCGCTCTCCTCCTCGTGCGGGTCGTCGGGGTGCCGCACCGCGATCAGGTCCCGGAAGGCGCGACGGCCGTGGTGCTCGACGGTGAGGTCGGCCGTCACGGCGCCCAGACCGAGCAGTTTCTCGATGAGCGGGCTGTTGTCCTCGACCGTGTACCCGAGGGCGGCAGCCCAGAAGTCGGCCTGTGCGTGGGGATCGGCCGCGTCGATGACGAGCTTCCAGTGGAGGGGGGCGACGGCAGCGACAGGAGGGTCGGCGGTCTCGGACGGGCCGGGCGTGGGTGATGTCGGTGGCTGCGTCATGGAGCCATTCAACGCGCTGGGAAGCGTTAAGGCCCGACCTTCGGCGCATCCACCGAGTCCCCTGCATCCACCGCGTCCACCGCGTCCAACGGGTTCGCCAGGACCACCGGGTTCGCCACGACCGAGGGGTCCACCGGGCCGGCCGCCGTGCCGGTCGCTGCTGCCGCCGCCACCTTCGCCCGCTCCCTGGCGAGCGCGCGGGCGGTACGGCGGGCGGTGCGCAGCGCGTCCCAGGTCAGCAGCATGAGCGCCAGCCACACCAGTGCGAATCCGGCCCAGCGCTCGGGCGGCATGGCCTCCTTGAAGTAGAGGATGCCGAGCAGGAACTGGAACACCGGGGCCAGATACTGGAGCAGCCCCATCGTGGACAGCGGCACACGGATCGCGGCGGCACCGAAGCAGACCAGGGGGAGCGCGGTGACGATCCCGGTGGCGGCGAGCAGCGCCGCGTGTCCCGCGCCCTCGGCGCCGAACGTGGAATCGCCCTGGCTGCTCAGCCACAGCAGATAGCCGAGTGCGGGCAGGAACTGGATGGCCGTCTCGGCGGCCAGCGACTCGATACCGCCGAGGTCGACCTTCTTCTTCACCAGCCCGTAGACGGCGAAGGAGAAGGCGAGGCAGAGGGAGATCCACGGCGGGCGGCCGTAGCCGACAGTGAGGACGACCACCGCGGCGAAACCGACCCCGACCGCCGTCCACTGCACGGGGCGCAGCCGTTCCTTGAGCAGCAGCACGCCGATGGCGATGGTGACCAGCGGGTTGATGAAGTAGCCGAGGGAGGCCTCGACGACGTGTCCGGAGTTCACCGACCAGATGTAGACGCCCCAGTTCACGGTGATGACCGCCGCGGCGACCGTGACCAGGGCCAGTCGGCGGGGTTGCCGCAGCAGTTCCCCGAGCCAGGCCCAGCGGCGTATGAAGAGCAGGGCGGCGCCCACGAAGAGCAGCGACCAGACCATCCGGTGGGCCAGGATCTCCACGGCCCCCGCGGGCTTGAGCAGGGGCCAGAAGAGGGGGACGAGTCCCCACATGCCGTACGCCGCGAAGCCGTTCAGCAGTCCCTTGCGCCGCTCGCCGGCCGACTTCTCGGTCACGGGCCCTCCCTCTCACCTGGTGCACCGGACGTACTCGACGCGTCCGACGCACCCGGCGCGTGCCCTGCTGCGAACGACGCCCGACGCCCGCCCGGACGACGGTAACGCCGGACGCCCCCGCATGTCATGCCCGTATCGGAATACGGTCATGACATGCGGGGGCGTCCGGGCCGCAGGCCTGCGGGGAGGTCAGCCCTTCAGGGCGGCGGTGACGGCGTCCGCGAGCGGGGTGGTCGGGCGGCCGGCCAGACGGGCCAGGTCGCCACTGGTGACGACCAGCTCACCCTTCTCGATGGAGACGTCCACGCCGGCGAAGACGGCGGCCACGGGCTCGGGCAGTCCGGCACCGGTCAGGATGCCGGTGAGCTCCTCGACCGTGACCTGCCGGTAGGCGATCTCCTTGCCGGTCTGCCGGCTCAGCTCGGCCGCGTACTCGGCGAGGCTCCACGCCTCGTCGCCACCCAGCTCGTACGTCTTGTTCTCGTGGCCCTCGCCGGTGAGTACCGCGACGGCGGCCGCGGCGTAGTCGGCGCGCGCGGCGGAGGAGATACGACCCTCACCGGCGGCGGCGACGACCGCGTTGTGCTCCAGCACCGGGGCGAGGTTCTCGGTGTAGACCTCGTGGTACCAGCCGTTGCGCAGCAGGACGTACGGCACGCCGGAATCCAGCAGAGCCTTCTCGGTGCCGCGGTGGTCGTCGGCGAGCGCGGCGGTCAGCGCCTTGGGGGCGCTGGTGTAGGCGAGCAGGGCGACACCGGCGGCCTTCGCGGCGTCGATGACGGCCGTGTGCTGTCCCACCCGGTCCGCGCCGACCTCGCTGCCCGAGATCAGCAGTACCTTGTCGCCCGCCGCGAACACGCCGTCGAGGGTCTCGGGAGCGTTGTAGTCGGCGACCGCGAGCCGGACACCGCGCTCCGCCAGATCGGCGGCCTTCTCCGGGCTGCGCACGACGGCGGTGACCTGCTCGGCCGGAACCTTCTCCAGCAACTGCTCCACGACGTGGCGGCCGAGGTTTCCGGTGGCTCCGGTGACGACGATGCTCATGCTCAGAACTCCTTGTGGGGGTGCGATGGCATCAACGCTACGACTTACGCTAACTTTTTGTAAGTACCCACTTTGAAGTAAGGTACTGGCGTGACGGTAAGCGAGGGTGTGTTCGCGTCCCGGGCGCCCGTTCCCAGGCCTCTGCTGAGCGAGCGGGAGGCGATGTGCCCGCACCGCTTGGTCCTGGAGCATGTGACGAGCCGCTGGGGCGTGCTCGTGCTGATCCGGCTCCTGGAGCGGCCCCACCGCTTCAGCGAGCTGCGCCGGGCGATCGGCAGGGTCAGCGAGAAGATGCTCACCCAGACCCTCCAGACGCTGGAGCGCGACGGCCTCGTCCACCGTGACGCCAAACCGGTGATCCCGCCGCGCGTCGACTACTCCCTCACCGACCTGGGGCGCGAGGCCGCCGAACAGGTGCGCGCGCTGGCCTTGTGGACCGAGCGGCGCATGGACGGCGTACTGGCCGCCCGCCAGGCGTACGACGAAGCCCGGCGAACGCACGCCGAAACCCTGCGGGCAGACCACGAGGCCCGGACGCTCTGAAGCGTCCGGGCCTCGTGCGGGGCGTTCCGCGTGCGGTCGTCCCCGGAGCGGTTGCACCTCGGGCGGCCGTACAACGGTGGCTGCTCAGCCGACGACCGTCCAGGTGTCGGTGCCCGCCAGCAGCGCGCCGAGTTCGCCCTTGCCGTGCTGCTCGACGGCGGTGTCCAACTGCTCCGCCATCAGCGTGTCGTAGACCGGACGGTCCACGGAGCGGAAGACACCGATCGGGGTGTGGTGCAGGGTGTCCGGATCGGCGAGCCGGGACAGCGCGAACGCGGTGGTCGGGGACGCCGAGTGCGCGTCGTGGACCACGATCTCCGCCTCGTTCTCCGGCGTCACCGCGACCACCTCCAGATCCCCGGTGGTCCGGTTCCGGACGACGCCCTTCGCACGGTCCGTTCCGAAGCGGATCGGGCTGCCGTGCTCCAGCCGGATCACCGCATCCTCGGCCTGCTGCCGGTCCTTGAGGACCTCGAAGGCGCCGTCGTTGAAGATGTTGCAGTTCTGGTAGATCTCGATCAGGGCGGTGCCCGGATGGGCGGCGGCCTGCCGCAGCACCTCGGTCAGATGCTTGCGGTCCGAGTCGACCGTACGGGCCACGAAGGACGCCTCCGCGCCGATCGCCAGCGACACCGGGTTGAAGGGCGCGTCCAGCGAACCCGCCGGAGTCGACTTGGTGATCTTGCCGATCTCGGAGGTCGGCGAGTACTGGCCCTTGGTCAGGCCGTAGATCCGGTTGTTGAACAGCAGGATCTTCAGATTGACGTTACGGCGCAGCGCGTGGATCAGATGGTTGCCGCCGATGGACAACGCGTCCCCGTCACCGGTGACGACCCACACGCTCAGGTCCCGCCGGGACGCCGCCAGGCCCGTCGCGATCGCGGGGGCGCGGCCGTGGATGGAATGCATCCCGTAGGTGTTCATGTAGTACGGGAAGCGGGACGAACAGCCGATGCCGGAGACGAAGACGATGTTCTCCTTCGCCAGCCCGAGCTGGGGCATGAAGCCCTGCACGGCGGCCAGGACGGCGTAGTCGCCGCAGCCGGGGCACCAGCGCACCTCCTGGTCGGACTTGAAGTCCTTCATCGACTGCTTGGCCTCGGCCTTGGGCACCAGGGCGAGCGCGTCGCCGAACGGGGAGTCCCCGTGGGAGGAGTCCTCGTGGGAGGAGTGCCCGCGGGGGGAGTCGCCGAGGGAGGACGGGCCGTCTGCCAGTGTCTCAGTCATCGATGGCCTCCTTCAGGACCTCGGCAAGCTGCTCCGCCTTGAACGGCATGCCGTTGACCTGGTTGTAGGAGTGGGCGTCGACCAGGTACTTCGCCCGGATCAGGGTGGCGAGCTGGCCGAGGTTCATCTCCGGTACGACCACTTTCTCGTAACGCTTCAGGACCTCCCCCAGATTCCGCGGGAAGGGGTTGATGTGGCGCAGATGGGCCTGCGCGATCGCGCCCCCTGCGCCCCTGATGCGCCGTACGGCCGCGGTGATGGGCCCGTAGGTGGACCCCCAGCCGAGCACGAGCACCCTGGCGTCGCCGTCCGCGTCGTCGACCTCCAGGTCGGGGACGTCGACGCCGTCGATCTTCGCCTGCCGGGTGCGCACCATGAAGTCGTGGTTGGCCGGGTCGTACGAGATGTTGCCCGTGCCGTCCTGCTTCTCGATGCCGCCGATCCGGTGCTCCAGACCCGGGGTGCCCGGGATCGCCCACGGCCGGGCCAGCGTCCGCGGGTCCCGCTGGTACGGCCAGAACACCTCGGTGCCGTCGTCCATCGTGTGGTTGGGCCCCTGCGCGAACCGCACTCTCAGATCGGGCAGTTCCTCCGGGTCCGGGATGCGCCACGGCTCGCTGCCGTTGGCCAGATAGCCGTCGGAGAGCAGGAACACCGGCGTCCGGTACGTGAGCGCGATCCGGGCCGCCTCGAGAGCCGCGTCGAAGCAGTCGGCCGACGTGCGCGGCGCGACCACCGGGACCGGCGCCTCGCCGTTGCGCCCGTACATCGCCTGGAGCAGGTCCGCCTGCTCGGTCTTGGTGGGCAGGCCCGTGGACGGGCCGCCGCGCTGGATGTCCACGATCAGCAGCGGCAGCTCCAGCGACACCGCGAGACCGATCGTCTCGGACTTCAGCGCCACCCCCGGACCCGATGTCGTCGTCACGGCCAGCGAACCGCCGAAGGCCGCCCCCAGCGCGGCGCCGATGCCGGCGATCTCGTCCTCGGCCTGGAAGGTCCGCACACCGAAGTTCTTGTGCCGGCTCAGTTCGTGCAGGATGTCCGACGCCGGTGTGATCGGGTACGACCCCAGGAACAGCGGCAGGTCCGCCTGCCGGGACGCCGCGATCAGCCCGTACGCCAGGGCCAGGTTGCCGGAGATGTTGCGGTACAAGCCCGGCGGGAACGCCGTGGTGGCCGGAGCCACTTCGTAGGAGACGGCGAAGTCCTCCGTCGTCTCCCCGAAGTTCCAGCCCGCGCGGTACGCGGCGATGTTGGCCGCCGCGATGTCCGGCTTCTTGGCGAACTTCGAGGTCAGGAACTTCTCCGTGCCCTCGGTCGGCCGGTGGTACATCCAGCTCAGCAGGCCGAGCGCGAACATGTTCTTGCTGCGCTCGGCCTCCTTGCGGGTGAGGTCGAACTCCTTCAGCGCTTCGATCGTCAGCGTCGTCAGCGGCACCGGATGGAGGCTGTAGCCGTCGAGCGAGCCGTCCTCCAAGGGGTTGCTCGCGTAGCCGACCTTCTGCAGCGCCCGCTTGGTGAACTCGTCCGTGTTGACGATGATCTCCGCACCGCGAGGCAGATCCCCGATGTTCGCCTTCAGGGCGGCCGGGTTCATCGCCACCAGCACGTTCGGCGCGTCACCGGGGGTGAGGATGTCGTGGTCGGCGAAGTGGAGCTGGAAGGACGAGACACCCGGCAGGGTGCCGGCCGGGGCACGGATCTCGGCGGGGAAGTTCGGCAGGGTCGACAGGTCGTTGCCGAAGGAGGCCGTCTCCGAGGTGAAGCGGTCACCGGTGAGCTGCATACCGTCACCCGAGTCTCCCGCGAACCTGATGATCACCCGGTCCAGACGGCGGACGTCCTTTCCACCCGCCGCTTTGCGCTGCTCTCCTAGGACTGTTCCGTCGGCCTGCTCCGCTGGGCTGCTGACCTGGTTGGTCACTGAACTGGACCTCCTCGAGGGCGGCTGTCCGGGACCGGCCCTCCCTCGGGCCGTCCCTGGATCAACCCTACGTCCGTAAGGGTCGCCTTCCTCGGGTCATTCGCATCTTGGACACGACTTCGCGACGTCCCGCGCGACGCCGGCACGACATCCGGAGCACCGACGTGTCCCACCTCCTGCCCGGATTCCCCCCTGGTCGCCGACCCACCGGCTCCTGCCCTCCAGGACGCCTCCCGCCCGCCGGCGGTTCGGCCGGGGCGTGCCGATGTCAGCCGGGGCGTGCCGGCGTCACCCGAAGGTGGGGCAGGGGTTCCGGCGCAGGTGCGCAGGGGGAGCAGGAACGCAGGGGCCGGAGGGCAGGGGAGACGGGTATGCAGGCAGAGGTTCAGGAGTTGAGGTAGGTGAGGACCGCGAGCACCCGGCGGTGATCGCCGTTGCTCGGGGAGAGCCCCAGCTTCAGGAAGATGTTGCTGACGTGTTTCTCCACGGCTCCGTCGCTCACCACCAGCTGCCGGGCGATCGCCGAGTTCGTCCGTCCCTCGGCCATCAGTCCCAGAACCTCCCGCTCACGCGGGGTGAGTCCCGCGAGAACGTCCTGCTTGCGGCTGCGGCCGAGCAACTGCGCCACCACCTCGGGGTCCAGTGCCGTACCGCCCTCGGCCACGCGCACCACCGCGTCCACGAACTCCCGCACCTCGGCCACCCGGTCCTTGAGCAGGTAGCCGATGCCCCTGCTGGAACCGGCGAGCAGTTCCGTGGCATAGCGCTCCTCCACGTACTGCGACAGCACCAGCACCCCGACACCCGGATGCGTCTTGCGCAGCTGGACGGCGGCCCGCACCCCCTCGTCGGTGTGCGTCGGCGGCATCCGGACGTCGGCCACCACGACGTCCGGCAGCTCCCCTTGATCGTTCAGCTCGGTGATCGTCTTGATCAGCGCGTCGCCGTCGCCGACCCCCGCCACGACATCGAGCCCCCGGTCGGTCAGCAGCCGGGTCAGGCCCTCCCGCAGCAGCACTGAATCCTCGGCGATGACCACGCGCACCTTGTCCTCCATGATTCCTCGGCCCCCATGCCCCTCCTCCGCGCCCGCCCGTGCGGCGGGCCCGGCTGACGGGACCAGCATCCCAGCATCCGGTGGGGGATGCGGAGGGGCACAGGAGAGAAGTCTTCGCGGGCAGGGGCCCGCACCGGTCGCAGGGCCCTGCCCTGGCACAGGGCAGGGGCGTTTCCCGGCACAGGAGTGTGTGCGGGTACGGGCCCACCGCCCGTACCCGCACACCTGTCGGTCGCTTCCGCGTCGTCAGCCGCCGCTCACTCGCTCACCCGCCGGTCGGCCGGCCTGCTGGTGTACCGACCGCCGGTCTGTTCATCCACCGGCGCGCTCACCCGGTCACCGCATCTGCTCCGCCCGCCAGGGCAGTTCCGCCGTCACCCGGGTCGGGCCGCCGGCCGGTGAGTCGACCACCAGGATTCCGTCCACCGCGTCCAGCCGCTCCGCGAGACCGGCGAGTCCGGAACCCTCGGACACGTCGGCGCCGCCCACGCCGTCGTCCTCGACCTGCACCATCAGCCGGTTCTCCGTCCGCCACACCTCCACGGTCGCCCGGGTCGCCCGCGCATGCTTGCTGATGTTCTGCAGCAGCTCCGAGACCGTGAAGTAGGCGATGCCCTCGATCGCCGGCGCCGGGCGCTCCGTCAGATCCACCTCGACCTGCACCGGGACCGTGCACCGGGAGGCCACCGACGAGAGCGCTGCGTCGAGACCCCGGTCGGTCAGCACGGCCGGGTGGATGCCGCGCGCCAGGTCCCGCAGCTCCTGCAGTGCCGTCTTCACCTCGCCGTGCGCCTCGTCGACCATGTGCGCCGCGGCCCGCGGGTCCTCCCTCAGCTTCTCCTTCGCCAGCCCCAGGTCCATGGCCAGCGCCACCAGCCGGGCCTGCGCCCCGTCGTGCAGATCGCGCTCGATGCGCCGCAGGTCCGCCGCTGCCGTGTCCACCACGGCGCCCCGGTCGGACTCCAGCTCGACCACCCGCGTCGCCAGCCGCGACGGCCCGAGCAGCCCGTGCACCAGCAGCCGGTCCACCATGGTCAGCGCCCGCACGATCCACGGCGTGGCGAGGGTGAACAGCAGTCCGATCAGCACGGTCACCGTGATCTCGAACGGGTTGTCCAGGTAGATCTGGTGCTGCCCGTCGCCGTACAGCTGTATCCCGCCCTGACCGGCGTACATCGGGAACACCCAGAACCACAGGGGGTACGTCAGCAGCGACCAGCCGATCGACCAGACGGTCACCGAGACGGTGAAGGCGAGCACCGCCCACGGCAGGTGCAGCACCGCGTACAGCAGCGACCGCCACGAGGCACCGCTCTTCAGCACCGCCCCCATCCAGGCCACGAACCCCTGGCGCTTCATCCGCAGCGGCTCCGGCTCGGCCACGTCCAGGCCCAGCAGCCCCCGCGCCCGCATCCGCTCCAGCGCCCCGAACCCGCGGCATCCGGCGAGCCCGGCGGCCAGCACCGGTACGCCGAGGAACGTCACCAGCAGACCGGCCCCCAGCGACACCATCGTGACCGCGTAGGTGAAGAGCAGAATGCTGATCGGCAGACTCAGCAGGACGTACACCAGCTCGCGCCAGGTTCGTCCCTCGACCGGTGCCCGCAGCACGGCCGGCACCCGGTGCCGCCGCTCACCGGTCCTCCCGGGGTGCCCGGTGGGCGTGCTGTAGAGCCCGTAGCCCTGTCCGTACTCGGTGGCCATCGACGTCGTCCTTCTCCTCGTCCGGCGGCTGTGCTGTCGTATCTCCAGACTCCTCCGCAGCAGGCCGGTGGACCATGGAGTACGTCGCAGTCTTGGACGGGGGGTTTTCCCTACCTCCGACCGGGGTGGACGGCTGTGCGCGCAGGGGTGCGTCAGGCGTGGCCGTGGGGGGCGCGGCTGTGTGGGGCGCGGCCGTGTGGGGCGCGCGAGGCGGGCGCGGCTGCGTCGGGCTCGTTACGTGGTCGGCCGTACGGAGTCCTGCGTGGGCATGGGCGTGGGCGTACGCGTGTCCTCGGCGAGGGCGCCGGAACGGTCCCGCCACGGCAGCTCCGCCGTCACCGTCGTCGGCCCGCCCTCCGGCGACTCCACGACGAACAGACCGTCGACCGCGCCCAGCCGGTCCGCGAGACCCCGCATCCCCGTACCGCCGTCCAGGCTCGCGCCGCCGTGGCCGTCGTCCTCCACCTGGATGAGCAGGCGGCCCTCCGAACGCCACACCTCGACCGAGGCCGTACGCGCCGCACTGTGCTTGCTGACGTTCTGCAGCAGCTCGGAGACGGTGAAGTAGGCGATGCCCTCGATGGCCGCGGCCGGCCGCTCGGTGAGATCCACCGTCACCCTCACCGGCACCGTGCAGCGCGAGGCGACCGACGAGAGCGCTGCGTCGAGACCGCGGTCGGTCAGCACGGCCGGGTGGATGCCGCGCGCCAGGTCCCGCAGCTCCTGCAACGCCAGTTTCACCTCGCCGTGCGCCTCCTCGACCATCGACGCCGCCGCGTCGGGATCCTCCAGCAGCTTCTCCTTGGCCAGGCCCAGCCCCATGGCCAGGTTGACCAGCCGGGCCTGCGCGCCGTCGTGCAAGTCGCGCTCGATCCGCCGCAGATCCGCCGCGGCCGTGTCGACCACGACCCCCCGATCGGACTCCAACTCGGCTATGCGCCGCTCCAGTTCGTCGGACGGCGACAGCAGGCCGCGCACCATCGCCCGGTCCGCGTTGGCCAGCCCCCGCGCGATGAACGGCAGCACAGGCCACAGCACGAACAGCGAGGTCAGCGTGACGGTGAAGGTGACGATGCCCCACGGCAGGCGTATCACCTCGTACAGTGCCGTGCGCCAGCCCACCGGGTCCTTCAGCGCCATCCACAGCCGCGGCAGGAACCCTCCGGCACCGTGCAGCGGCAACCGGCTCGGTTCCTCCACCCGCACTCCGAGCAGCGCCCTGGCCCGCGCCCGCTCCCCCCTGCCCAGCAGCCGCGTCCCCATCAGACCGGCCGCGAGCAGCGGGAACCCGACCACCGTGACGGTCAGCCCGAGCCCCAGGAACAGCACGGTCACGACGTAGGTGAAGCCCACCAGCGACATCGGAAGGTTCGCCAGGAGGTGGGCGATCTCCTTCCAGGTGTGCCGGTCATAGGCGAAACGCGCCGGTGGCGGGCGGCCGGCGGGAGAAGGGAAGGGCTCGGTCATGTGTCATAGCGTGCACGGCCCCGGGGGGCCCGCGCCATGAGGTGGGCCCCTGATATCCACTGGGGAAATCCCCACCCCCCCGTGCCAGGGGTGACGGGCTGCTTACAGGGCACTTATCAGGGCCTAGACTCCCGTGCGTACAGATCGTCGAACAGCGAGGGGCGGACGTGCGGCAACCGACCGTCGTCGATCCGACCGGCTTCGACCCGACCGGCGTCGATCCGGCAGGCTTCGACATGACCGGCAGCGATCCGGCTGCCGCGCTCGCTTCGCACCAGGTCGCGGCGGCAGAATACTTTCAGGCGTACTCGGTCGTCGGACTGCTCGCCGTCGTCGGCGTGCTGTTCGTCGCCTTCGCCTTCGGCGCGGGACGCCTGCTGCGACCGGTGGTCCCCACACCGGAGAAGCTCATGACGTACGAGTGCGGAGTCGACCCCGTCGGCGAGGGCTGGGCCCACACCCAGGTCCGCTACTACGTCTATGCCTTCCTCTACGTGATCTTCGCTGTCGACTCGATCTTCCTCTTCCCCTGGGCGACCGTCTTCGCCGCCGACGGCTACGGCGCGACCACGCTCGTGGAGATGTTCATCTTCCTCGGCTTCCTCGCCGTCGGCCTGCTGTACGCATACAAGAAGGGCGTCCTGACATGGACGTGACTCCCACCGACTCACCGGGCGCCGCCACCCCGTCGGGCGCGGGTCCGGTCCCGGCCCCGGATCCCGGACCGGTGCTGCTGCCCGAGCCCGTCGTGCTCCCTGCCGAAGGCAGCGGAAAGCTCGGCGCGCTCGCCCGGCTCGCCCCCGAGCCGATGAAGGTGATCCTCAACTGGGGCCGCCGCTACTCCCTCTGGGTCTTCAACTTCGGCCTCGCCTGCTGCGCGATCGAGTTCATCGCCGCGTCGATGGCCCGCCACGACTTCATCCGCCTCGGCGTCATCCCCTTCGCACCGGGACCGCGCCAGGCCGACCTGATGGTCGTCTCCGGAACGGTCACGGACAAGATGGCACCCGCGGTGAAACGTCTGTACGAGCAGATGCCCGAGCCGAAGTACGTCATCTCGTTCGGCGCGTGCAGCAACTGCGGCGGACCGTACTGGGACTCCTACTCCGTCACCAAGGGCGTCGACCAGATCATCCCGGTCGACGTCTACGTCCCCGGCTGCCCGCCGCGGCCCGAGGCACTGCTCCAGGGGATCCTGAAACTCCAGGAGAAGATCGCACGGGAGTCGCTGGGGGAGCGGTACGGGGCCGGTGGGCGAGGTGCTTCGGCGGCGGCGCTGCAGAGCGGGTTGGTGAAGCCGCCGGCGCCGGGGGAGCCCGGTGCGGTGAAGCCGGGCCCGGGGGAGGACCGATGACCGCGGTCGGCTGGCTCCCCACCGACGCCGAGGAGCTGTTCGGTACGGAGGCCACGGCCGAGGAGTCGTACGACGTCCTCACCGTCGACGTCCCGCCCGCCTCCTGGCTCCCGGCCCTGGAGACCGCGCGCGACCGGCTCGACTGCACCTACTTCGACTGGTTGAGCGCGGTCGACGAGCCCGGCACGGGTTTCCGCGTCACCGCCCACGTCGTGGCACTCTCCCCGGTACGGCGCCTGCTCCTGCGTACGACCGTCCCGCACGAGGCCCCGACGCTGCCCTCCGCGGTAGGCGTCTACGCGGGGGCCGCCTGGCACGAACGCGAGACGCACGAGATGTTCGGCGTCGACTTCACCGGCCACCCGGCACTCGACCACCTGCTCCTGCCGGACACCTTCGAGGGCCACCCCCTGCGCAAGGACTTCGTCCTCGCCGCCCGCGTCGCCAAGGCCTGGCCCGGCGCCAAGGAACCCGGCGAGCCCGAACAGGGCGGTCCCAGGCGCCGTCAGATGCTTCCCCCGGGGGTCCCCGACCCCAATGAGTGGGGTCCCCTGAAGGGCCAGCTCCCGCCGGCCCCGTCCCGTCCGGCCCGGGGTGCGGGCAGGGCGGCCACCGGCACCGGTGCCGGACCCGCCGCAGGACGAGCACCCGGCGACCGTCCGCTGCGCCGGACCCGTACGGCGGCGGAGGGTTCCGCGAGCCAGTCGGCCCCCGCAGGGACGGAGGGCGAGGGCCGTCCCGCCCCGCCGCCGCGCCGGAACCGCACGGCGGCCGAGGGCTCCGCGAGCCAACAGGCCGCGCGCACCCCCGAGCCCCCGGCCGCCGACACCGCGGCACAGCCCGGGACACCCCCGCCGGCCACCCCCCGGACGCGCCGTGCCCGGAGCGCGAGCGAGGGCTCGGCATCCCAGCGCGAGCGGTCGACGGCAGCCGCGTCCGGAACGTCCGAGGAAGCGGAGAAGGCCGCGGAGGACACGGTCGGCTCTGCTGCCGGCCCCGGCCCCGGCCCCGGTCC
>NZ_LIQT01000573.1 GCF_001418415.1 Streptomyces hirsutus
GCCCGGTACCGTCCCGCCCACCGGCACCCGCTCCACCGTGGAGGAACTGCTGCGCCGGATCGGCCACGGCGACCCGGACCGCATCGCCGAGCTGTACGCCGATCCCTGCGACTGGCGGCTCGACTGGCCACAGGACGAGCACGGCAGCACCGCGACCCCCTGGATCCGCCACCGGGCCACCCGCGCCGACGCCGCCGCCCACTACCGGGAGCTGGCCGCCCACCACGTGCCCGACGCGGCCGCCACCGAGATCGAGCGCGTCCTGGTCGACGGCGACGACGCGGTGATGTTCGGCGAGATCCGGCAGACCGCCCGGCCCACCGGACGCCCCTACCGTGCCCGCTTCGCCCTGCTGCTCACCGTGCGGGACGGCCTGGTCGTCCGCCACCACGTCCACGAGGACAGCCTCTCCGTGCACCGCGCCTTCGTACCGCGGCCGCCGGCCGGGTCGTAGGCTTTCCGGGTGACCGAACAGGCCCCCAAGCCCTTCCTCTACGTCGTCGTCTGCGCCGCCGGTGTCGCCGCGGACGTCAGCAAGCTGATCACCGCCGCGCAGGAGCAGGGCTGGGAGGTCGGCGTCATCGCGACACCCGTCGCCATGAACGGGTTCTTCGATGCCGTCGCGGTCCGCGCGCAGACCGGCAGACCGATCAGGTCAGCCTGGCGCACCCCCGGCGAACCGCGCCCCTTCCCCGAGCCCGACGCGGTGGTGGTCGCACCCGCCACTTTCAACACCGTCAACAAATGGGCGGCCGGAATCGCCGACACCCTCGCGCTGGGCACCCTGTGCGAGGCCGCGGGGCTCGGGGTGCCGATCGCCGTCCTGCCGTGTGTCGGCACCGCCCTGGCCGCCCACCCCGCCTACCGGGACAGCCTGGAGCGGCTTGCCGCCATGGGCGTCCGCTTCGGCGCCCCGTACGCCGGGGAGACGGCGCCGGACGGCGGCCGGACCGAGTTCCCCTGGGAGCGGGCCCTGGACCTCGTACGGCCGGGATGAGCACGACCGGCGCCGAGTGATCCGTGCGCCCCGTGCACCCCGGACACGCAGACCCGCACACGCGTACCCGGGAACGGAGGGCCGCACGGCGCGCGTCCGCATCGCCTTTTCGGACACCGGACGTCGAATCGGATGATTGGGCGCGTGAATTAAGCAGTTCGAATCTCATTGACACAGTGTCAAAACAAGGCGTTCGGCCGGGGAATGCGGGAAACCGTGGGGTCTCTTGTTCCAGGTCGTTGACCTGTGCAAAAGTGGGTCTTGCCGGCGCGCGGGCAATGCTTTTTGCCCTGACGTGCACGAGGCCGCTCAAACATGCCGCCAGGCTCCAAAAGGGCTGCTCCGGGCGGATGTTCGAGATGCCGGATCTCCTACGGACGGGCTTCCGCTGTATCGTCGGTGATGCCCCGGGTCCGCTGGTTCGGACTTTATCCCGCGCGTCCCCGAGAGGATTGCATCCGTGAAGGACACCGGCCTGTCGAATTTCCCGGCCCCGACCCCGGCCGTCGCGTTCGACGTGACGGACGAACAACTGGGTGACGAGTTGCGGAAGTGGACGGGGGCCACCCCGGCACTGCACCCTGCCGGTGAACTCCTCGACCGGCACTGGGAGTCGGTCTTCGGCTACGCCCGGTTGTGCACCGACGGCCCCCGTTCCGCCGGGATGCTCACCACCGCCGCGTTCACCCGACTCTTCGGCGAGACCCTGCGGAGCAACGGCCCGAGTTCCGCCTGGCGTCCCCAACTCCTCGTCACGGTGCGCCGGATCGCCGCGGAATGGGACGGCGACCACCGGCGCGACATGCTCCACCCCGGCCTCACCACCACCGCTTCCCTCTCCGACTCCGACGACGGCCGACGGCCCGCCGCACGGCTGCTGCCACCGCCCGAACGGCGCCTGCTGTCAGGAGCGTTCCAGCGACTGCCGCAGTCCGCGCGCTGTCTGCTGTGGCACACCGAGGTCGAGTCCGAACCGCTCCACGTCCCCGCCGGGCTCCTCGCCCTGGACGAGGAGGGCGCCCGCCTCGAACTGCGCCGCGCCCAGGAGCGGTTGCGCGACGAAGTCCTCCAGCTCCACGGGGAACTCGCCCCCGACCGGGAGTGCCGAAGCTATCTGCGCCTGCTGGAGGTGGCCTATCGGCGCGCGGGCACCGAAACCGATCCGGACCTGCGCACCCACCTGGAGAACTGCACCCACTGCCGGCACGCGGCGGACCAACTCGCCTGTTTCACCGGTGGACTCGGTACGGCCCTGGCCGAGGCGGTCCTGGGCTGGAGTGCACGGGAGTACACGGAGAGCAGGGCACGGGCGGCCGACGCCACCGACGAGTCGGCCGCCGGGGAGCGGCCGTCACCCGAAGGCGTCATCGGCGCGGTGTTCTCCGGCCCCGCCGACAGAGGTCCGGACACGGTGGGCGATCCGTTCGCGGGGCCCGCGGGCGAACCGCCTGCGGTGGCGGGCGAGTCGTTCACGGACGCGGGGGCCCCGGCCCCGCCCCTCCCCACCGAGGCGCCTCGC
>NZ_LIQT01000574.1 GCF_001418415.1 Streptomyces hirsutus
GTCCAGGTCGGCACCATCGGGCTCATCAACGCCATCGACCGTTTCGACCCGGAGCGGGGCGTCCAGTTCCCGACCTTCGCGATGCCGACCGTGGTCGGCGAGATCAAGCGGTACTTCCGCGACAACGTCCGCACCGTCCACGTGCCGCGCCGGCTGCACGAGCTGTGGGTGCAGGTCAACAGCGCGACCGAAGACCTCACGACCGCCTTCGGGCGCTCCCCGACGACCGCCGAGATCGCCGAACGGCTGCGCATCAGCGAGGAGGAGGTGCTCTCCTGCATCGAGGCCGGGCGGTCGTACCACGCCACCTCCCTCGAGGCCGCACAGGAGGGCGACGGACTCCCCGGACTGCTCGACCGGCTCGGCTACGAGGATCCGGCACTGGACGGCGTCGAGCACCGGGACCTCGTCCGGCACCTGCTCGTCCAACTCCCCGAGCGGGAACAGCGGATCCTGCTGCTGCGGTACTACAGCAACCTCACCCAGTCGCAGATCAGCGCCGAACTGGGCGTCTCCCAGATGCACGTCTCCCGGCTGCTCGCGCGCAGCTTCCAGCGACTGCGGTCCGCAAACAGGATCGACGCGTAACTCCTGAGAGCGAATCGCTCACCAGTGCCTTTACCTGCGCTTCTGGCCTGAAATGGCGTCAGACCCCTTGTTTGCAGGGCTGATTCACCACATCGATGTCGACATGTCGCTACAGCGCGTTGCCGACATGTGACATTCTGCCGGAAGCGCGTTTGCCGAAGCCCCGGCTCCGGTATTCAGGTGAAGGCTGCGTTCCTCGGACAGGAACGTTCGCCGCGACCGTCCCGCGACCCAAAGGGGGTGGCATGTCCGCAGACCAGGGCAGCTCGAAGGTGCTCACGCTCGCGGAGAGCGAGACAGCTCCCAATGCTCTCGACGTACTCGGCCCCATCGACGACGTCCCGGCCCTCGCGGCCGCGCCCGCTCCAGATCTTCCCGAGACACCGGACACACCGGACACAGCGGCCATCGACACCCGCACCCTGTCCCGCTCCCTGTTCCTGCGGCTCGCCGCACTCGACGAGAACAGCCCGGAGCGCGGCTACGTCCGGGACACGCTGATCGAACTCAACCTCCCACTGGTGCGGTACGCGGCGGCCCGCTTCCGCTCGCGCAACGAGCCGATGGAGGACATCGTCCAGGTCGGCACCATCGGGCTGATCAAGGCGATCGACCGCTTCGACTGCGAACGGGGCGTGGAGTTCCCGACGTTCGCGATGCCGACGGTGGTCGGCGAGATCAAGCGGTTCTTCCGCGACACGTCGTGGTCGGTGCGCGTGCCGCGCCGGCTTCAGGAGCTGCGCCTGGCGCTGACGAAGGCCGGCGACGAGCTCTCCCAGAAGCTCGACCGCTCCCCGACGGTCGCCGAACTCGCCGCGGTACTGGGCGTGTCCGAGGAAGACGTGGTCGACGGCCTCGCGGTCGGCAACGCGTACACGGCGTCCTCGCTGGACTCCCCGGCACCCGAGGACGACGGCGGCGAGGGCTCGCTCGCGGACCGCCTCGGCTACGAGGACACGGCACTGGAGGGCGTGGAGTACCGGGAGTCGCTCAAGCCCCTGCTGGCCAAGCTGCCGCCCCGGGAGCGGCGGATCATCATGCTGCGCTTCTTCGCCAACATGACGCAGTCACAGATCGGCGAGGAGGTCGGCATCTCCCAGATGCACGTCTCCCGGCTGCTCACCCGGACCCTGGCCCAGCTGCGCGAGGGTCTCATCTCGGACTGAGACACACCGATCGCCGGCAGCCCTCGGTTCCCACCGTCGGCCACCGGCCCGGAAGCGGACCCACGGCCGCCGGGGCGCCCCTCACGGGCGCAACGGCGGCCTCCGCGTGTCCTGTCGTGTCGTGTCCGGGTGCTGTCAGGCGCTGTCGGATCAGCCCAGCGCCAGCCAGGCCACGGCCGCGACGATCGCCACGGCGACGACGACGCCGATGATCAGACCGATACGGGGACCGCCACCGCTCGTCGTGGCGGCCTGCTGCCCCTGAGGGGCCTCGTCGACGAACGCGCGGAACATCTGGGTGCTGCCGGCGGGGTCGTGGTTGCCCTGCGGGGGCTGGGAGTTAGCCATGGCCCGAGACACTAGCGAACTGCCTGCGGAGGCCCCAAGCGGGGGCGGCCTCGGAGCGACCGCGGAGCGGCCTCGAAGCGACCGCGCAGGGGCGCGCACGGGGCACGCGAGGGGTACATACGGGGGCACGTGCGCGGGCACACGCCCGGCTCGGCGATACGGACCGAGGGCGGCCCGCGTGCACCCCCGCGGGCCGCCGGAGGGTGACCGGAGAGCCCGGCCGCCGGCACCGAGCGACTGACACCCCGCCCCACCTGCGCGTTTGCAATTCACCATGCTTGCCTTTGCCAAGTTTTGAGGCCCTTGCGCGCCCTTCTTGTTTGCCTTCAGCAACCATCCACTTCTATCGTTGCCCTAAGCAACGAATGGGAGGTGTCATGGCCGAGCAGACGCAGTACGAGGAGCTGGTACGGCAGCTCAGTGCCTTCAGCGCGGTGAAGCGGGAGCTGCGCCGGAGCATGCCGGCCGACTTCCACAGCGGCTCCGCCGCCGTGCTGACGGCCCTCGGCCGCCACGGCGCCATGCGCATGAGCCGGCTCACCGAGCTGCTCGCCGTCGACCTCTCGGTCACCAGCCGCCAAGTCGCCCAGGCGGTCGAGCTCGGCTGGATCGAGCGTTCCCCCGACCCGGCCGACAAGCGCTCCCGCATCCTGCGCCTGACGCCCGCGGGCCGAGTGCAGCTCGACGCGTTGTTCCGACAGGCCACCCACCTGCTCACCGAGCGCCTGCACGACTGGTCCGACGACGACATCGGCCTGCTCG
>NZ_LIQT01000575.1 GCF_001418415.1 Streptomyces hirsutus
CTTCAAACAACGGCATTGGCCGGGCACGTCGAAGTGGAACAAGATCGAGCACCGGCTCTTCTCCCACATCACGATGAACTGGCGCGGCCGCCCGCTGACCAGCCACGAAGTCATCCTCGAGTCCCTTGCCGCGACCACCACCCGCACCGGACTGCGTGTGAAAGCCGCGCTGGACACCCACACCTACCCCACCGGAGTCAGGGTCGACGACGCGGAGATGGCGGCCCTGCCGCTGACCCGTCACGCCTTCCACGGCGACTGGAACTATGCCCTGCACCCCCACCCCGTCCCGGCGGTTCCGGCAGCCCGCACCTGTCAGTCACCGGTAACGCAGTGGGACCATGCACTGCTGTCCAACCCCGCACTGACCGGGATGTCCGGCCATCAACTGGACCGTCTCATCCAGACCCTGGCCTCGAAAGGAGATACCCGACGCGGCCGCCCGCCCCGGCTCGCCTTCCCCGACCAGGTCCTGGCCACCGTGCTCCACCTGCACGTCAACCTGGCCGCGGAACCCCTCGCCGTGCTCTTCGACAGCAGCCGCACCGCCATGCACCGCACCCTGCTGAAGATCAGACGACTGCTCGAAGCCCAGGGCATCGCCATCCCGCCGGCCACCACCCCACCCGCCGAACTCGCAACCCTTCACGCCAGGGTCACCGCCCAGAGCAGCAGCCCCAACTGCAAGATCAAGACGACACGTTAATGATCGGCAAGCCCTTAGTCAGCGACATTGGCTTTAAGCAGCTCACCCACATCAACTACATGCGCAATCACGCGAGTGCCGCGCATCCGAACATCGAGGAGCTGACCGGCCTCAAGCTGGCCGAGTGGCTGGAGACCTGCATCAAGGAGGTCTTCCGGATCCAGCCTCGCAACGTCGTCGCCGCGATCGGCAAGCTCCTCACCAACATCAAGTCCAAGCGGCTGCCGAAGGACGAGCTGAAGAAGATCGCGGCGTTCTTCGACGGGCTGGAGCAGGACCAGGCCGACAACCTCGCCGCCGGCCTCTTCGGTATCTACACCCCCGCCGACGCGCCCCCGGAGATACTCGACAACGTCCGCTCGCTCTGGCCCGACCTCTGGCCTCTGGTCAGCGAGGACACCCGCAACGAGGTCGGCATCAAGCTCGCTCGGTTCACCGCCAACGCCGACACCGACCGGGCGATCCGCGCCAGGGAACTGCTGGACCTGGTCGGAGGGTCCTCCTACCTCCCCGAGCCCGAGCGCGTCGCCGAGATACAGCAGGCCCTGGACGACCTCAAGCGGGCCCACGAGGCGCACATGCGCAACTATGCCGAGGAGCCGCCCGCCGCGCAGCGGCTCAAGGACGTCGTCGGCCGCCACGGAGACATCCCCGAGCAGGCCGTCCGCAGCTACGTCGTCCACCTGGTCAATGTCTTCCTGACGAACGGCTACGGGGTCGCCTGGAACGCGGAACCGATCTACAAGGAGCTCATCGGCCGGTTCGACGGTTACCAGGCGGCGATCGCCCTTCGAGCCTTCGCGAACTCGCAGATCCGGCTCAAGCTCCAGGACGAATGGCCGCGCAAGAAGTGGCAGGAACTGCTCGACCTGATTGACCCGAAGCTCACCGGCCGCGGTGACCGAACCTTCCTCGACGCCGTCCGCAACTTCAAGGGCACCCCCGACCGGCTCTACCAGGACACCAAGATCAAGGCCCTTACAAAAGCCTGGCTGGAGCGAAACCTGACCTGACCTGCGGCATTATCGACACTGCAGGACGAACCTTGAGTAGGCAACCCGCCGCCATACTGAGCTCTTTCCAACCTCAGTCTGAGCTGGCCAGATGCAGGGTGAGGACGGCTTGGACGAGGATCGTGATGCGGGTGGTGGAGCATCGCAGTCTGCGGAGGAGCCGCCAGGACTTGAGGGTGGCGACGGCCTGCTCGACCAAGGCTCGGATCTTTGCGTGAGACCGGTTGACGGCCTTCTGTCCTTTGGAAAGCGTCTCTCAGCGTCCCCAGCACGGGATACGGACCGTGCCCCCGGCGCCTCGGTATCCCTTGTCGGCCCAGCACTTGATACCGGCGTCCGTGAGGGTGCGGATGATGCCGTGCTCGCGGGCGGCCCGGACATCGTGGACGGCACCGGGCAGAGCCGGCGAGGCCCACAGCAGCCGGCCGAAGGGGTCGGCCAGGATCTGCACGTTCATCCCATGTTTTTTGTGTTTTCCGGAGTAGAAGGGCCGGTCCGCGGCGATTTCCCCCAGCCTTCGGCCGGGAGGTGCCCCCAGTCGATCGGCAGCAGCGTCCCGCCCAGCAGGACGAACGCCTTGGTCGATGCCGTCCGGGCCGCCTCGGCAAGGGTCGGGGCGAGGGCGGCCAGGAGTTCGACGGCCTCGGTGATGTACCGGTAGGCGGTGGTGGTTCCGACGCCGAACCCGGCCGCGAGCTGGGCATACGGGTGGCCGTTGCGCAGATGGGCGAGCGTGAGCAGGGCCTGTCGGCCGGAGCTCAAGCGTCGCCATCGGGTGCCGAGCTCTTGGCGGCGTCGGCGGAGCTTGGCGGACAGGAAGCGCAGGGCAGAGCTGGACACGTCGATGCGATGGGGTCTCCCCTGTTCGAGCGAAGCCGAGAGCTTGGGGAAGGGTAGACAAGCACACGAAGCCTCTGGTGGAGACGGATTTCTTGGTCGAAAACCCATCTACCAGGGGCTTCACCTGTCTGTCAGCCCAACTGCCCAGCCGGGACGTCAGGTTGGAAAACGCTCCGTCTCTTCCCTGGCCTTGTCTTTGAAGATTTGGGCCTGCTCGTGCCTGTGGCAGCCAGTACGTCAGTGCAGCTTTTGCTGTTCCAGCCATCTGAAGACATCGGACCTCTTGTACTGGACCTTCGCATTTCTGCCCCGACCAAGCTTATAGCCCTTGAGTCCTAGCTTTCGGGCTTCTCTGTATACCCAGCTCTCGGACATGTTGATCATGGCTGCGAGCTCGGAAGTGTCCATGAGTATGGGCTCCACGGTGGAGCTGCTGCCCCCAGCAGAATGCGGCCGAGGGGTCTTCTCGGAGCGGTTCCGTCCCGTGTGCATCGGCATCTCTTCTCTGTTCAGTGAGGTACTCATCGGGGCCCGAGGGTCATTCGTCAAGACGGACGACCGGCTTGGCCGAGGTAGGAGAATGATGCGGAGTATCGCCGGTTTGGCTAACCGGGGAACTCCGGCTATATTCCGCGCCGCCTTGTGATGCGGCACCTTCGACGTGGGGTGCTAGGGGGGCCCTGTCGGACTCGGCTGTGAGCCCCTGGGGCCTCCAGCCCCGAGCCGTGATGGATGGGCTCGGCGTGACCCTTGTGGGGGTGCTTCCTGCCTGACGGAGCGTCAGGAAAGTCAGCAATGGGTCAGCATGAGTCCTGTCAGAGGCTCAAAAATTTGGCAAAACATGCAGGTGGTTGAATCATTCAATAATCGGCAGCCAGCCCGGAAATGCAAACGTCTCTTATGCAAAGCGGTTCCGGGTTTCCTTGTGCTGCTCGGCCTCTGGCGTGCGGCCCTACCAGTTCCCTCGGGTCTGCCGTCCGAAGCGGATGCTGCCCGGTTCGGGTGGTGGGGGAGTGCCCGGTTTGAGGGGCCAGGCGAGCAGCATGCCGACGACGAAGCCGACCAGGTGCGCCGCGTACGCCACGGACCCGGCGTCGGTGACGCCCGCGCCGGACGAGTACACCGCCTGCAGCACGAACCACAGGCCCAGCACGATCCAGGCCGGCAGTCGCAGCGGCAGGAAGATCAGGAAGGGGACGAGGACCCAGACGCGTGCCTTCGGGTAGAGCACCAGGTAGGCGCCGAGGACGCCGGCGATGGCGCCCGAGGCGCCGATCAGGGGAGTGGTGGCGTTCGGATTCGTGAGTGCGAATCCGTATGCGGCCGCGTACCCGCAGACCAGGTAGAACAGCAGGTACCGCAGGTGCCCCATCCGGTCCTCGACGTTGTTGCCGAAGATCCACAGGAAGAGCATGTTGCCCAGCAGGTGCAGCCAGCCGCCGTGCAGGAACATCGCCGTGAACACGCTCAGCTCGGGCGACTTGTCGTACGCAGGCGGCCCCACCACGCATCCCGGCCCCTGCGGGCCCACCCC
>NZ_LIQT01000576.1 GCF_001418415.1 Streptomyces hirsutus
AACGGCGCGGGCAAGAGCACCCTCATCAAGATGCTGTCCGGCGCCTACACCCCCGACGAGGGCCGCATCCTGGTCGGCGGCGAGGAGGTGCGCATCCACGGTGCGCAGGACTCCGAGCGCCTCGGGATCGCCACCATCTACCAGGAGTTCAACCTCGTACCCGATCTGACGGTCGCCGAGAACATCTTCCTGGGGCGGCAGCCGCGCCGCTTCGGGATGATCGACCGCAAGCGGATGGAGGCCGACGCCGCCGTCCTCCTGGAGCGGGTCGGCGTCAACGTGTCGCCCTCCGCGCGGGTCCGCGAACTCGGCATCGCACGCCTGCAGATGGTCGAGATCGCCAAGGCGCTGAGCCTGGACACGCGCGTGCTGATCATGGACGAGCCGACCGCCGTGCTGACCTCCGAGGAGGTCGACAAGCTCTTCTCCATCGTGCGCAGGCTGCGCGAGGACGGCGTGGGCATCGTGTTCATCACGCACCACCTGGAGGAGATCGCCGCCCTCGGCGACCGGGTCACGGTCATCCGGGACGGCCGGAGCGTCGGCCGGGTCCCGGCCACCACGCCCGAGGACGAACTCGTCCGCCTGATGGTGGGCCGGTCCATCGAGCAGCAGTACCCGCGCCGGCGGCCCGAGGCCGGGGACACCCTGCTCCGGGTCGAGGGGCTCACCCGCGACGGTGTCTTCCACGACGTGAGCTTCCGGGTGCACGCCGGTGAGGTCGTCGGCATCGCCGGGCTGGTGGGCGCCGGCCGGACCGAGGTCGTCCGCGCGGTGTTCGGCGCCGACCCGTACGACAGCGGGACCGTGACGGTCTCGGGCAGCGCGCTGCGCGCGCACGACGTCAACGCGGCGATGACGGCCGGGATGGGGCTGGTCCCCGAGGACCGCAAGGGCCAGGGTCTCGTCCTGGACGCCTCGGTGGAGGAGAACCTGGGCCTGGTGACGCTGCGTTCGGCCACCCGCGCGGGCCTCGTCGACCTCAAGGGCCAGCACACCGCGGCGGCCCGGATCGCCGAGCAGCTCGGGGTGCGGATGGCGGGCCTCGGCCAGCACGTGCGCACCCTCTCCGGCGGCAACCAGCAGAAGGTCGTCATCGGCAAGTGGCTGCTCGCCGACACCAAGGTGCTGATCCTCGACGAGCCGACGCGCGGGATCGACGTCGGCGCCAAGGTCGAGATCTACCAGCTGATCAACGAACTCACCGCGGCCGGCGCCGCCGTACTGATGATCTCCAGCGATCTGCCCGAGGTGCTCGGCATGAGCGACCGGGTGCTGGTGATGGCCCAGGGCCGCATCGCGGGCGAACTGCCGGCCGAGGACGCCACGCAGGACGCCGTGATGGCCCTCGCGGTCGGCACCGGCACGGACAGCGGCGCGGACACCGGCGGCAAGAACGACGGCACCACCGACCAGACCGACAAGGAGGCCCCCCGTGGCCACTGACACGCTCAAGAGCACGGGGGGCAAGGGCGCCTCCTCGGGCGGCCTGCGCCGCCTCCTGCTCGACAACGGGGCGCTCACCGCGCTCATCGTCCTCGTCATCGCGATGTCGGCGCTGTCCGGCGACTTCCTGACGGCCGACAACCTGCTCAACATCGGTGTGCAGGCGGCGGTCGTCGCGATCCTCGCCTTCGGCGTCACCTTCGTGATCGTCTCCGCGGGCATCGACCTGTCGGTCGGTTCGGTCGCCGCCCTGTCGGCCACCGTCCTCGCCTGGAGCGCCACCTCCGAGGGCGTCCCGGTGCCCTTGGCGGTCCTGCTGGCCATCGCCACCGGCACCGCGTGCGGCCTGGTCAACGGCATCCTGGTGTCGTACGGCAGGCTGCCGTCGTTCATCGCGACGCTCGCCATGCTGTCGGTGGCCCGCGGTCTGTCCCTGGTGATCTCCCAGGGCTCCCCGATCCCGTTCCCCGACTCCGTCTCGCACCTCGGCGACACCCTCGGCGGCTGGCTGCCGGTGCCGGTGCTCGTGATGATCGTCATGGGGCTGATCACGGCGTTCATCCTCGGCCGTACGTACATCGGCCGTTCCATGTACGCCATCGGCGGCAACGAGGAGGCGGCCCGGCTGTCCGGGCTGCGGGTGAAGAAGCAGAAGCTCGCCATCTACGCGCTGTCCGGCCTGTTCGCCGCCGCCGCGGGCATCGTGCTCGCCTCCCGGCTGTCCTCCGCGCAGCCGCAGGCCGCGCAGGGCTACGAACTCGACGCGATCGCCGCCGTCGTCATCGGCGGCGCCTCCCTCGCGGGCGGCACCGGCAAGGCGTCCGGGACGCTGATCGGCGCGCTGATCCTGGCGGTGCTGCGCAACGGCCTCAACCTCCTGTCGGTGTCCGCGTTCTGGCAGCAGGTCGTGATCGGCGTGGTCATCGCGCTGGCCGTGCTCCTGGACACGCTGCGCCGCAAGGCGGGGGCGACCCCGACCGCGTCCGGCGCGCCGGGCGGGGGCGGCCGGAAGAAGCAGGCGGCGACCTATCTGCTCGCCGCGGTGGTCGCGGCGGCGGTCGTCGGCGCGCTGTCCTTCCTGCACAACGGCTCCGCGGAGAAGGAGGAGCGGAAGGTCGGTCTGTCCCTGTCCACCCTCAACAACCCGTTCTTCGTGCAGATCAGGGACGGCGCGGAGGCGGAGGCGAAGAGCCGGGGCCTGGACCTGACCGTCACCGACGCGCAGAACGACGCCTCCCAGCAGGCCAACCAGCTGCAGAACTTCACCAGCGGCGGCCTCGACGCGATCGTCGTCAACCCGGTGGACTCGGACGCGGCGGGACCCGCGGTGCGCTCCGCCAACGAGTCGGACATCCCGGTCGTCGCCGTGGACCGCGGCGTCAACAAGGCCGAGACGTCCACGCTGGTCGCCTCCGACAACGTGGCCGGCGGCCGGCAGGGCGCCAAGGCGCTCGCCGAGAAGCTCGGCGGGAAGGGCACGATCGTGATCCTCCAGGGCCAGGCGGGCACCTCCGCCAGCCGGGAGCGCGGCTCCGGCTTCGCCGAGGGGCTGAAGGAGTACCCGGGCGTCAAGGTCGTCGCCAAGCAGCCCGCGGACTTCGACCGCACCAAGGGCCTCGACGTGATGACCAACCTGCTCCAGGCCCACCCCGGCATCGACGGGGTGTTCGCCGAGAACGACGAGATGGCGCTCGGCGCGATCAAGGCACTCGGTTCCAAGGCCGGAAAGTCGGTCCAGGTCGTCGGCTTCGACGGCACGCCGGACGGCCTCGAGGCGGTCGAGCAGGGCACGCTGTACGCGTCGGTCGCACAGCAGCCGCGCGAACTGGGCAGGATCGCGGTGGACAACGCGCTGCGCGCCGCCGAGGGCAAGAAGATCGACGAGACGGTGATGGTTCCGGTGAAGGTGGTCACGAAGGAGAACGTGGCCGAGTTCAGCGGCTGACACCGACGCTCACGACCGGGGGCGGGCGGTCACCACGACCGCCCGTCCCCGAAGCGACCATGTAGGGAGCCTTTCCATGTACGACTACGACCTGCTGGTCGTGGGGTCGGCCAACGCCGACCTGGTGATCGGCGTCGAGCGCCGGCCGGACGCCGGGGAGACGGTGCTCGGCTCCGACCTGGTCGTCCACCCGGGCGGCAAGGGCGCGAACCAGGCGGTCGCCGCCGCCCGGCTCGGCGCCCGGACGGCCCTGCTGGCCCGGGTCGGCGACGACGCGCACGGGCGGCTGCTGCTGGACTCGCAGCGGGCGGCCGGGGTCGACACGGCGGGCGTGCTGGTGGGCGGGGCGCCGACCGGCGTCGCGCTGATCACGGTGGACCCGTCCGGGGACAACAGCATCGTCGTCTCGCCGGGCGCCAACGGCCGGCTGACGCCCGATGACGTACGCGCCGCCGGAAGCCTCCTGCAGGCCGCGAGGGTGGTCTCCGCCCAGCTGGAGATCCCGCTGGAGACGGTGGGGGAGGTGGTGCGCTCGCTGGCGCCGGACAGCAGGCTCGTGCTGAACCCGTCGCCGCCGCGGCCGCTGCCGGACGAGGTGCTGGCGGCCTGCGACCCGCTGATCCTCAACGAGCACGAGGCGAAGGTGATCCTCGGCGAGGCGTATGCCGGCGAGAAGCCCGAGGACTGGGCGCGGCTGCTGCTCGCGAAGGGCCCCCGTTCGGTGGTGGTGACGCTGGGCGGCGAGGGCGCGCTGGTGGCCTCGTCCGAGGGGGTTTCCCGTATCCCCGCCGTGAAGGTGCGTGCCGTGGACACCACGGGTGCGGGCGACTCGTTCACCGCCGCGCTGGCCTGGCGGCTGGGTCTCGGCGAGTCCCTGTCCGACGCGGCGGCGTACGCGGCCCGGGTGGGGGCGGCCACGGCCACCAGGGAGGGCGCCCAGGTGTCCTTCCCGACGGCTCAGGAGGTCGCGGCGCTGTGAGGAAGGGCGGAATACTGAACCGGCACCTCGGCGGCGCGCTGGCCGAACTGGGCCACACGGACCGGGTGCTGGTGTGCGACGCGGGCATGCCGATACCGGACGGGCCGCGCGTGGTGGACCTGGCCTTCCGCGCCGGGGTGCCGTCCTTCGCGGAGGTCCTGGAGGGGCTGCTGGCCGAGCTGGTGATCGAGGGCGCGACGGCCGCCACCGAGATCCGGCAGGCCAACCCGGCCGCCGCGGACCTGCTGGCGGGCCACTTCCCCGCCCTCGACCTGGTCCCGCACGAACGGCTCAAGGAACTGACCGTCGGCGCCCGGCTCGTCGTCCGCACCGGGGAGGCCCGGCCGTACGCGAACGTGCTGCTGCGGTGCGGGGTGTTCTTCTGAGAGCCGGACGCTCTCCGGGAGCGGAGTGCTCTTCCAAAAGCGGGCCCTGCCGTGCGCGGGGAAACTTCGAGGGGGCCCGGCACGTGGCCGGGCCGTCCCACCAGACGTGGTAGG
>NZ_LIQT01000577.1 GCF_001418415.1 Streptomyces hirsutus
CAGCCGACCCGTGGGCTGGCCGAAGCCCGAGGACTTCTCCCTGGTCGAGGCGGAGATCCCCACGCCGGGGGAGGGCCAGGTGCTGGTGCGGAACATGTACCTCTCCGTCGACCCCTATATGCGCGGCCGGATGAGTGACGCCAAGTCCTACGTGGCGCCGTACGCGGTGGGCGAGGCCATGCAGGGCGGCGCCGTCGGCGAGGTCGTCGCCTCCGGCGCGGAAGGGCTGGCCGTCGGCGACCACGTGCTGCACGGCCTCGGCTGGCGCGAGTACGCGCTGGTGGACGCGAAGAGCGCCGCCAAGGTGGACGCCGGGGTCGCGCCGCTCTCCGCCTACCTGGGGGTGCTGGGCATGCCGGGGTTCACCGCGTACGCGGGACTGCTGCGCGTCGCCGCCCTCAAGGAGGGCAACACCGTCTTCGTGTCCGGCGCCGCCGGTGCCGTCGGCAGCCAGGTGGGGCAGCTCGCGAAGCTCAAGGGGGCCTCGCGGGTGATCGGCTCCGCCGGATCCGACGAGAAGGTCGCCCTGCTCGTCGAGGAGTACGGATTCGACGCCGCGTTCAACTACAAGAACGGCCCGGTGAGCCGGCAGCTGCGCGAAGCCGCGCCGGACGGCATCGACGTCTACTTCGACAACGTCGGCGGGGACCACCTGGAGGCCGCCATCGGTTCGCTGAACCGGGGCGGACGGATCGCCGTGTGCGGGATGATCTCCGTCTACAACAACACGGAGCCGGCGCCGGGCCCGCGCAACCTCGCCCGCCTCATCCAGACCCGGGGCCGCATCGAGGGCTTCCTGGTGAGCGACCACAACGACCTGCGGCCGGAGTTCGTGCGGGAAGTAGGCGGCTGGATCGCCTCGGGCGAGCTCAAGTACCGGGAGACCGTCGTCGAGGGCATCGAGAACAACCTCGAGGCGTTCCTGGGCGTCCTGCGCGGCGACAACACCGGAAAGATGATCGTCAAGCTCTGATACCGGACGAAGAGTTCCGGTGCGGGACGGAAGGACGGCACACGGCCGTCCTTCCGTCCCGCGTACCGGCTCCGCGGCCCGCTCTCCCGCTCCCCTCGGCGGTGCCGGCCCTGAAGGCGACGTCTATCCGTTGTCCGGCCGCGGTCCCGCCGATATGACCCGACCACCGGCCGACGACACGCCGACGACGGGCCCCTATAGTTCCCCCATGCGCGATCTTGGGGTGGGTTTCCGGTATCTCCTGAAAGGCCAGCGGTGGGTCGCCCGGCACGGCAAGCAGTACGGTTTCGGCCTGCTGCCGGGACTGATCACGCTGGTGCTCTACGTGGCGGCGCTGGTCGGGCTGGTCATAGGGGGACCGGGCTTCGTCGGCTGGGCGACACCGTTCGCGGAAGACTGGTCCAGTCCCTGGCTCGGCCTGTTCCGCGGACTGCTCACCGTCCTCCTCTTCGCGCTCGGCCTGCTGCTCTCCGTCATCACCTTCACCGCGGTGACCCTGCTCATCGGCCAGCCCTTCTACGAGAGCCTCTCCGAGAAGGTCGACCGGGACGTCTCGCCCGACGGCACCGCCCCCGAGTCCGATCTTCCCCTGTGGCGGGAGCTGTGGATCTCCGGCCGGGACAGCCTCCGTATCGTCGTACGGGCCCTGCTCTGGGCGGTGCTGCTCTTCGCGCTCGGGTTCGTCCCGTTCGTCGGGCAGACCGTCGTGCCGGTGATCGGTTTCATGGTCACCGGGTTCTTCCTCACGGAGGAGCTGACGGCGGTGGCCCTGCAGCGGCGCGGGGTCGAGCTGCGGGCGCGGCTGGCCCTGCTGAGGAGCCGCAAGACCCTCGTCTGGGGCTTCGGCACGCCGCTGGGGCTGGCGTTCCTCGTCCCGTTCGTCGCCGTGTTCCTGATGCCGGGCGCCGTCGCCGGCGCCACCCTCATGGCGCGGGACCTGCTCGGCGAGGAGACCAGGGGCGGGGACGACGACGGCGCCGAGACGCCCGGGGTCCCGTCGCAGCCGTCTCCGTCGATCAGCCGGGACGGACACTGAGAGTGCGACGAGGTGACCACATCGTGGTCCTTTGTGAAGGATTCGTACGAACTCCCGATCGAATGCCCGATTGCGGACCGCGGAATCGCCGCGACGATTACGGTCTGAACCGGGGTAGCTCCCGTCGGCCGGGGTATCCCTCTGCATGAGCAGCCCCGGTCCGGGACCCTGACCCCGGGCCGGGGCTCATGTGCGTCACCCCGGACGGTCCCGGGCGGAATCGGGCGGACCCGGGCGAGCGGGCCCCGCTACCGCACCGCGAAGCCGTACACCGTCTCCGAGCGGAACGTCCCGCCCGGCCGCAGGACCGTGCTCGGGAAGTCGGGCCGGTTCGGGGAGTCGGGGAAGTGCTGCGTCTCCAGCGCGACGCCGGCGCCGGGCGCGAAGGGCTCCCCGATGTGGTCGGCGGTGTAGACCTGCATCCCGGGTTCGGTGGTCGCCACCGTGAGCACCCGCCCGGAACCCGGTTCGTACAGCTCGGCAACCTCCACCGGCGTCGGCGTCACGCCCTTGTCGAGCACGTAATTGTGGTCGTACCCGGTGCCGGTCCCGCGCGCCTCGCGGAAGTCGAAGCGGGTCCCGGTCACGTCCTGGTGGCCGCCGGCCGGGATCAGATCCGCGTCGACGGGGGTGAAGCGGGAGGCGGCGAGCCGCAGTTCGTGCCCGGCCGCACCGCCGGAGCCGGAGCGAGGGCCGGAGCCGGCGTCGGGCCCGGTGTCGGCCAGGTTCCAGTACGAGTGGTTCGTCGGGTTCACCACCGTCGGCGCGTCCGCCACCGCCTCGTACGCGATCCCCAGCGCGCCCCGCTCGTCCAGGGTGTACGTCACCGACATCTCCAGGCGGCCCGGGAAGCCCTCCTCGCCGTCCGCGGAGACCAGGGTGAGGCGCAGACCGTGCGGAACCGGCGTCACGTCCCACACGCGCTTGTCGAAGCCCCGCTCACCGCCGTGCAGCGAGTTCGGCCCGTTGTTCGGGGCGAGCGTGTGGACCCGGCCGTCCAGCGGGAAGCGGGCGCCCGCGATGCGGTTGGCGTACCGCCCGATCAGGGCGCCCAAGTACGGCTCCGGGTGGGCCAGGTAGCCGTCCAGGCCGGGGAAGCCCAGCACCACGTTCCCGGACCGCCCCTCCCGGTCCGGCACCTCGACGGCCTGCACGATCCCGCCGTACGACAGCACCCGTACGCGTACGCCGGCCCGCTCCAGGGTCCAGCGGTGCACCGGGGTGCCGTCGGAAAGTGTGCCGAAGAGTTCGTTCATGTGCGAAACGATAAGTCACGGCTTCGTCGCCGTGACCGTACGGTGGGCGATCTCCGCCAGCCGGGCCTGACCGTCGACGCTGGGGTGGAACCAGTCCCAGCGGCTCAACTGCGCGGTGCCGAACCTGTACTCGTACACCGCCCCGCCGTCGTAGCGGCACCGCTCGTCCTCGGCGCAGACCTCCTCCAGCGCCTTGTTGTACTCCTCCACCCGGCCCTGCACCGTCTCGCGCCGCTCGTTCGCCGCCGCGTCCAGAGCGTCCGGATCGCCCAGCATCGACGGGCAGATGCCGAGCTTCCACACCTGCTTGCCCATCGCGCTGGTCCGCCCCTGCGACCACAGCCGCTTCAGGTCCGGCACGCTCGCCACGTACACCTGGGCCTTGGGCAGTGCCTTGCGCAGGGTGCGTATCGCTTCCTCGAAGTCCGCGCGGAAGTCGGCCGCCGGCGTCATCGCCGACGTCGTGGCCCGGCAGGCGTCGTTCGCCCCGGCCATCACCGCCACCAACTCCGGTCCCCGGCCCACCGCTCGGGCCATCTGACCGGGCAGGTCCGCCATCCGCGCCCCGGTGACCGCGTAGTTCCAGCTCCGTTCGGCGGCCCCCGCCGGGCCGAGCAGCCGCACCGCCAGACTGTCGACCTTCTCGCTGCTGCCCGTCGCCCACGACACCTCGGGACAGTCCGTCAGCACCGCGCACGCGTCGAAACCGGTCGTGATCGAATCGCCCACGGCGGCCACGGAGGCGGGGCTGGTGTCCCAGAGCGGAGTGGGCGACGGGCAGCAGCGA
>NZ_LIQT01000578.1 GCF_001418415.1 Streptomyces hirsutus
CGTCCCGGCCGCTGGCCGCGCAGGCCGTCGGCGACGGTGGCGCAGGGCGGCAGTTGGACCGGGTGGCCCTCGGTCAGGGAGCGGGCGTAGCGGGGGGTCAGGGCCGGTTCGACGCCGACCACCCGGACCGGGTGGCCGGCGGCGGCGAGACAGACGCCCGCGAGGAGTCCGCCGCCGCCGGTCGGGACGTAGACCGTCTCGGTGCCGGGGGCGTCGGCGAGCAGTTCGGTGCCGACCGTGCCCTGCCCGGCTACCACCAGGGGGTGGTCCGAGGAGGGCACGAGGGTGGCGCCGGTCTCCTCCGCGAGCCGGCCGGCCCGCTCCTCCCGCTCGGCCACTCCCCCGCCCACCTGGACCGTCTCGGCGCCGAGCGCGCGGATGACGGCTGCCTTGGCGGGGGCCGCGCCCGCCGCGAGGACGACGGTCAGCCGGATGCCGAGGGAGCGGGCGAGCCAGGCGAGGGCGATGCCGTGGTTGCCGGACGAACCGGTGACGACCCGGTCGGCGTCCAGCGCCAGGACGGCGTTGGCGGCTCCGCGCATCTTGAACGAGTGGCCGGCCTGCCGGTGTTCGGCCTTCAGCAGCAGATCCGGTCCGTGGGCCGCCGTCACCGGGCCGTGCAGCAGGGGCGTGCGCAGGACATAGGGGGCGATCCGGGTGGCCGCCGCGGCGACGTCGGCAGGACCGGGCAGGGTGCCGGCCGCGGCCGGCCGCAGGCCGGTGGCGGTCACGGGGCACTCCCGACGACCAGCCGGCGACGGTCCGCCTTGCCGCCCCGGGTGGTGGGCAGCGTGTCGTGGCGCTGGAACCGGCGGGGCATCAGGTGCGGCGGCAGCGAGCGGGCCAGGTGGGTGCGGAGCTCCGCGTCGGCGGTGGCGGTCAGGTCTCCGGTGACATGGGCGGCCAGGTACGTCCGTCCCCGGTCGTCGGTGTGCGCGGTGACCGCGGCGCCGCTGACGCGCGGGTGGGACAGCAGGGCGCCCTCGATCTCGGCGGGGTCCACCCGGTGGCCGCGGATCTTGACCTGCCGGTCGGTGCGGCCGACGTAGGTCAGGCCCTGCGGGCCCCACCGGCCGAGGTCACCCGTGCGGTAGAGGCGGGCGCCGGGCGGGCCGAAGGGGTCGGGCAGGAAGTACTCGGCGGTACGGGCCGGGCACCCGCCGTAACCTCGTGCCACGCCCGCGCCGCCGATGTACACCTCGCCCACGTCGCCGTCGGGGACCGGTGCGAGGCCTGCGTCGAGCACCCGGACGACCGTGCCCGCCCGGGGCGTGCCCACCACGTCGGCGGCCGTGTCGGGATCGGCCGGGACGGCGTGGCGGGTGGTGGTCATGGTGCACTCGGTCGGGCCGTACTGGTTGACGAGCGTGCCCGGTACCGCCCGCCGTCCGCCGGCCGTGAGGAACGGGCGCAGGGACTCGCCGCTGGAGGCGACCAGGGTGACGCCGGCCAGCGGGTCGGCCGGGTCCGGCTGCCCGGCCAGGTGGGACAGGAAGGACGGGGTGACGCTGAGCAGCGCGGTCACCCGGTGTTCGCGCACGGTACGGGCGAAGTCGCCGGGGCGCAGCAGCCGGGCGCGTTCCACGATCACCAGCCGGGCTCCGGCCAGCAGTGGGGCGAAGGTGTCCCGGATCGAGGCGTCGTAGCCGAGCGGCGCGGTCTGCAGGGCCACGGTGTCCGGGCCGAGGCCGAAGGCGCGTGCGGTGTCGCGCAGGTAGGCGTCGAGGGCGTGGTGTTCGACCAGGACCGGGCTGGGTTCCCCGGTGCTGCCGGAGGTGTGGCTGACGTAGGCCAGGGCCTGCGGGTCGACCGGCGGGGGCGGCGTCGCGGGATGGTCCGGCGG
>NZ_LIQT01000579.1:0-713 GCF_001418415.1 Streptomyces hirsutus
TCGGCGATCGCCGAGTCCCGCACGTTCAGCGCCAGGCTCACGCCGATCTTGCGGGCGAGTTCCAGACGCTCCTCGCTGACGTCGGTGATCATGACGTGGCGGGCGCCGGCGTGCCGGGCCACCGCGGCGGCCATCAGGCCGATCGGTCCGGCACCGGTGATCAGGACGTCCTCGCCGACGAGCGGGAAGGACAGGGCGGTGTGCACGGCGTTGCCGAACGGGTCGAAGATCGCGGCGACGTCGAGGTCGACGGGAACGCGGTGCACCCAGACGTTGGCCGCGGGCAGGGTGACGTACTCGGCGAACGCGCCGTCGCGGCCGACGCCGAGGCCGACGGTGGCGCGGCACAGGTGCCGGCGTCCGGCCTGGCAGTTGCGGCATGTGCCGCACACCAGGTGGCCCTCGCCGCTGACCCGGTCACCGGTCCTGATCTCGCCGACGTCCCGTCCGGTCTCCACGACCTCGCCGACGAACTCGTGCCCGAGGATCAGCGGGGTGCTGATCGTCTGCCGGGCCCAGCCGTCCCAGGCGCGGATGTGCAGGTCGGTGCCGCAGATGCCGGTGCGCAGCACCTTGATGAGCACGTCGCCGGGGCCGACGGCCGGCTCCGGGACGTCCGCGAGCCACAGCCCGGGTTCGGCCTTGTCCTTGACGAGCGCCTTCAACGCCACGGCTCCTCGGGGTGAGTCCCGGCTCCGGGCATGCCGGAGCAG
>NZ_LIQT01000579.1:777-1527 GCF_001418415.1 Streptomyces hirsutus
CCTGCCCCCAGGCCCGCGGCCGGGTGTCGGAGACGGACACGGTGCCCAGCACCATGCCGGTGCTGTCGATGAGCGGGGCACCCAGATAGGAGCGCACCCCGAACTCGTCCACGACCGGGTTGCCCGCGAACCGGGGGTAGTCGCTCACGTCCCCCAGGACCAGGGCCTTGCGGCGGGCCACCACGTGGGGGCAGAAGCCGTGGTCGCGGGGCAGCGACCGGCCCAGCAGTGCGCCGGTGCCGTCGCCGCGGAGGACGGGCGCGACCGCCGGCGTGTGCAGACCGGCGAAGAACTGCCCCTCCTGCCCCAGGAAGTTGACCATCGCGTACGCCGCCCCCGTGAACTCGGAGAGGCCGTACGCGAAGGCGTCGAGTGTGGGCTCGGGGCGCTCGCCCAGTCCCAGCCGGCGCAGCCGCTCGGTGCGGGCCGGGGCCTCCTTGTCCTCGGGGGTGAGCAGCAGACGACCGGCCGGACGCGGCGGGTCGTAGCTCATGGGCGGGCTCCCTGGATGTGGGCACATGTCATATACGGGCTCCGTGTCGGTGTGTGGGGATCACGTGTGGGCGCCGTACCCCGTCGCGGTGGCCGGGGCGTGGGCGATGAGGTGGCGGACCAGCGTCAGCAGGGTCTGGACGCCCGAGCTGGAGATCCGGGCGTCGCAGCACACGACGGGGATCTCGTCCGGCAGGTCCAGGGCGGCGCGTACCTCCTGGGGGTCGTAGCGGAAGGCGCCGTCGAACTCGTTGACGG
>NZ_LIQT01000058.1 GCF_001418415.1 Streptomyces hirsutus
GTACAGGTGGGGCGGGTGGTGATCGCCGACCGGAGGGGTGTGCCGGTCAGCGAGGGGACACGCCGAGGGCGGGGAGCACCACGGCGTCGATGTACGAGATGAGGAACTCCCGTGTGGGCGGCTGGTCGTCGATCAGCGCCCGCGTGGCGAACGCGCCGACGAGCATGTGCACCATGTAGTCCAACGCCGGATTGTCCGCCCGGACCTCGCCGCGCTCGATCGCGCGCCGGACGATCCCCTGGAACTCCGCGACTTCGGGCTCCACGAGCAGGGCCTTGAAGGCCCGCCGCAGGTCCTCGTTGGTCTGCACTGCCATGGCGAGCGCCCGCATCAGGGCGGCGTTCTGTTCCATGGCGCAGTCGTCCTGGCCGATGAGGCCGTGCAGGTCGCCCTGAAGGGAACCGGTGTCGATGTCGCTGATGACGCCGGGCTTCTGGCTCCGCATGGCTCTCACCACCAGCTCGGCCTTGCCGCCCCACTGGCGGTAGAGGGTGGCCTTGCTGGAACGGGTGCGGGCGGCCACGGCGTCCATGGTGAGGGCGTCGTACCCGACCTCGCGGAGCAGGTCGAGCACGGCCGCGTACAGTTCGGCCTCGCGCTCGGGGGTGATCCGGCTGCGCCGCACGGTCGTGACCTCGGTCATCCCGCTCACCTTCCCGCTCCTTCGTCCCTGTCGGACGTACCACCGCGCCGTACGGCACGCGTCAGTACACATAGTGCCGTACGTCCGCCGTCGCATACGCGGATTCGCATGCGGCCTCGTGCGCGGATTCGTACATGACGAATGTACCCAAGACCTTATGAGAACGAAACCGTTTCGTACGTGTGCTGGGTCACGTCAGGAAATCCGCCACGATTCCGCACGAGTTGCTGAGGCCCGCCCCCCGGAAAAGCATGGAATGGTGAGCTATCTGCGCCTGCCCCACCTCAACGGCGGCCTGCTGTGCTTCGTGGCCGAGGACGACCTCTGGCTCGCCCCGCTCGACGCGCCGGGCGGCCGGGCCTGGCGGCTCACCGTCGACCGCGCCAAACTCGGCCATCCCCGCTTCTCCCCCGACGGCCGCCACATCGCGTACACGAGCTGGCGCAGCCTCGCCCCCGAGATCCACCTGGTCCCCGTCGACGGCGGCCCCGGACGCCGGCTCACCTACTGGGGCACCTCCGACACCCGGGTCTGTGGCTGGGCTCCCCCGAACGGGGACGTGGACGCCGAGATCCTCGCCGTCGCCTCGCACGGCGAGCCGTTCTCGTACTTCACCTGGGCCTACAAGCTCTCCCCCGACGGCAGTCCGGGCCGCAAACTGCCCTGGGGCCCGGTGACCGACCTCCAGGTCGCCGACGTCGGCGGAGAACGGCAGACCCTGCTGCTCACCGGCACCCCACCGCACGAACCGGCCTCCTGGAAGCGGTACCGGGGCGGGGCGACGGGCAGGCTGTGGCTGCACGGACGGCGACTGCTCGGCGGGACGGCGGACGGGACGGAAGCGGCCGTCGAGGGGGCCGGCGGCACCGGTGGCACCGGTGGCATCGACGGGCATCTGCACTCCCCGATGTTCGTCGGCGGCCGGGTCGCCTTCCTCTCCGACCACGAGGGCGTCGGCAACCTGTACTCCGTGGCGTACGACGGCTCCGACCTGCGCCGCCACACCGATCACGACGCGTTCTACGCCCGCCACGCGTCCAGCGACGGCACCCGGGTCGTCTACCAGTGCGCCGGTGACCTGTGGATCGTCGACGACCTGTCCCCGGGCTCCGTACCGCGCCGGCTCGACGTCACGCTGAGCGGGCCGCGCGCGGGGCGGCGGCGCTACCAGGTGCCCGCCGCCCACCACCTGGACGGCATCTCCGTGGACGAGACGGGCCGGGCCAGCGCCGTCGTCGTACGCGGCAGCCTGTACTGGCTCACCCACCGCGACGGCCCCGCCCGCACCCTCACGGACACCCCGGGCGTACGGGTACGGCTGCCGGAGATGCTCGGCGCGGGCGGACGAGTGGCCTACGTGACGGACGCCGACGGCGAGGACGCCATCGAGATCGCCTCCCTGCCCCGGGCGAGCGGTCACCGCCCCGCACGGCGGCTGGCCTCGGGAAAGTTGGGCCGGGTGCTGGAGATGGTCGCCGACCCGGACGGCGGGCAACTGGCCGTCGCCTCCCACGACGGGCGCCTGCTGCTCGTCGGCACCGGCGAGGAGAGCGTGGAGGCGGGTGAGGCGGAGGAGGCGGAGACCGAGAACGCCGAAGGCGGTGAGAGCGGCGGCGGCTCCGGCTCCGGCTCCGGCGAAGGGTCCGGCGAAGGGTCCGGGTCCGGCGAAGGGTCCGGTGAGGGGGCGGCCCCCGACACCCAGGTCACCGAGCTGATCCGGTCCATCAACGGCCCCGTGCGCGACCTCGCGTTCTCGCCCGACGGCGGGTGGCTCACCTGGTCGCATCCCGGCATCGGGCGGTCGCTGCGGCAGATCAAACTGGCCCGGATGAAGGACCGGCTGGTCATCGACGTCACCAACGGCCGCTTCGAGGACGAGAATCCGGTCTTCACCCGGGACGGCCGCTACCTGGCCTTCCTGTCCTGGCGCGGCTTCGACCCGGTGTACGACGTGCACACCGGCGACCTGTCCTTCCCGCTGGGGTGCCGCCCGTACCTGGTGCCGCTGTCGTCGGCGACCCCCTCCCCCTTCGCCCTCAGCCCCGAGGGCCGGCCGGCCGCCGGGGGCCTCGACCCGGTGGAGGCCGACGACGGCGAGGACCTCGGGGAAAGCGGCGCGGTGACCGTCGAGACCGAGGGCCTGGAGAACAGGGTCACCCCCTTCCCGGTCGCCGCCTCCAAGTACTCGGCGCTGCACCCGGTCGCGGGCGGCGGGCTGGTCTGGCTGCGCTGGCCGATCTCGGGAGCGCTCGGCGAGACCTTCGCCAACCCGGACGACACCAGCGGCCGGCCAACGCTGGAGCACTTCGCCATCAGCAGGGCGAAGAAGTCCGAACTCGTCGAGCACCTCGACTTCTTCGCGGTCAGCGGCGACGGCACCCGGCTGGTCGTCGCGGACGAGGGCGAGCCGCGCGCGGTGCCCGCGACCGAGCCGGGCGACAGCGACTCCACCGTGTGGATCGACGTCCGCCGCATCCTGCACGAGGCCGACCCGGGGGCCGAGTGGCGGCAGGCGTACGAGGAGGCCGGGCGGCTGACCCGGTCCTACTTCTGGGAATCCGGCATGTGCGGCATCGACTGGGACGCGGTGCTCGCCCAGTACCGCCCGCTGGTCGAACGGGTCGCCTCCCCCGACGAGTTCGCGGACCTGCTGCGTGAACTCCTCGGCGAACTCGGCACCTCCCACGCCTACGTCACCGCCGCCCGCCGCAACGAGGGCCCGCCGCACTACCAGCGCCGTCAGGGCTTCCTCGGCGCCAACCTCGTGCCGCGCGAGCACGGTTGGACGGTCCGGCGGATCCTCCCCGGCGACTCCTCGGACTCCAGGGCCCACTCCCCGCTGGCCGGCACCGGCATCCGCGAGGGCGCCGTGCTCACCCAGGTCGACGGCCGCCCGGTGGACCCGGTCACCGGGCCCTATCCGCTGCTCGCGGGGGCGGGCGGTACGACGGTGGAGCTGACGTTCGCCCCGGCCGGGGGCGCGGGCCCGCCCCGCAGGGTCGCCGTGGTCCCGCTGATCGACGAGCGCCCGCTGCGCTACCAGGACTGGGTGGCCAAACGGCGTGCCGTGGTAAGGGAGTTGAGCGGCGGCCGGTGCGGCTATCTGCACATCCCCGACATGGGCGGCTCGGGCTGGGCCCAGTTCAACCGCGACCTGCGCATGGAGGTGTCCCGCCCGGCCCTGATCGTGGACGTGCGCGGCAACGCCGGCGGCCACATCAGCGAACTCGTCGTGGAGACACTGACCCGCACCATCCTCGGCTGGGACCTCACCCGCGACGCCCAGCCCGTGTCGTACGCGGCCAACGCCCCGCGCGGGCCGGTGGTGGCTCTCGCGGACGAGGCGACCAGCTCCGACGGCGACATGATCACGGCCGCGTTCAAGCTGCTGAGGCTGGGGCCGGTGGTCGGGCAGCGCACCTGGGGCGGGGTGGTCGGCATGACCGGCCGGCACCGGCTGGGGGACGGCACGGTGATCACGGTGCCGATGAACGCGGCCTGGTTCGACGCGTACGGCTGGTCGGTGGAGAACAAGGGCGTCGCCCCCGACCTGGAGGCACTGCGCACCCCGCTGGACTGGGCGGAGGGCCGGTACGCCGTACTGGACGACGCGGTCCGACTGGCCCTGGAACTCCTGGAGTCCGAGCCCCCGGCCACGCCCCCGACCTACAGCGACGTCCCCGACCACTCCCGTCCGGAGCTGCCGCCGAGGGCGACATGAGAAGGGGCGCCTCCGACGGAGACACCCCTTCCCTCTTCAGTACGCGACGTCAGGCGTCGTAGTCCTGATGACGGCGTTCCTCGGACTCCTGCTGCCGCCGGCGCTGCGGGTTGTCCGCGTCCTCCTCACGGCCTCGGCCGCGCTTCTGGGACTGCTCCCTGGCCTCGCCCATCTTCTGCTTGGCCTGGTCCTGCATCTGCTCGGCCTTGTCCTGGAACTTGTCCTTCATACCCATGTGGGTTCACTCCCGTTGGGGTGTGGGGGCTGTTGCTCGACCAGATTCACACGGGCGGTCACCCTGCGCATGTCGATCAGTCACGCAGCGTGTTCCGGGGTCGTTCCCGCAGGTCCCGGCGCTGCTCCCGGACGATCCGACGCCGTGGCGAGTCCGCTCCGGTGCTGTTCGTCGGCGTTGCCGCCGGCTCCGACCAGCCCCGTCCGCATGCCGGCGAACCGGTCCGCGAACCGCCGCACCTCCCGCTGTCCGACGGTGCCGATCACGCCGGGCAGGTAACCCCGTACGCCCTGCATCCCCCGCAGCCACCACTGCCCGTACACATGGCTGGAGCGCCGCTCGATCCCGGCCACCATCCGGTCCACCGCGGGACCCAGCGGGTACGTCTTGTTCGTCGGCCACGGCAGCCGCTGCCTGAGCTCCCGCATCGCCTCGTCCTGGTCGGCGCCGCGCACCATGTCCGTGTCGGTCCACGACAGATAGCCGACGCCGACCCGCACCCCCAGGTGCCCGACCTCGGCCCGCAGGCTGTGCGCGTACGCCTCCACACCGGACTTGGACGCGCAGTACGCGGTCATCATCGGGGCCGGGGTGATCGCGGCGAGCGAGGCGACCTGGAGCAGGTAGCCGCGGCTCTCGGTCAGCAGCGGCAGGAACGCGCGGGCGGTGACCGCCGAGCCGATCAGGTTGACCTCGATGACGCGCCGCCAGGACTCCGGGTCGGAGTCGGCGAACGGACCGCCGTTCGCCACACCGGCGTTGGCGACCACGATGTCGACCCGCCCGAACCGCTCCTTCACCTCCGCCGCGACCCGGCTCATCGCCCCGTGGTCGGTGACGTCGGCGTGCCAGTGGTCGCTCTCGCTGTGCAGCCGCGCCGACACCTGCTTGAGCGCGTCCGGTTCCAGCCCGACGAGCGCCACCTTCACCCCGCGCGCGGAGAGCTTGCGGGCGAGCAACTCCCCCACCCCGCGGGCCGCTCCGGTGACGACGGCGACCCGGCCCTCGAGCCGGCCCCTGGTCATGCGCTGTCCACTCATGCGCTCTCCTCGGCGGGTGCGACGGATGTGACGGGTGCGGCGGGCACCGCGGGTGCGGCAGGTGCGGCGGGTGCGGCGGGCACCGCGGGGATGTGGGCGGCGGCGAGTTCCCGGATCCGCCCGGTGACCGTTCCGGGCGCCTCGACGGGCGTCATGTGGCCGATGCCGGGCAGTTCGGTGAGTCCGAGGCAGTGCGGCAGCCGGGAGGCGATCGCCCGCGCGTGCACCGGCGGGGTGAGCCGGTCCGCGGTGCCGACGACGACGGCCGTCGGTACCCGCAACTCTCCTACGCCGTGCTCGAGATCGAGCAGGCCGAGCACGTGCGACCAGGACCGGCGGACCGTGCGCGGGCAGGCGTGCACGATGCGGGCGCACGCCTCGACCATGTGCGGCGTCGAACCGGGGCCCAGCGTCGCGTACTTGAGGATGCGGCGGGCGACCGGGGTGACCGGGCCGAGCGGGGCCGACGTGCCGAGGACGCGCCGGACCAGCCAGGTCCGTGTCCGCCCCGGCGGGAGCGGCAGCACCGTCGACTCGTCGACCAGCCGCGAACTGCCGGTGCTGCACAGCAGTACGGCCCCCGCGTGCTCGACGAAGGCGGGCCGGCCGGACGCGGCCATCACCGTCATGCCGCCCATGGAGTGCCCGGCGATCACGGCCTGTTCGCCGGGGGCGAGCGTGGCGGTCAGGACGGCTTCCAGGTCGTCGGCGAGCGCGTCGGTGCTGCAGTTCCGGCTCGCGGGGGTGCGGCCGTGGCCCCGCTGGTCGTAGGCGATCACCCGGTGGTCGGCGGCGAGTTCGCGGATCTGGGCCGCCCAGAAGGCGGTCGAGCAGGTCCAGCCGTGGGCGAGGACGACCGCGGGCGCCCCGTCGGGCCCGTGCAGTTCGACGTGCAGCCGGGTGCCGTCGGCGGAGACGGCGGTGAGTTCGCGGGCAGGGGCGGGCGGGGCGTAAGGCCCGGCGGAAACGTGCGTCGGGCGGCTCACGCGACCGCCTCGGTGCTCTCGTGGGGTGCGGCGGTCCTCTTCTTCCCGGGCGCCGCCCGCAGGACGGCGTACTCGGTGAGGTCCACACTCCGGGTGGCCCGCCGGAACTCGCCGGTCGTGCCCGGCCAAACGGTGGTGTTGCGGCCGTTGGCGTCCAGGTACCAGCTGGTGCAGCCGCCGGTGTTCCACACCGTGCGCTTCATCCGCTCCTGCACCCGGTGGTTCCAGACGCGGACGGCGCTCCTGCGGGCGTCGAGGGCGACCCGGCCGCCGAGGACGTCGAGTTGACGGAGGTAGTCGGCCAGGTAGTTCAGCTGGGACTCGATCATGAGGATCATGGAGGAGTTCCCGAGGCCGGTGTTGGGCCCGATGAGCGTCATGAAGTTGGGGAACCCGGCGGCCGAGGCGCCGCGCAGCGCCTCCATGCCGCCCGTCCAGGTCTCGGCGAGGGTCTTGCCCTCCGCGCCGACGACCCGCTCGGCGATGGGTATGTCGGTCACGTGGAACCCGGTCCCGAACACGATCGCGTCGACCTCGGCCTCGGTGCCGTCGGCCGCCACGACCGTCGATCCCCGCACCTCGCTCAGGCCGCCGTCGACCACGTCCACGTTGGGCTGCGCGAGCGCCGGGTAGTACGTGTTGGACAGCAGGATGCGCTTGCAGCCGATGCGGTAGTCGGGGGTGAGCCGGGCGCGCAGGGCCGGGTCCTTGATGGCGCGGGCCATGTTGCGCTTGGCCAGCTGCTCCACGAAGCCCAGCTCGCCCGGGTGCTTGGTGAACGCCTGGACCTGCAACTCCCTTACGCCCCACAGCAGTCCGCGGCGCAGCTGGGTGGTGAAGGGCAGCGCCCGGTGCAGGGCCCGTTCGGCGCCGCTGATGGGCCGGTCGACGCGGGGCAGCACCCAGGGCGGGGTGCGCTGGAAGAGCGTGAGCCGGGAGACGATCGGCTGGACGGACGGCACGATCTGGATGGCCGACGCGCCCGTGCCGACCATGGCGACCCGCTTGCCACGCAGGTCGTAGCCGTGGTCCCAGCGGGCGGAGTGGAAGACCTTGCCGGGGAAGGTGTCGAGCCCCGGGATGTCGGGGGTCTTCGGTTCGGACAGCGGCCCGGTCGCGGAGACGACCACATCCGCGCTGAGACTGCCGCTGCTGGTCTCGATGTCCCAGCGCAGCCGCTCCGTGTCCCACACCATCCGCTTCACCTCCGAGTCGAAGCGGATGTGCGGGCGCAGCCCGAAGACGTCGGTGACGTGCTCGAGGTAGGCGCGGATGTGCTCCTGCCCGGAGAAGGAACGCGGCCACTCGGGGTTGGGCGCGAAGGAGAACGAGTACAGATGGGACGGCACGTCGCACGCGCACCCCGGATAACTGTTGTCCCGCCAGGTTCCGCCGACGCTGCCGGCCCGCTCCAGGACGACGAAGTCGGTGATCCCCTCGCGCCTCAGCCGCACGGCGGCCCCCAGCCCGCCGAACCCGGACCCCACCACCGCGACCCGTACGTGCTCGTGCACGGCCATCCCCAAGCCTCCAGCCTTCACACACCGCTGAGAACCCCGCCAGTGAACACTGGCGCAA
>NZ_LIQT01000580.1 GCF_001418415.1 Streptomyces hirsutus
GACACGGCGATCAAGCGCATACAGGCCGCGCAGGCAGCCCAGGCGGCCCAGGCGGCGGCCCGGACCTCGGAGACCGTGGACGCCCCGGAAGCGGCTTCCGGGACCCCGGAGGCCGAACCCCTCCGCGGCCCCTCCCCGACCCCCTCGGCCGACTGACGGCCCGGCCGGTAGGTCCGTCGGCCGACCGCCCGCGCCTCCCGTACCACCACGGGCCCACCCCCGCTCCTCCCCGGGTCGGATCTTCGGCGCATCCGGTGGGTGAAGCCCTTCCGGCCCCCGTACCGTCGTCTGCATGACGCCTCTCGACGCGGACACGCGGGCCGGTGCCGCGCAGCCTGCCTCCCCGACCTCACCGGTGACCGGCCTGACCTCCGCCCAGGTGGCGGAGCGGGTGGCCCTCGGGCGGGTCAACGACGTGCCGGTGCGCAGCAGCCGGTCGCTCACCGAGATCGTCCGCGCGAACGTCTTCACCCGGTTCAACGCGATCATCGGCGTCCTCTGGGTGATCATGCTGGGTGTCGCGCCCCTCCAGGACAGCCTGTTCGGCTTCGTGATCCTCGCCAACACCGGGATCGGCATCGTCCAGGAGTGGCGGGCGAAGAAGACCCTGGACTCCCTGGCCGTGATCGGCGAGGCACGGCCGACGGTGCGCCGGGACGGGGTGAGCGCCGGGATCGGCACCTCGCAGATCGTGCTGGACGACCTGATCGAGATCGGGCCGGGTGACAAGGTCGTCGTCGACGGGGTGTGCGCGGAGGCCGACTCGCTGGAGATCGACGAGTCGCTGCTCACCGGCGAGGCCGATCCCGTGGTCAAGCAGCCCGGGGACCAGGTCATGTCCGGAAGCTTCGTGGTCGCGGGCAGCGGCGCCTTCCAGGCGACCAGGGTGGGGCGCGAGGCGTACGCGGCGCAGCTCGCCGAGGAGGCGTCCCGGTTCACGCTGGTCCACTCCGAGCTGCGCTCGGGCATCTCCACGATCCTCAAGTACGTGACGTGGATGATGATCCCGACCGCGACCGGGCTGATCATCAGCCAGCTGTTCGTCAAGGACAACGAGCTGAAGAACTCCATCGCCCGCACGGTCGGCGGGATCGTTCCGATGGTGCCCGAAGGGCTGGTGCTGCTCACCTCGGTGGCCTTCGCGATCGGGGTCGTCCGGCTGGGCCGCAAGCAGTGCCTGGTGCAGGAGCTGCCCGCCATCGAGGGCCTGGCCCGCGTCGACACGGTCTGCCTCGACAAGACCGGCACCCTCACCGAGGGCGGCATGGACGTCACCGAACTGCACCTGCTCGACACAGGCACCGGCACCGGCACCGGCACCGGCACCGAAGAGCCGTACGTCCGGAACGTGCTCGGTGCCCTCGGCGTCTCCGATCCGCGGCCGAACGCCTCGCTCCGGGCGATCGCCGAGGCCTACCCCGCCCCCGGCGACTGGCGGCGCGCCGACGCCCTGCCCTTCTCCTCCGCCCGCAAGTACAGCGGTGCCGCCTTCGCCGAGGACGACGGGACCGGCTCCCCCGCCTCCACCTGGCTGCTCGGCGCACCCGACGTCCTGCTCGACGCCGACGACCCGGCCCTGGCCCGCACGGGGCGGCTGAACGAACAGGGCCTGCGGGTGCTGCTCCTCGCCCGTGCCGAGCGGGCCCTGGACGACCCCGAGGTCGCCGTCGGTGTCCGCCCCGTCGCGCTGGTGGTGCTGGAGCAGCGGCTGCGGCCGGACGCGGCGGACACGCTGGCGTACTTCGCCGACCAGGACGTCGACGCCAAGGTCATCTCCGGCGACAACGCGGTGTCGGTCGGCGCGGTGGCCGGGAAGCTCGGGCTGACGGGAACCGTCGTCGACGCGCGCGGGCTGCCCTCCGAGCCGGAGGAGATGGCCGGGGCGCTCGACGAGGGCACCGTGTTCGGACGGGTCACCCCGCAGCAGAAGCGGGACATGGTGGGCGCGCTCCAGTCCCGCGGGCACACGGTCGCGATGACCGGCGACGGGGTCAACGACGTACTGGCCCTGAAGGACGCCGACATCGGGGTGGCCATGGGCTCCGGTTCGGAGGCCACGCGGGCGGTCGCGCAGATCGTGCTGCTCGACAACAGTTTCGCCACGCTGCCGTCGGTGGTGGCCGAGGGGCGGCGGGTGATCGGCAACATCACCCGGGTCGCGACGCTGTTCCTGGTGAAGACCGTCTACTCGGTGCTGCTCGCGGTGCTGGTGGTGTGCTCGCAGGTGGAGTACCCGTTCCTGCCGCGCCATCTGACGCTGCTGTCCACGCTCACCATCGGTGTCCCGGCGTTCTTCCTGGCCCTCGCCCCGAACAAGGAGCGGGCGCGGCCGCACTTCGTACGGCGGGTCATGCGGTACGCGATCCCGGGCGGCGTGCTGGCCGCGCTGGCGACCTTCGCCACCTACCTGCTCGCCCGCCACCACTACAGCGGTGAGGGCGCGCTGGACGCGGAGACGAGCGCGGCGACGCTGACGCTGTTCCTGATCTCCCTGTGGGTGCTGGCGATCATCGCCCGCCCGTACACGTGGTGGCGGATCGGGCTGGTGGCGACGATGGGCGCCGGGTTCCTGCTGGTGCTGGTCGTGCCGTGGCTCCAGGAGTTCTTCGCGCTGAAGCTGGTCGGGCTGACGATGCCGTGGGCCGCGGTCGGCATCGCGGTGGCGGCGGCGGCCGTCCTGGAGGTTCTGTGGAGGTGGGTCGACCGGCGCTTCCCCGCTTAGCGCCCGGTCCGGCGGGCGGGTACCGGCCCCATGCCGACGCGGCCCCACGCCTCGAGAGGCGTGGGGCTGCGTGACCGGTTGCCCGGGGTGACTTACTTCACATCGACGAAGTCGCCCGCGGCCTTGATGGCCGGGGTGGTCGAGGTGCCCTCGAAGTTGAAGCGGTAGTAGCCGTCGACGGAGGCCGTGACCGTGGTCTTCAGGTTGCCCGTCGAGTTCGTCTTGATGGTCTTGACGGTGGTGTAGGTGCTGGAGCTCTTCTTGCGGAACTGCAGCTTCACCGACTGGTTGGTGTAGCCGGCGTACTTGTTGGTCTCCCAGTTGGCGCGCGACAGCTTGCCGGTGACCGTGATGGTCTTGCCCTTCTTCACGGGCTCCGGCGCGGCGTTGACGGTCAGCTTGGACGTGCGCTGGAGCAGGGTGGAGCCGAGGCCGCCCTCGTCGGCGAACTCCTCCGTGACGTAGTCCAGGGCCAGGGCCCCGGCCTTCCAGGTGCCGGCATCGGAGTTGATCAACTCTCCGTCGGCCGGGTAGATGTCGATCTTGCCCGAGCAGTTGGCGGTGGTCGACGAGGTCGCGGTGCAGGTCGCCGCGTATTCGCCGAACAGGAGGTTGACCGGTTCGTCGTAGGAACCCTTGTAGAGGTAGGGGCCGGTCGCGAAGTCCTCGGACGTGATGTCCACACCGGCACCGTGCTTGATCTTGTAGGTAACCGTGGTGGAGACCTTGCTCGTCGTCCCGACCTTGACCGCCTTGGCGACCTTGAGGCCCGAGAAGGAGACGTCGAGGTCCCCGATGACGGCGGCGGCGCTGAACGTGGACCGGGCGGCGGGCGCGCTGTGGGAGCCGGCGAAGGCGGCGGCGGCCTCCTCACGGAACGAGGGACCGTCGGCCTGCGCGGCCGGGACGGCGAGGGCGGTGAGGGCCAGGGCGCCGGAGACCACGGCGACGGTGGCGCGAATACGCATGCGTTCTCCACGTGGAGAAAGGGGCCCCGGTGGTCGACGTTTTTGGGTACGTCACCCAACGGCTCGTCGTCACACCCGGGACCCGAGTGACCATGGAGTCTGTTGACTCACCTGATCAGATACGGAGCTCCACCGAATGGTTGTACGAGAATGGGAAAACATGTGTAGAAATTTTCAAGATCAGCGATCTGACCGAAGCACCATTCCCCTCTTCCCTCGCCGGCCGGCCACGGCCAGAGGCCGGACCAGGGCGGTGAGTCCCTGATGATGTGGCGCACGAAGAAGTCCGGGGACTCCCAGTCCCAGTCGCGGAGGAGTGAGCTGGGAGCCCAGCTGTCCACCCCGGTCCGCAAGTTCATGGCGACCGAGGCGGGCAGCGCGGGTCTGCTCCTGGTGGCGGTGGCCGTGGCCCTGGTCTGGGCGAACTCGCCCTGGTCGGAGTCGTACACCTCCCTCTGGCACACCGACCTGTCCCTCTCCCTCGGCAACGCCGAGCTGTCGATGGACCTGGGGCACTGGGTCAACGACGGGCTGATGGCCCTGTTCTTCTTCGTCATCGGTCTGGAGGTCCGCTACGAGGTCTCCGTGGGCGAGCTGAACAGCCGCAGCCGGATCATGATCCCGACCCTCGCCGGGATCGGCGGCATGGCCGTGCCCATCCTGCTGTACCTGCTGATCGCGCCCGGGGGTGATGCCGCCATGGGCTGGGGCATCGTCATCGGCACCGACACGGCGTTCATGCTGGGCGCACTCGCCATCGTGGGCCCGCGCTTCGTCACACAGCTGCGCGTCTTCCTGCTGGCCATCACCGTCATCGACGACATCGTGGCCGTCACCGTGATCGGCGTGGTCTACTCCGGCAGCATCAGCGTGCCGGAACTGATCATCGCGCTCGTCCTGGGCGTGATCCTGTCCGCGCTGACCCGCTTCGGCGTCTGGCAGGCGGCCCCGTACGTCCTGGTCGTCCTCGTGATGTGGCTCGCCACCCTCCAGGCCGGCCTCCACGCCTCCATCGCCGGCATGCTCGGCGGTCTCCTGATCCCCGCCACGAGCCCGTCGCGGGAGGGGGTGGAGCAGGCCGCGCGGCTCTTCCGCGCCTTCCGCCAGTCCCCCCTCGCGGACGTCGGCAAGACGGCACGCAGGGGACTCCAGAAGGCCGTCTCCGTCAACGAGCGGCTCCAGACGGTCCTCCACCCGTGGTCCAGCTACATCATCGTCCCGGTGTTCGCGCTGGCCAACGCCGGTGTCGACCTGCGCAACGGCGTCCTGACCAACGCCCTGACGTCCCCCGTCACCTGGGCCGTGGTCGTCGGTCTCGTCCTCGGAAAGCTCCTCGGCATCTGGGGCGGCTCCTGGCTCGGCACCCGGACCGGCCTCGGGAAGCTCCCGACCGGGGTGGGGCACGGCCATGTCCTGGGCGGCGGCGTCCTGTCCGGGATCGGGTTCACCGTCTCCCTGCTGATCGTCGGGCTCGCCTTCGAGGACCCGGTCATCCGTGCCGAGGCCACCGTCGGTGTCCTGCTCGCGGCCGTGTTCTCCGTCGCCGTCGGCTGGCTGGTGTTCCATCTGGCCGCCGTCCTGCGCGGCGAGACGGACGCGGACCTTCCGCGCTACCTGGACCGCCCCGTCGACCCGGAGACGGACCACATCCTCGGGCCTCCCGACGCACCGCTCACCCTGGTGGAGTACGGCGACTTCGAGTGCCCCTTCTGCGCCCGCGCCACCGGCGTCACCGCGGAACTGCGGCAGCGTTTCGGCGACCGGTTCCGCTACGTCTTCCGGCACCTGCCGCTGCCCGACGTGCACCCGCACGCCGAACTCGCCGCACGGGCGGCCGTCGCCGCCGACTACCAGGGCCGCTTCTGGGAGATGCACAACCTGCTCTACGAGCACCAGGACGAGCTCGAGTACGAGGACACCGCCGGTTACGCCGCCGACCTCGGACTCGACGTCGAGAGGTTCCTCCGCGACCTCGAGGACGAGAGGACGGCCGCCCGGGTCCGGGCGGACGCCGCCAGCGCCGAGGCCAGCGGTGCCCGCGGCGCCCCGACGTTCTTCGTCGGCAACCGCCGGCACACCGGCCCGTACGACGCGGCGACGCTCGCCCGCAAGCTCGAGGCGCTCGAGGAGGCGTCCGGCTCGCAGGCGCCCACGCCATAACCGAACCGTCCGCCTTCGACGGGTGGGCCGGGGCCGGACCGGCCCCGGCCCACCCGTTTCGACCCACCCGTTGCGATCCCCCGGCTCCGGCCCGCCCGCTCCGGTCAGTCGAACCAGCGGTCCCTGGCCAGCTCCTCGGTCCTGGACGGGTCCTCCAGCAGCGCCGCGACCTCGAACCGGCGCGGCCACTCCCGGGCCGCCCAGGCCAGCCCGGCGGCGACGCCCTCCAGGGTGGCCGCGTGCAGCACCCCGTCGCGGGTCAGCCGCCAGTCGATCTCCACGCCGTCCACGACGAGTTCCTCGTGCTCGACGTACGTGGCGGGGGTGCCCGGTCCGAGCAGCACCCGCACCGGCTCCGGTACGTCGTGCTCGGTGCCCTCGGTGTCCACCTCCCCGGTGACGGACTCGCTCAGCCGCCGCACCTGGAACAGTTCGGCCAGCTCGGCGGCGCGCGAGGGACGGACGGGCAGCAGGGCCATGCCCTCGGTGAACGGCAGCAGGTCGGGCGAGTCGACGACCACCGCGTCGGCGGCGTCCACCACCTCGACCCGTCCGTCGACCACCGCGCGCAGCTCGTCCGGCAGGGTCACCTGCTCCGGGTCCAGGTCGGCCAGCGCCCCGTAGAGGGCGTGCAGCTGGCCGGAGGTGACCTCGCGGTCGGGATCGGCGAGGCGGTCGAGCAGTTCGGCGCCGCCGCCCGGTTCCTCGAGCAGCGCGGACACGGACGTACGGACGCCGAGGGTCCGCAGCACCTGCTCGTCCTCGAAGCCGGTGGCGTCGGCCTCGTCGTACAGGCCGCGCAGCAGCGGGTCGCTCCCGGCGGCGCGCAGGCCGGCCGGGCGGCGGCCGCCGAGCACCGGGTGCCCGCGCAGCCACCACGCGGTGTAGGGGCGTACGACCTCGTGGGTGCCGTCCGGCAGCAGGACGCGGACCGGCTGGGTGAGCGCGTCGCGCAGCGGCGGGCGGGCGAGCAGGGCGAGGGCGCGGGGCCACTGGTCGTCGTCCACGAGGTCGAGGTCGCGCACGGCGACGAGTTCGGTGGCGACGGGCGGCACCGGGCTGTCGGGGAAGCGGTCGAGGACGTCCTCGCTCCACACGTCCACGGCGTCCAGCAGGCCCACGTCGTCGGGCTCGGCGAAGTCCCCTTCGCGTGGCTCGAGTTCGTCCGGGTCGAGGACGACGTCGGTGGCGCGGACGAGCACGAAGTCGACCAGCACGCCGCAGGCGGCCAGCGGGGCCTCGCCCCACTTCCGAGCCAGCTCGGCGTCCACGGCGGCGAGTTCGCCCTCGCGCATGACCTGGGCGAAGGGGCCGCCGGGGAAGACCAGTTCGCAGGCCGGGGAGAGTTCGCCGTCCTCGTCGGGCAGCGCGAGGGCGCCCAGCCACGGCTCGTCGCCGGGTTCGAGGTCCGCGTCGCGCACCAGCCCGAGCACGGTGTCGGCGAGTTCGTCGGCGTCGAGTGCCTCGTCCTCCCAGTTCAGGGCTCCCTCGTCGTCCAGGGAGGCGGCGACGGCGGCCCGCACCTGCGGAGTCGTGAGCACCGCGCGCGGGGTCGCCGGGAGGGCGCCGAGCTTCTCCAGCAGGGGGTGCGCGGCGTCCGGGTGGGCGACCTTGAGGCCGAGCCGGGCCAGCGTCTCGGGGTCGATCCGGGCGGTCTCCACGCCGGGCAGCAGCACCTGCCGGGGGCCGGTGGTGGTCCTGCCGTCGGCGAGCGGCACGGGCAGTCCGGAGAGCCGGTCGGGGTCGACGCCGGCGAGGCTCTCGTACAGCCGCCGCCACCAGTGGGGCGACTTCTCCAGCCCGGCCAGCCGGTCGATCGCGTCGGCCAGCGGGAGGCGGGCCACCCCGAGCGTGCGCAGCTCGGCCCGCCGTTCGAGCCCGGCGGGCAGGAGGGTGGGCAGCACCTCGGCGAGGACCCGGACCGTGTCGGCGCCGGCGCCCTCGACGACCTCGGCGTCCCGGGGCCTCAGCGTCTCGGGCAGATCGGATTCCGTGCTCCCCTCGTCCCCCTCGTCTTCCTCGCCCCGCCCGTCCGGCTCGGCGGCGGGCGGCAGGAACGAGGTCCGCGGGAGCCGCCCGAGGACGGCCTGCCGCAAGGCGCCGTCCAGCTCACCCCGGCCGAGCGGGCCGGGCACGAGGTCGATGATCCCGGCGGTCACCGGACGCCAGCCGGCGAGCAGCTCGGTGTAGGCGTCGGCGGCGCGCTCCACCAGGAAGTCGGTGAGCGGGCCGGGGGCGGTGTGCCGGCGGGTGGAGTCCAGCGGGAAGGAGGCGATGAGCAGGGCCGGGACGCCCAACGGCTCCTCGCTCGGCGTCGGCGCGTGCACGACCGGGCTGGTGCGGGGGCGGGCAGGGGTGCCGTCGGAGTCCACCGGCACGGCCCACGTCACCGACCAGTGCGGGCGCAGCCGCTCCTCGATCGGCCGGTCGACGAGCAGATCCGGCGTGAGCGGCCCGTGCGCGGCGACGGTACGCCAGCGGGTGGTGCCGTCCCGCGAGTCATCGATCACGGTGAGGGCGCCGTCGGTGCCGCGGCGCACGGTGCGGGGCGGGGCGTCGCCGATCTCGACGACGACCTCCTCCAGACCGGGCAGGGCGAGCAGCAGGGCGTCGTCGACGGCGTGCAGCAGCCGCTCGGCGAGGTCGGCGGCGGCCGCGTCGCGCAGCGGCAGGATGACGGCGGTGTCGTACGGGTCGGGGGCGGTGCCCTCGGCGGCGAACGGGAGACGGAGCAGCGGTACGTGCCCGTCGCGCCGGCGGATCTCGTCGCCCAGACCGGCGCTGTGCCCCGCGCTGTCACCGGCGAGTTCCCGGGCCTCGGCCAGCGACCACCGCACCCCGCCGTGCCGGCCGACGAGGGCGGGCTCGTCGGTGACGGCGAGGACGGCGGCGAAGCCGACCCCGAACCGCCCCACGGCCCTCTCGGCGTCATCCCGCTTCGCGGACGCCCGCAGCGTGGACAGGGACTCGACCCCGGCCGCGTCCAATGGAGCACCGGTGTTGGCGGCGACGAGCACCCCGTCGCGCAGCGTGAGCCGAAGCCGCCCCGGCACCCCCGCGCGGGCGGCGGCGTCGGCGGCGTTCTGCGCCAGCTCGACGACGAGGCGGTCCCGGTACCCGCCGAGGACGAGGTCCTCCTCGGCGTTGGCGTCCTCACGGAACCGGGCGGGACTGGCGGCCCAGGCATCCAGCACCCCACGCCGCAGCCGCGCCGTCCCAAACGGGTCGGCGCCCTCGTCCGCAGGCCGTACGAACATGCTCACGGTCACTCTCCTCATCGGCCCTGATCGGCGTGAGGTCGAAGGTACCGCGCCAAGGGTGTCCGGCGAGCCGAGCCCAGCCCGGGCCCGCGCTGCCCCGCACGGATGCCGGGCACCTCCCGACCGCGAGAGCGCCTTCGGTGACGTGCGGGGACAGCAGCCGAGCAGCCGATACGTACGGAGGAGACGTGACCGCGCAACGCCGGGTGCCCGGCCTGCCGGCACCGGTCAGGCCACGTGATCCTCGAAGCGGAACCCGGGACTGGTACGAGGGTCGATGCGGGCTCCGGCTTCCAGAGCCGTGGCCAGTCGCTCGATCAGCGCCGGCGTGGGATCGACGCCACTCTCCTCGATGTCCTCGATGGCCTCTTCGGACAGCTCGGCACGACGGGGTGGGATCCGCGGTGGTCCGGCCGAGGGCGGAGTACCGGAAGCGGGTACCGTGCCGAAGAACGTGAGCAGTCGGCGGGCAAGTGTCACGTGAGCGCTCAAATGGGCGCCATCACGACAACAACAGCCAAAGTGCTCACGCTTCGGGGACCGGATGCCACACCCTGAGCGCGGGTGCCCGCCTCGGCACGCTCAGCCGACCGCCCCCACCCGCAACGCCACCTTCGGATGCCTCGCACCACCTGGAGGGACGCCTTCCCCCTGGCCCCGTACGGGATGACCGGCGCCTTACGAGCAATGCACCCACGTGTCCGTGGCGACTGCGGGCCGCGGGCCCGCCATGCTCTTGGAGTCCCGGACGTGCACGCACCTCGCACGATCACGGCCTCCACCCACTTGTCGCCGTTGCCGCTGCAGCCGCTCTTGGACCACGCCGACCCGGGGGCACCCCCGGCGGAGGCCCTGCGGATCAGGATTCCAAGGCGAACGCCACGAAGTGCGACCAAGCAACCGAGGCCAACGTAAGCCGGGAGCCCTCGACGTTCTTGGAGTCGCGGACATGCACAGCACTCCGCGTGATCGCGACCTCCACACACTCGTTGCTGTTACTGCTGTCGCTGTAGCTGCTCTTGAACCACCGCAGTTCCGAGCCGCTCTCCTCAGACGTCGTGCAGTTCATGTATCCCCCAGCGCTTGCTCGATGAAAGCCAGCGACTCTCCCGGTGAGAGAGCCTGGGCCCGGATGATGCCACACCGCAGTTCCATGATCCGAAGATGCTTCAACTCCGAAACGGGACGGCTGCCGAAGTCTCCCTCGGCTCGGCCGACCGCCGTACCGTCGGCGAATTTGAGCACTTGGATCTCGCCTCCCATACCCGCGTGCACCGCACGGTCGATCGGCATCACCTGGATTTCGATGTTCCTCATTCGCCCCAACTCCAGGAGATGCTCCAACTGACGGCGCAACACCATTTTGCCCCCAAGTGGCCGCCTGAGGGTCGCCTCTTCCTGGACAAAGCACAGCTCGGGGGCCGGATCCCGCTCGAAGATCACCTTGCGGGCCATTCGCGCAGCCACCAGCCGTTCCACCTGGTCCTGTGAGTGCGCCGGCCGCCGCATCTCGAACAGGGCGTGCATGTAATCCGCTGTCTGCAACAACCCGTGAAGGTTGTGGGTCCCGTATGCCGTCAGTTCGACAGCCCGCGCCTCCAACTTCGCGATGTCCCGAACCGTCTTCGGGTACCGGACCTTCTTCACGTCCTCCCAGGCTGCCGCGACGAGCCCGCCCGCGTTCAGCACCTCGTCGGCCTTGACCAGGTAATCCCGTTGGGGAATCCGCTTCCCGCTCTCGACCTTGCAGACGAGGTCGTCCCCGTACCCCATCGCCGCCGCGAACTCGGGGACCCTCATGTCCATCGACTCGCGGCGCAGCTTCAGTTGCCGTCCGACGGTGGTGATGACCGCGACGCCTCACTCGTCGTCCGGATCGACCTCCCACCCCGGCTCGTCCGCCTCACCGTTGAGCCGTCCCGCCTCCACCTCGACCGTCATCGCGCACCCTCCAGCCGTAATGTCACCCTCTGCATGCGTTGAGTGGTCTGTCACGGTACGCACCCGTCACCACGCCGAGTGACGCAAACGGGCAACCCTCATCCGACAGGGCCGAGGCCTCACCACACCGAAACCCGATTTCTTGAGCTCCGGTGCCTCGGGCGCCTTTTCCAAAGAAACATGGGGGAGAAAGAACCCCACCGAACCCCACCCCTCCTCCCATCCGGAGGCCAACTCCCAAACTCACTCGGGCGGGTGAACATCGCCGGTCGGGCTGGATTTCCGGATCCCCCACACCCCTACGCTCAGCGCAACAACCGCAGACCAAGCCGCTGATCGCCGATCACCGGCCGCGGACATACTTCGGCCCCCGCCGGGACTGGCATCCCACTGCGAGGGCCTGACCACCTAGGAAGCCAGAACCTTCCCGATGGATATTCAAAACCCTAGCGCGCCCTCGCGCGCCCAGTCAGCCGACGGCACCGATCGGCTCCACTCCCGGGCGACCCGCCGACCCCCTGTACGCCCCACCGCGCACCCCACGGCCGGCGTCGTCCACGAGAACACCCGCCACACCACCCGCTTCACGGTGATCGGCAACCACCTCACCCAGCACCGGGAACTCTCCCTCCTGGCGATCGGGCTGGCCTGCCACATCCAGTCCCTCCCCACCGGGGCCCGCAGCGACATCACAAGACCCTCACCGCCCGCTTCGACGAG
>NZ_LIQT01000581.1 GCF_001418415.1 Streptomyces hirsutus
AGCCGGTGGGCGACCACCAGCGTGGTGCGCCGTCCTGCCAGCCGGTCCGTCGCCTGGTTGACCTGGGCCTCGGTGGCCAGGTCGAGCGCGGCGGTGGCCTCGTCGAGCAGCAGGATGTCGGGGTCGACGAGTTCGGCGCGGGCCAGCGCGATCAGCTGGCGCTGTCCGGCGGAGAGGTTCCGGCCGCGCTCGGCGACCTCGTGCAGGTAGCCGCCCTCCAGCGTGGCGATCATCTCGTGCGCGCCGACCGCGCGGGCCGCCGCTTCGACCTCGGCGTCGGTGGCGTCCGGACGGCCGTAGGCGATGGCGTCGCGGATCGTGCCCGGGAAGAGGTAGGCCTCCTGCGGGACCACGCCGAGCCGGTGCCGGTAGGCGGTGATGTCGAGGTCCCTGAGGTCGGTGCCGTCGACGGTGACCCTGCCCCCGGTCGGGTCGTAGAACCGGGCCACCAGCTTGACCAGGGTGGATTTCCCGGCGCCGGTCTCGCCGACGAACGCGACGGTCTGCCCGGCGGGGATGCGCAGGTCGATGCCGCTGAGCGCCTCCTCCTCGTCCCCGTAGGCGAAGTCCACGTCCTCGAAGACGACCTGGCCGCGCAGGGAGGGCACGCCGAGGGGTTTCGAGGCGTCCTGGGTGGACGCCGGTTCCCGCAGCAGTTCCTGGATGCGGCCCAGGGAGACGGTCGCCTGCTGGTAGCCGTCGAAGACCTGGGAGAGCTGCTGCACCGGGGCGAAGAACAGGTCGATGTAGAGCAGGTACGCGACCAGCGCACCCGTCGTCAGCGTCCCGTTGTCGACCCTGATCCCGCCCACGACGAGGACCGCCGCCGCGGCCGACGACGCCAGGAACTGCACGAACGGGAAGTACACCGAGATCAGCCACTGGCCCCGGATGCGGGCGGCCCGGTAGCCGTCGCTGCGCTCGGCGAACCGCCGGTTGCCCAGCCGCTCGCGTCCGAAGGCCTGCACGATCCGCAGACCGGACACCGACTCCTGGAGGTCGGCGTTGACCGCCGAGATCCGCTCCCGGGCCAGTTCGTACGCCTTCACGCTGGCCCGGCGGAAGAAGTACGTGGCGAGGATCAGCGGGGGCAGTGTGGTGAAGACGATCAGGGCGAGCTGTACGTCGATCACCAGCAGGGCGACCATGATGCCGAAGAAGGTGACCACCGAGACGAACGCGGTGACCAGGCCCGTCTGCAGGAACGTCGACAGCGCGTCCACGTCGGTGGTCATCCGGGTCATGATCCGGCCGGTCAGCTCGCGCTCGTAGTAGTCGAGGCCGAGCCGCTGGAGCTGGGCGAAGATCTTCAGCCGCAGTGAGTACAGCACGCGTTCGCCGGTGCGTCCGGTCATCCGGATCTCGCCGGTCTGCGCCGCCCACTGCACGGTCACCGCGAGCAGGCCGAGCAGCGCCGACGCCCAGACGGCGCCGAGGGCGGCCTGGGTGACGCCGGCGTCGATGCCGTGCCGGATCAGCACCGGCAGCAGCAGGCCCGAGCCGGCGTCCACGGCGACGAGCGCGAGGCTCAGGAGGAGGGGCCGGCGGAAGCCGCGCAGGAGGCGGCGCAGTCCGTAGGACTCCTCCGCCTGGACGGCCCGGCGCTCGTCGACGTCGGGGACGTCGTCGGCCGGGGGCAGCGCCGCGACCTGGGCGAGCAGTTCGGGGGTGGCCGGGCTGCCGGCCAGGGCGGTGTCCTTGGGCTCGCGGTCGCCGGTCCACAGGCGGGGGGTGACCCCGCGTTCGGCGTCGAACTCGGCGTCCAGCTCCGCGCGGACCGTGGTGTCGGCGGTGTCGTCCTGCTGGAGGGCGGCGGCCGGGTGGTGGCCCGGGGAGACGCCGCCCAGCTCGTCGGGGTCGGTGAGCAGCCGGCGGTAGAGGGCACAGCGCCGCTGGAGCTCGTCGTGGGTGCCGAGGTCGGCGAGCCGGCCGCCGTCGAGGACGGCGATGCGGTCGGCGAGGTTGAGGGTGGAGCGGCGGTGCGCGATCAGCAGGGTGGTGCGGCCGCGCATGACCTCGGCCAGCGCCTCGTGGATCTCGTGCTCGACGCGGGCGTCCACGGCGGAGGTGGCGTCGTCGAGCACCAGCAGGCGCGGGTCGGTGAGGAGGGCGCGGGCGAGCGCGACGCGCTGGCGCTGGCCGCCGGAGAGGGTCAGTCCGTGCTCGCCGACGGTGGTGTCGTAGCCGTCGGGCAGCTCGGTGATGAACCGGTCGGCCTGGGCCGCGCGGGCGGCGGCCACGATCTGTTCCTCGGTCGCGTCCGGGCGGCCGTAGGCGATGTTGGCGCGCACGGTGTCGGAGAAGAGGAAGGAGTCCTCCGGGACCAGCCCGATCGCGGCCCGCAGCGACTCGGTGGTCAGCTCGCGCACGTCGTGCCCGCCGACGAGGACGGCGCCGCCGGTGACGTCGTAGAAGCGCGGCAGGAGCAGCGAGACGGTGGACTTGCCGGAGCCGGAGGAGCCGACGACGGCTAGGGTCTCGCCGGGCCCGATCTCGAAGGACAGGCCGTTGAGGACGGGGCGGCTCTTCCCGGAGGCGGTGTCGTAGCCGAAGGAGACGTCGTCGAACTCGACGGTCGCGGGGGCGTCGGCGGGGAGTTCCTTGGTGCCGTCGGCGAGGGACGGCTCGGTGTCGATCAGCTCCAGGACGCGCTCGGTGCCGGCCCTGGCCTGCTGCCCGACGGTCAGCACGACGGCGAGCATCCTGACCGGGCCGACGAGCTGGGCGAGGTAGGTGGAGAAGGCGACGAAGGTGCCCAGCGTGATGTTGCCGCGCACGGCGAGCCAGCCGCCGAGGGCGAGCATCGCCACCTGGCCGAGGGCGGGGACGGCCTGGAGGGCCGGGGTGTACCGGGAGTTCAGCCGGATGGTCCGCAGCCGCCCGGCGAACAGCCGCCGGCCGACCTCGCGGAGCTTGCCCGTCTCCTGCTCCTCCTGCCCGAAGCCCTTCACCACGCGCACCCCGCTGACGGCGCCGTCGACCACTCCGGCGACGGCGGCCGCCTGGGCCTGCGCGTACCAGGTGGACGGGTGCAGCCGGGTGCGGCTGCGCTTGGCGATCCACCACAGGGCGGGGGCGACGGCGAGGGCGACGCCCGTGAGCGGCAGCGACAGCGACGCCATGATCACGAGGGAGATCACGAACAGCAGGATGTTGCCGATGGTCATCGGCAGCATGAAGAGCAGGCCCTGGATCAGCTGGAGGTCGCTGGTGGCCCGCCCGACGACCTGCCCGGTGGACAGCTCGTCCTGACGGCGGCCGTCGAGCCGGGTGATCGTCCGGTACATCTCGGTCCGCAGGTCGTGCTGGACGTGCAGGGCGAGCCGGCCGCCGTAGTAGCGGCGGACGAAGGTGAGGGCGTAGACGACGGCCGCGGCACCGATCAGGGCGCCCGCCCAGGGGGCCATGGCACGGGTGTGGTCGCCGATCACGTCGTCGATGATCACCTTGGTGACCAGCGGGACCAGCGCCATCACGGCCATGCCGCCGAGGGACGAGCCCAGGGCCAGCACGACGTCCCCCGGATGACGCCACGCGTACGCGCCCAGTCGTCGTGCCCATCCCTGCTGCGGTGTCACGCGGGTGCCCTCCGGTCGTGCGATCCGATCGTCCTGATCTACCGGAAGGCACCAACGCGCACCGAAGCGGATTTCATCCCTCCGTAACGTTTGGGCAGGTCGGTGTCACTCCGGAGAGACCCCCCTCCGCAAGGACGTCACGCAATCGACACCGCATGTACATTCATACAACTTCATGCGCATGTCACGATGCGGAGACCCTCATTCAACTCGCGTAGACGGGACACCCCCACATGCTCGCGATACGCATGCGCACCCGACGCCGGAAGGCGGTGGCGTTCGCCACCGCCGCCGCTCTCACCGTCCTCGCCGTTCCCGCCCTGACCGCGTCCCCCGCCACGGCCACGACCGAGCCCCCGGTGACGGCAGCGGCCACAGCTACCGCTACCGCTACGGCGACAGCGACAGCGACAGCG
>NZ_LIQT01000582.1 GCF_001418415.1 Streptomyces hirsutus
CTCTCCCGGCTCCACGACGCGGCTCCGGAGCCGCGTCGTGGAGCCGGGAGAGCACCGACTCGACGGCGAGACGGCCGATGGCGGCCTTGTCCGGTGACACGGAGGTCAGCGTCACCGCGCTGAAGCGCCCTTCGAGCACGTCGTCGAATCCGACGACCGCGATGTCCTCGGGAACCCGCAGACCACGCTCGTGGAGGACCCGCATCGCCCCGATGGCCATCGGGTCGTTGTAGGCGAACACCGCGTCGGGGCGCTCCCCGGCATCCAGGATGTGGGCCATCGCCGCGGCTCCGTCCGCGTGTCCCCAGCCGTCGGTGGCGGCGACCAGGCCCCCGTCGGCCGGGAGTCCGGCGGCGGTGAGCTCCTCGCGCCAGCCCTGCACGCGCAGTTGGGCGGGCTGGCTGCGCCCCCGACGCGCTCCGATGAACGCCACCCTCCGGCGGCCCAGCGAGACCAGGTGCCGGACGGCGGCACGCGCGGCGGCGACGTTGTCGATGGCGATGTGGTCGTACGGCAGGTCGTACTCCCGTTCGCCGAGCAGGACCAGCGGCACGGGTTCCGCGCGGTCCCGGAAGTCCTTGGCCTCCAGCTCGATCGGGCTGAGGATGAGTCCGTCGATGACTCTGGCCCGGAACCCCTGGCTGACCAGGATCTCCTGCTCGCGCCGGCCCCCGGTGTGGTCGAGCAGCACGATGTAGTCGTGCTCGGCCGCGGTGTCGATGACGGCGGCGGCGAGTTCGGCGAAGTAGGGGTTGCCCAGTTCGGGCAGGGCGAGCGCGATGATGCCCGTACGCCCCTTGCGCAGGTGGCGGGCGGCCAGGTTGGGCCGGTAGCCCAGAGCGTCGATGGACCTCTGGACACGCTCGCGCATGGCGGGGGTGACGTGCTGGTAGTTGTTCACCACGTTGGAGACGGTCTTGATGGAGACCCCCGCGTGCGCGGCGACGTCCTTGAGGCTGACCCGCACGGCAATCCCTTCGTGAGCGGCCCGAACCGGGGACCGGTGCAGATGCGGGTGCCGTCACCGTGAGCCGGGCGCCGAGCCGCCGGGCTCGAGTTTTACAACGTTATACATCCGTATCCGGGACACTGACAAGGTTATGAGCAGGGGCGTGTGACGAGCATCCTCGCGGTGGCGCCGAGGCGGCGTCCCTCCCCGGCGGCACCCTCGTGAACCGGGGCTCGTCCGCGACGGTCGCGCACTCGGCCCAGACGGTCTTGCCGGGGCCGATACGGCCGGTCACGCCCCAGAGTGTGGCGAGCGCGTCGACGAGGGCCAGGCCACGGCCGTGTTCCTCGTCCGCCGCGGCCGCCGTGGGGGCCGGAGGGTCGGGGTGGGTGTCGGACACCTCGATACGGATGACGCCCCGCACGTCGTCGCAGGCGAGGAACAGGGCGAAATCCCGTCCGGGCACACAGCCGTGGAGGGCGGCGTTCGCGGCGAGTTCGGCCCAGGTGGTGGGCGGGGTGAGGCCGGCGTCCTCGAACAGGGCCTTGTTGTAGAACAGCACGCGCGTGGAGGAGGCGAACGGCATGCCGTACTGGATGCCGCCGATCTGGCCCGCGGTGGCCAACTGCGCGACGAAGTCGGCCTGTACGGGGATGGAGAGCAGGTCGTCGGCCTTGTAGAGCAGTCCGTCGGCCGCGTAGTCGGCGTACGCCCCGATCTGGGCCATGTCCGGCGGGTCGCCCGCGTCGACCCTCTCCTTGACCTTGCGGTCGATGTCGTTCCAGGAGTGGACGGTGACGTCGATCCGCACGCCCGGGTGCGCGGCTTCGTACTCCTCCGTCAGGGCGGCCCAGTACTTCTTCGAGCTGTCGTCCACGCCGGTGCCGTAGTCGGCGGCGACCAGTTCCAGGGTGATGTCGGAGGAGCCTCCGCCGAGACCGCATCCGCCGAGGACCCCTGTCAGTCCCAGTGCGGATATCGCCGCGATCGTCCTTGCCAAGCTCCGCCGCTGCACTGCTTCTTGCCCCAACTCCGGCGCTCCGCGCCATCCGCTCCGAAAAGTTTCCGATAATCGGATCAAGGTCTACACCACGTAAGTGGACTAGACCTCTTGTGGGTCCCGGGGTCACACTGTCCCCCGTGGAACATGTCATCGCCCTCGACGTGGGCGGCACCGGGATGAAGGCCGCCCTGGTCGGAGCGGACGGCACGCTGCTGCACCGGGCCCGCCGGGCCACCGCGCGCGACCGCGGTCCGGACGCGGTCGCCGCCGGAATCCTGGACTTCGCCGCCGACCTCCGCGCCCACGGCGTCGAGCACCTCGGCGAGCCCGCGTCCGCCGCCGGCCTCGCCGTCCCCGGCATCGTCGACGAGACGCGGGGCGTCGCCGTCTACTCCGCCAACCTCGGCTGGCGCGACCTCCCGCTGCGCGCGCTGCTCGCGGAGCGGCTCGGCGGCATCCCGGTCGCCCTCGGCCACGACGTCCGCACCGGCGGGCTCGCCGAGGGCCGCATCGGGGCGGGCCGGGGCGCCGACCGGTTCCTGTTCGTGCCGCTGGGCACCGGCATCGCGGGCGCCATCGGCATCGACGGCCGGGTGGAGGCGGGCGCGCACGGTTTCGCGGGCGAGATCGGCCACATCGTCGTACGGCCCGGGGGCCTCCCCTGTCCGTGCGGTCAGCGCGGCTGCCTGGAGCGGTACGCGTCCGCGGCGGCGGTCGGCGAGGCGTGGGCGGCGGTCTGCGGCGAGGAGGGCGCGGACGCGGCCCACTGCGCCGGGGCCGTGGCCGCGGGCGACGTACGGGCCCGGAAGGTCTGGCAGGAGGCGGTCGAGGCGCTCGCCGACGGGCTGGTCACCGCGCTCACCCTGCTGGACCCCCGCACCCTGATCATCGGTGGCGGGCTGGCCGAGGCAGGAGAAACCTTGTTCACACCGCTGCGGGAGGCCGTCCGGCAGCGGATCACCTTCCAGAAACCGCCGTCCCTGGTCCCCGCGGCCCTCGGGGACACCGCCGGATGCCTGGGCGCGGGACTCCTCGCCCGGGATCTCCTCACCACCACTGACCCCTCGGAGGTAACCACCTGATGACCCCCACCAAGGTTCTCACCGGTGCCCGGGTGGTACTGCCCACCGGGACCGTGGACGACGGCCGTGTGACCGTGGAGGGCACCCGGATCGTCGCCACGGGCCCCGCGAACCTCTCCTCCGAGGCCCCCGCGAACGCCCCCTCCGACGTTCCCTCGAACACCTCCCCCGGCGCTCCCGGGAACGCCGTCGAGACGCTCGACCTGACCGGGCACTGGCTGGTGCCCGGCTTCGTCGACCTCCACAACCACGGCGGCGGCGGCGCGTCCTTCCCCTCCGGGACCGTCGACGAGGTCCTCAAGGGCATCCGCACCCACCGCCTGCACGGCACCACCACCCTGGTCGCCTCGACCGTCACCGGCGACATGGACGTCCTCGTCCGGCGCGCGGGCCTGCTGGCGGAGCTGGCCGAACAGGGCGACATCGCCGGCATCCACTTCGAGGGTCCGTTCATCTCTCCGTGCCGCAAAGGCGCGCACTCCGAGGAACTGCTGCGCGACCCCGACCCGGCGGAGGTCCGCAAACTGATCGACGCCGCCCACGGCCGGGCGAAGATGGTCACCCTCGCCACCGAACTGCCCGGCGGTCTCGACTCCGTACGCCTGCTGGCCGAACACGGCGTGATCGCGGCCGTCGGCCACACCGACGCGACGTACGAGCAGACCGTGGCGGCCATCGACGCGGGCGCCACGGTCGCCACCCACCTGTTCAACGCGATGCCGGCGCTCGGCCACCGCGCCCCCGGCCCGATCACCGCCCTGCTGGAGGACGAGCGGGTCACGGTCGAGCTGATCAACGACGGCACCCATCTGCACCCGGCCGCCCTCCAGTTGGCGTTCCACCATGCGGGCCCCGGCCGGGTGGCGTTCGTCACGGACGCGATGGACGCGGCCGGTTTCGGCGACGGCCGCTACCTGCTCGGCCCGCTGGAGGTCGAGGTCGCCGACGGTGTGGCCCGGCTGGTGGAGGGCGGCTCCATCGCGGGATCGACGCTCACTCTGGACCGCGCCCTCAAGCGGGCGGTGACCGTCGACGGCCTGCCCGTCGAGCACGCGGTCGCGGCCCTGTCCGCCAACCCGGCCCGGCTGCTGGGCATGGACGACAGGATCGGCTCCCTGGAACCCGGGAAGGACGCCGACCTGGTGGTCCTCGACGCGGACTTCACCCTCAAGGGCGTGATGCGCCGGGGTGAATGGGTGGTCGCTCCCCAACTGGGCTGATCCGTCCCCCCGGTCGGGTCCCCACCGGGCTGCGGGGGACCGACCGAGGGGTGGGCCGGCCGCCGTCTCTTTGGCATGATCGAGGACCGGCACGACGGAGGGAGGCCGGTCCGGTGATCCTCACCGTCACACTGAACACCGCTCTCGACATCACCTATCGCGTGCCCGCCCTGCGCCCGGGCGCCTCCCACCGGGTCACCGAGGTGACCGAACGCCCCGGCGGCAAGGGCGTCAACGTGGCCAGGGTGCTCGCCGCCCTGGGCCACGAGGTGACGGTCACCGGCTTCACCGGCGGCCTCACCGGACGGCTCCTGCGCGCGAGGCTCACCGCGACACCGGGCCTGACGGACGCACTGCTCCCGGTGTCCGGCACGACCCGGCGCACCGTGGCCGTGGTCGACGAACGCTCCGGCACCACCACCCAGCTCAACGAGCCCGGCCCGGCCGTCTCCCCCGCCGAGTGGCAGGCCTTCCAGGAGGTCTACGAGGATCTGCTGAAAGGCGTCTCGGCGGTGGCCCTGTGCGGCAGTCTGCCCCCGGGCGTCCCGGTCGGCGCCTACGCCGGGCTGGTCCGCACCGCCCGCGCCGCCAAGGTGCCCGTCCTCCTCGACACCAGCGGGTCACCGCTGCGCCGCGGGATCGCCGGACGCCCCGACATCCTCAAGCCGAACGCCGAGGAACTGGCCGAACTCACCGGCTCCCACGAGCCGTTGCGCGCCACCCAGGACGCCCGCCGACGCGGCGCCGGCGCGGTGGTCGCCTCCCTGGGCCCGGACGGGCTGCTCGCGGTGACTCCCGAGGGCCACTGGCGCGCCACACCACCGGCCCGCCTGCGCGGCAACCCCACCGGCGCCGGCGACTCCCTGGTCGCGGGCCTGCTGTCGGGCCTGGTGAAACACCTGCCGTGGCCGGACCGCCTCGCCCGAGCGGTCGCGTTGTCGGCGGCGACGGTACTGGCGCCGGTTGCGGGCGAGTTCGACCGGGAGGCTTACGAGGAACTGCTCGGGCGTGTGGTGATCACAAGGGAGGTCAGCGCGGCCTGAGGCATGCCCTGCGCAGGTGTCGAGGACCGCCCTTCGGGCGAGCGACCATCAGGCACTCACGGCCGCCGAGAGAGCCCGGCCGAACCGCGGCTGTTCCTCCGCCGGTCGCTGCTTGTCGCTTGCCGGATCGCAGGTCAGGGCATGTATACGACCCACACGAAGCCCTGGGGCACCCCGGCGACACCTCCGAAGCGGTCGCCGTCCGCGTCGCGCGGCTCCCGGTTCCTGTACGAGGGCGGCCACCGCTACGTCGTCCTCATGGAGGAATCTGTCCTGCGCCGCCGCATGCCCCGAAAAGCGAATCGGCGGCACCACTCTTTTCAGCCCTCTCCACCCCAAGCCGACCACAGTTTTCATGTCGTCAGCTTGGGGGCTCCTCCGTCAGCCAGAATTGATCGAGGTTCGCATTGCATTGGTTGCCCTCATTGCAGACGAGCTCGATCGTGTTCGTTCCCTTGTTGAGGTTCACGTTGGCCCAACTGGTCTGCCAGCCCTTCTCCCAGTCCCCCTCGGGCAGGTTGCCGAAGTTCTTCAAGCCGAACGGACGGGAGTCGGCTTTGCCGTTGACCACCAGCGTGGCATCGGCGTCCACGCCCGGAATGCCGTAGCGCACATACAGCCGATACCTTTCGGACTCCTTGATGCCGTCGACGGTCCAGGTGACCTTCGCGCCCACCTTGTTGAAGCCCGCCACATAGACCCCGCCCTCGGCCTTCGCGCCCTTGATCTCCGACGCCTGGACGGTCCCGCCGTCCAGGCGGAGCGCCTTCGCGTCGAGGGCCGGCAGCCCGGCCTCGTCGTCCGGCGCCTCCTCATTCGTCGCCGACGGACTGGGCTCACTGGTCTGGCTCTGGGTGGGGGACGCGTCGGCCTGGTTGCCGCTCTTGTCGTCCTTGTCGTCGTCGCCGCCGATCATGGCCACGCTGATGCCGATGACCACCGCGGCGACCACCGCGACGGCTCCGATGAGCAGGCCCTTGGTGTTCGGGCCGCGGCCCCGGCCACCGCCGCCATGACCACCACGGTTGCCCGGAAGCTGCGACGAGGCGGTGGGGGCGGCGCCGGGCAGCGTCTCCGGTGCCGCGTAGTTCGCGTTCGGCTGGCCGTACGTTCCCTGCTGCTTCGGCGCCTGCGCCGCGGGGCCCTGCTGGCCGTACTGACGCGTGCCGACCGGCCGCACCCGGTTGACCGAATTCGGGTAGCCGTAGCCGCCGGACGGCGGCTGGGCTCCGTTGGCCTGCCCGTCGGCGTAGAGGTAGCCGAACGGGTCGTCGTCCTCGGGCGTGCTCGCGCCGTTGCTGCCGGGCGTCATCCCTTGGTACTCCTAGCTGCGGATCGGATGCGGTACGGGTGCTGAGAAGGGCGAGCCTACCCGCTCCGGGTGACCCGAATGGGTGGCTCAGACCGCATCAGCGCACTGACCTGGGGTTCATCCCGCCCGCCGATGTTGTTTGGGACGAGATCGTTTCTCGATGTACATCCGCTCGTCGGCCGACTTCAGCACTTCGTCCGCCGTCAGGCCGCAGTGGGCCCATCCGATGCCGAAGCTGGCGCCGACCCGCACGGCCCGGCCCTCGGCCCGGATGGGCTGGATGATCTCGTTGCGCAGCCGTACGGCGAGGTCCTGGGCGTCGGCCCGGCCGAGCCCGTTGGCGAGGATCACGAACTCGTCGCCGCCGAGCCGGGCGACGGTGTCGCCGTCCCGGACGCCGTCGCCGAGCCGGCGGGCGACCTCGATGAGCACCGCGTCGCCCGCGTTGTGCCCGAACCGGTCGTTGATCGACTTGAAGCCGTCGAGGTCGCAGAAGAGCACCGCGAGGCCCTTGGCGCCGTCGTCGTGGTCCGCGTCGGGGGCGATGGCGTGCACATGGTGGTCGTATCCCTCGAACCCCTCGGCTTCGGGCGGGAAGTCGAAGTCGTGGCCGCGGTCGAAGGCGGGCGGGCCGTAGGCGGCGTCCTGGGAGCCGAAGGACTCGAAGGCGGCCATGGCTTCGTCCACGGCGGCGGGCAGCATCGACGGACGCTGCTGACACAGGCGGGCGGAGAGCCGGGCGCGCAGTTCCGCGGAGTTCGGCAGGCCGGTGAGGGAGTCGTGGGAGGCGCGGTGGGCGAGCTGCAGCTCGCGGCGCTTGCGCTCCTCGATGTCCTCGACGTGGGTGAGCAGGAAGCGCGGCCCGTCGGCCGCGTCGGCGACCACGGAGTTGCGCAGGGACACCCACACGTAGGTGCCGTCCCGGCGGGCCAGCCGCAGCTCGGCGCGGCCGCCCTCGGCGGAGGTCCGCAGCAGCGTGCCGATGTCCTCGGGGTGCACGAGGTCGGAGAAGGAGTAGCGGCGCATCGCGGAGGCGGGACGGCCGAGCAGCCGGCACAGCGCGTCGTTGGTCCGCAGGATGCGCCCGTGCTGGTCGCCGCCCATCTCCGCGACGGCCATGCCGGACGGGGCGTACTCGAAGGCCTGCCGGAAGCTCTCCTCGCTGGCGCGCAGGGCCTGCTGCTCGCGCTCCAGGCGGACCAGGGCGCGCTGCATGTTGGAGCGCAGCCGGGCGTTGCTGATCGCGATGGCGGCCTGGAAGGCGTACATCTGGAGCGCTTCGCGGCCCCAGGCGCCGGGCAGCCGGCCGTTGCGCGGGCGGTCCACGGAGAGCACGCCGACCAGTTCGCCGGCTCCGCCGCCCTGCGGGCCGGGGGCGTACATCGGGGCGAAGAGGCGGTCGGAGGGGTGCCACTCGTCCTCGAAGCGGGGAGCGGGCCCGTCCGTGTACCACTGCGGGACGTCGTCGTCGTCGAGGACCCAGCCCTCGGTGTGCGGTATGAAGATCAGGTCTCCCCAGGCCTCACCCATGGAGAGGCGGCGCTCCCAGGACTCGCGCGAGCCGACCCGGCCGGTGATGAGGGCTTCGGCGGCCGCGTTGCCCGACAGGGCGGCCACGACCAGGTCGCCGTCGGGACGCACGAGGTTGACGCAGGCCAGTTCGTACCCCAGGGCGTCGACGACGCCGTCGGCGACGGTCTGGAGGGTGTCGGCCAGGCTGCGGGCCGTGTTCATGTCGGCCATGCCCTGGTGCAGTTGCCGCAGGGAAGCAAGACGGACGTAGGGCTCCGACTCGGTCTCCATGCTCACCCTCCCCCCGGGACCTCGCAGCGAATCAAGCGTTCTCATCGGCGTATCGTCCTGGCAGTCTCTCCGCCACTGAATCACAGCGCGCTGCCCACTCGGTACACAGGGTCAACAATTATCGCCCCTTGTGACTCAAGTCACAACTAAACGTGAACAATTGAGAGACCTTTCCGCGGTTTCTCCGGTCATTCACCGGATCTGCCACATGCACGGCATGCGCGGCATGCGCCGCATGCGAATTCCGCACCCCTTCCACAGGGTTCGGTCCGTGGGTGCCGGCTCGCGCCCGTGGAGCGCGGGAGTCCGTCGCTGGTCCTAGGTCCCCGCTCGGGCGGAGGCCCGATGCGGTGCGTACGGAGCGGAGACTAGCGTTTCCGGTGTGCTGAACACTCCCGTACCCCCGTCCGCGATCACCGCCGTACCCGCCGCCCGGCATGCTGAGGGGGTGAGCAACGACGAGTTCCGCGCAGCCATGTCCCGTCTGGCCGCCGGTGTGGTCCTGGTGACGGCGAAGGAGCCGTCGCTGGACCCGGACGACCCGCGGGCGCCGGTCGGCGAGGACGTCGGCATGACCGCGACCGCGTTCCTGTCGGTGTCCCTGGACCCGCCGTTGGTGCTGGTCAGCCTGCGCGAGGGCTCCCGCATGGACGACCTGCTCGACGAGCAGCCGCTGTGGTCGGTGTCGGTCCTGTCCGAGAGCCAGCGGCACATCGCGGGCCGCTTCTCAATGAAGGGCCGGATCAGCGACCGCCTCCTCTTCGCGGACATCCCGTACGTGCGGGGCGAGTACAGCGGCGCCCCCCTGGTCGGCGGCTCCCTCGCCACCCTGGAGTGCCGCACCGAGCAGAGGGTGCCGGCCGGCGACCACACCCTGGTGATCGGCCGCGTCCTGACGGCGGACGTACCCAGCGCGGACGGCGGGCCGCTGACCTACTTCCGGGGCCGTTACCGGAACCTGGCCTGAGCCTTTCCCCGGCGCTCCACGCACCGGAAATCCCTTTTACCGAAAGGGAATTGCGTCCCTACGCTGCCCGAGTGAGAAAGAACACAACTCCCCGCCTCGAAGAGATCACCCCGAAAAACCTCGACGCCGCCCTCGGCATACGCGTCCGCCCCGACCAGGAGTTCGCGGTCACCCCGGTCGTGAAGTCCCTCGCCGAGGCATACGTCCACTCCGGCTCCGCCTGGCCTCGCCTGATCGTGGACGGTGACCGCGCGATCGGCTTCCTGATGGCCTTCCTCGACATCGACTGGCACGAGGACGGCGGCAGCGTCATCCGCTCGGGCCTGTGGCGGCTGAACATCGCGGCCGAGGAGCAGGGCAAGGGCTACGGCCGCTTCGCCGTGGAGTCGGTCGCCGCGGAGATCCGCGCCCGGGGCGGCAAGGAACTCCACGTCACCTGGCACCCCGGCGGGAACGGCCCGGAGAACTTTTATCTGGGCCTGGGCTTCCGCAGGAACGGCGAGGTCGTCGGGGAGGAAACGGTCGGAGTACTGGACCTGGCCTGACACCCGTCCGCCCCGTCCCCACGC
>NZ_LIQT01000583.1 GCF_001418415.1 Streptomyces hirsutus
CATCGAACGGCTGGGCACACAGGGACTGAAACTGTTGTAGGACGACGCCGTCCTGGGACGCCGCTTACATATAACCGTGCTACAGAGCATGACCGGTGTCGAGGACCGGGCGCTGCTAAGGCATCTGCACGCGGGCGTCGCCGCCCGCCTGGTCATCCCCGACGAGCCCGCCCCCGACTGGTACTCCTTCCGCCACTCCCCCACCGTCGAGGCCCTGTTCACGCAGATGACGCCGGGTCAGCGGGCGGACCTGGCACGGCGGGGAGCGCGGGCCGTCGAGGAGCTCCATCCGGGTCTCGAAGGCGATTGGTGCGCGCTGGCGGCCGGGCTGCGCTGCGAGGCCGGGGACCGTGTGGAGGCGGGGCTGCTGTACGCGGACGCCGGCGGGCGGGCCCTGGCCGCGGGTGCCCTGGGCTCCGCCGTGACGCTGCTCAGCCGGGCCGAGGGCCTGCTGGCCGGCGCCGACGATCCGCAGGCGCGGGCCTCGGTGCTGGAGAACCTGCTGCCCGCGCTCGCGGAGGCCGGCGACTTCGCCCGCGCCTTCGACCTGGCCGAGGACCTGCACGCGCTGGGCGGCGCCGGGCTGAGCGCCGTACGGCTGGCCACGCTGCACACCCGGCTGGCCAAGGTGGCCCACACGGCGGGGCGGTGGAGCGACGGCAACCGGCAGGTCGACCGGGCACGCGAGGTCCTGGCGACCGCCCCGGACGAGGCGACGGAAGCGGCCGTCGACGTCACGGCCGCCTACCTCGCCCTCGACACGCCGGGTTCGGACCGCACCCAGCACGCGGAGAAGCTGGCCCGCTCGGCGGCCGACACCGCCGAGCGCCACGGCCTGCCCGTGGTCGCCTGCCAGGCCCGGGAGCTTCTCGCCACCGTCGCCCGCGAGCGGGACCCGGAGGAGTCCGCGGCGATGCTCCAGCAGGCCCTGGTGACGGCGGAGCGGCACCGGCTGCCCCTGCAGCGCATGTACGCGGCCACCCGTATGGGCGGCAACACCTGGCTCGCCGAGGGCGACACCTCCGGCCTGCTGGCGGCCCGCGAGGAGGCGCTGCGGCTCGGCTCGGTGAACATCATGCACACGGTGGACGGCATCCTCATCCTGGACGCGGTGCTGCGCGGCGACCACGAGAGCGCGCGGTCGGCGGCGGACGACTGCCTGGCCGTGGTGCGGCGGCTGCGCCTGGCGCCCGCCGTGCGGTACGTCCTGATGGCGCGGGCCGCCCTGGAGGCGCACCGCGCGGACCGGGCGGCGATGGAGACCGCTCTGGCGGCGTTCGCCGAGTGGGACGGCGCCGGTTCGCAGGAGGAGCCGCTGAGTCTCGGCCTGGCCCGCGCTTTCTGCGCGCTGCTGGAGGAGGACCGTGACCTGGCGCGCGCGGAGCTGCGGTCGGTGCAGGCGCTGGAGGCGGGCAACCCCTCCACCTACCACCTCGGCGGCACCCACGGCCTGGTCCTGCTGCTGGACGTGCTCTCCGGTGACGCGGGGCGGGCACGGCACGAGGAGATCACCGCCACCGCGATGGCCCGGATGCGGTGGAACCGCCAGTTCGTGCTGCTCGCCGACGCCGTGCTGCTGGGCCGGGAGGGAGCGGGGCCGCGCGCGGCGGCGGCGGTGGAGTCGGCGCTGACGGTGGCGCAGCCCTATCCGCTCGCCCGGCATCTGGGACTGCGGCTGATCGCGGACGCGGGGCACCGGGACGGCTGGGGCGATCCGGTGGGCTGGCTGCGCCGGGCCGAACACTACTTCCACGAACGGGACGTGGCGGCCGTCACCGGCGCCTGCCGGGCGGGGCTGCGCAGGCTCGGCGCCCCGGTGCACCAGCATCGCTCCGGCACCGGCCAGATCCCCGAGAAGCTGCGCGCGCAGGGCGTGACCGTCCGGGAGTTCGACGTGTTCCGGCTGCTCGCGGAGCGGCTCAGCAACAAGGACATCGCCGACCGCCTGTTCATCTCGCCCCGCACGGCGGAGAAGCACATCGCGAGCCTCATCACCAAGACGGGGTCGGCCAACCGCGCGGACCTGTGCGCGCGGTCGGCCGCCTTCCGGGGGTAGGGCGCGCCGGCTACCGCATCTCGCGCACCGCCCTGGACCCCAGCACCGCCAGCCCTGTCGCGGCGAGCACCAGGGCCACCACCCCGAACAGGGCGAACGTGTCCCTCCCGGCCAGTGCCCCGCACAGGATCAGCGACAGCGGGGCCACGGCGTAGCCGAGGACCATGTCGACGGAGACGACGCGGCTGAGCACGTCCTGGGGGATGTTGCGCTGGATCCAGCTCAGTCCGAACACCCCCTGGAAGCCGATGGCGAAGCCCATGGCGAGGACGGTCGCCACGACGACCGGAGTGCTGTGCACCAGGCCCAGGACGGCCATTCCCGCGCCCAGCCAGCCCGCCAGCGCGGCCACCAGCAGGCCGACCCTGGGCCGCCCGCCGACGGCGCCTCCGACGAGTGTGCCGAGCACCGCTCCCCCGGCGAGTGAGCCGTTGAGCACGCCGAGCGTGGCCGAGCCGCCGCGCAGCACCTGGTCGGCGAGGGTGGCGAAGCCGACCGTGAAGGGCCCGGCGTAGCAGAAGTTGACGGCGGTGTCGAGGGCGACGACGGTCCGCAGCCGCGGGTCGCGCGCGGTGTAGGTGACGCCCTCGCGGATACGGGCGCCGAGGGACGCCTGCTCCTTCACCGTGCCGGCGGAGGTTTCGCGGGCCGCCGCGGGACGGGTGCGGACGCGCGCCACGCACAGGCCGCACAGGGCGAAGCAGACCGCGTCGACGAGGAAGGCGACCGGCGCCCGGGTCAGGGCGATGACCAGGCCGCCGACGGCCGGGCCGACGACGGCGGCGGTCCGCGCGCCGACCCCCATCAGCGCGTTGGCCGGGGTGAGCAGTTCGTCGTCCACGACCGAGGGCAGGATGGAGACACGGGCGGGCTGGAAGAAGGCGTCGACGGTGCCGAAGGCGGCGGCCGCGGCGCACAGCATCCACACCGTCAGGTGACCGCTCAGTCCGGCGAGTCCGACGGCCGCCATCAGCACCGCCCGTGCCCAGCTGGACACGACCATCAGGACGCGTGGGGACCAGGAGTCGCTGAGGCTGCCGCCCACCAGGGTGAACAGGGCTCGGGGGACGGCCTGGAAGGCCAGGACGTAGCCGAGGGTGAGGGTGGAGCCGGTCAGCCCGAGGGTGATCCAGGAGAACGCGACGACGCTGAAGCCGTCGCCGAGCAGGGACAGTGACTGTCCCGTCCACAGGAGGCGGAAGGACCGGTGCCGGGCGGGTGCCCACAGCCGCGGACCGGCGCCGGTGAGGGTGGTGGCCATGGTGTGCCTTTCGTCGGACCGGGTCCGGTCAGTAGTGCACGGGCAGGGCGGTGAGGCCGCGGTTGAGCAGGGAGGGCTGCCAGGCCAGGCCACCGGGGTCGGCGAGGGTCAGACCGGGGTGGTCGCACACGAGCGTCCGTACGACGGCCACGGCCACCAGCCGGGCCAGGGCGGCGCCGATGCAGAAGTGGGCGCCGAAGCCGAAGCCGAGGTGGGTGGCGCCCGAGCGGCGGACGTCGAACCGGCCGGGGTCGGGGAAGCGGGCCGGGTCGCGGTTGGCCGCGGCGGTCACGAGGAAGATCCGGTCCCCGGCCCGCAGGGTGCGGCTGTCGAGATCGACGTCGCGGGCGGCGGTGCGGATGGACATCTTCGACGGGCCGTCCAGCCGCAGGGTCTCCTCCACCGCCCCCTGGGCCAGTTCGGGCTCCGCCCGGACGGCGGCCAGCTGGTCGGGGCGGGTGAGCAGGGCCAGGACGGTGTTGGCGATGAGGTTGCTGGTGGTCTCCCCGCCGGCGAACGCCATCTGGGTGAGCATGCCGACGAACTCCTCCTCGCCGACCGAGTCGCCGACCCGGCCCTCCCGCAGCACCTGGCTGATCAGGTCGTCGCCCGGTTCGGCGCGGCGCCGGGCGACGAGGGCGCCGAGGTAGTCCTCCAGGCTCACCAGCGCCTGGAGGGAGGCCCGGTACTCGCTCTCCTCCTGGGCGGTGCCGAGGACGAGGTCGGCGACGCGGGTGTTCCAGTACCAGAAGGAGGGCCCGTCGGTGGGCGGGATGCCGAGCCAGCGGGCGAACACCAGGGCGGGCAGCGGCTTGGCGACGCCGGCCATGAGGTCGCCGGTGCTGCCGGGCACGGCCTTGCGGGCGAGGACGGCGCGGGTCGCCTTCTCGGTGAAGGTGCGGTAGCGGGCCACCGCGCGGGCGGCGAACGCCTCCTGGAAGACGCGGCGCAGCCTGCGGTGCTGGGGCGGGTCGTTGAAGACCATCCAGCGCGAGAGGATGCCGAAGGCCCGCTCGGCGTCCTCGCGGGCGCCCTGCGGGACGGCGTCCATCAGCGGCCGTACCCGGTCGGCGGAGACCGCGGGGTCGCGCAGGCAGCTCATCACCTGCTCGTAGCCGGTGACGAGCCAGGCGTGGTGCAGGGGGCTCCAGTGGACGGGGGCCTGCTCCCGCAGGGCGTCGAGGTGGCCGTAGGGGTCGGCGATCATGTCCGGGGAGAGCAGGTAGCGCTCGGCGAGGACGGGTGCGGGGGCATGGGTGGTCATCGGGTCTCTCCCGTCCCGGTGCCGGGGGTGGTGCTCGTGGTGGTGCCGGCGGCCGCGGTGGTGCCGGTGGGCTCGATGCCGGCGAGCAGGGCGGCGATGCCGTGCACCCGGGGCTCGGCCATCATCGACATGTGGTCGCCGTCGCTGATGTGCAGCGTGAGCCCGCCGCCGGCCACCTCGCGCCAGCGGGCGACGTAGGTGTCGTAGTCGACGTCCAGGCCGGGCATGGTGCGGCCGCGCGGCAGTCCGGCGGCCTCGCTGCCCACCACGAGGTGCACGTGTCCGGGGTGGGGACGGACGTCGTAGGCGGCCAGGGCGGCGAGCAGCGAGTGCCACACCTCGATCGGGGCGCCTTCGACGAGGGCCGCCTCGGCCGGGCTCATGCCCGCTCCCAGCAGGGTGGCGGTGAGCTCGGCGGTGGCCCGGTCGCGCTGCGGCGAGGGCGGCAGTTCACGCAGCCGGTCCCGCAGGCGCAGCGCTTCGCGCAGGTCCCGGGTGACCCCGTCGAGGCGGGTGCGGGCGGCGGTGTTGGGCAGATACGGCTCGATCAGGACCAGCGGTGCGACGGCGTGTCCGGCCCCGTGCAGCTGGGTGGCCATCTCCAGGGCGATGTTGGCGCCCATGGACCAGCCGAGCAGGGCATGCGGCCCGGTGCCGCCGCGCTCGGTGATCTCGGCGACGTAGTTGGCGGCGATGCCCGTCACGGTGCTCGGGTCGATGCCGCCGAGCAGGCCGCGCGCCTGGAAGGCGTGCACCGGGCGGCCCGGCGGCAGGGCGCGGGAGAGGGGGACGAACCAGGCGGCGCTGCCGCCGGTGGGGTGCACGCACCACAGGGGCTCCCCCGCGCCTTCGCGGAGCCGTACCTCGGAGGTGACGGCGGCGGGCAGGCCCTCGCCCGCCGCCCGGACGGCGTGCTCGGCCAGCCGGGCGAGGGTGGGGTGCTCGATCAGGTCGCCGACGGAGACCGGCAGGCCGCGCGCGGCGGCCATGAGGGAGACGCGGACGGTGGACAGGGAGCTGCCGCCGACGCGGAAGAAGTCGTCGTGGACGCCGATCCGGGACAGGCCGAGGACCTCGCGCCAGATCTCGGCCAGGATCTTCTCGGCGGCACTGGAGGGGGCGACGTACTCGGCGTCCGCGCGGTCGGGTTCGGCCGTCGGCAGGGGCAGGGCCCGCTTGTCGGTCTTGCCGCTGCGGTTGACGGGCATCTCGTCGAGGACGACGAACCGGGCGGGCACCATGTACGCGGGCAGTGAGGCCCGCAGGGCGTCGCGCAGTTCCTCCGGGGCGGGCCGGCTCTCCGTGGAGACGACGAGGTAGGCGACGAGGGCGGGTTCGCCGGGCAGGTCGGTGCGGTGCAGGACCACCGCCTGGCGGACCTCGGGCAGCTGCCTGAGGGCGTGTTCGATCTCGCCCGGTTCGATGCGGAAGCCGCGCAGTTTCACCTGGGAGTCGCGGCGGCCCAGCCACTCCACGGAGCCGTCCGGCCGGTGCGTGCCGAGGTCGCCGGTGCGGCACAGGCGGTCGCCGGGGGCGCCGTACGGGTCGGGGACATAGGTGGCGGCGGTGAGGGCGGGTCTGCCCAGGTAGCCACGGCCGACGGCGTCGCCGCCGAGGTGGATCTCGCCGGGTACGCCGACCGGGACCGGCTGCAGGTCCTCGTCCAGGACGTGGACGCGGGTGTTGCGCATCGGGGTGCCGATGGGCGGGCGGCCCTGACCGGGGTCGAGGTCGGCGGCGAGGGACCAGACGGTGGTCTCGGTGAGGCCGTAGACGTTCTGGAAGCGCCGGCCGCGCGCCCACCGGTCGGCGAGTCCGGCCGGGCAGG
>NZ_LIQT01000584.1 GCF_001418415.1 Streptomyces hirsutus
GCCTCGCCCCGCCCCGTCCCGTCCGCAAGCACAGCTCGCTCAGCCGGGAATGTCCCATGAGCTGCGCGGACGGATTGTCGACCGGAGCCGGTTCGGCGGTGGTCCGGCGGGCCGAGACGAGCGTGCGGTCGATGTCGTGCTCGTACTCCCAGACGTAGGTGGCGACGCGCTCGGCGATGCCGGCGACCAGCGGTTGCCCGCTGTCGCTGTCGCAGAGCCTGCGCAGCTCCAGCAGCCCTGTCGGCAGGGCGCCGTCGCCGGTGGCCGTGGGCTCACTACGTGTTTCTCGCCTGAAATACTAGGGAGTATCATCATCAGGTGCTCCGGACCCTCGAAGAGTGCGTCGGTGAGCAGTACGCCGGACGAATACCGAACGGGAGAAGGATCTGGATGGCAGTCACGGACGGCGTCGAGGCCGACAATGCCAAGCGTCGAATTCTGGATGCCGCGGCCGAGGCCTTCATGGAGCAGGGGTTCGGCGTCGCCATCGATGACATCGCCGACAGCATCGGTGCCACCAAAGGGCTGATCTATTACCACTTCCGCTCCAAGTTCGATATTTTCCTCGCCGCGTACGAGCACGGCATGCGAACCGTCCGCGAACAAGTGGAGCCGCTGGCACGGGCTCCCAGGAGCGGGCGGGAGAGACTCATCGCCATGTCGACCCAGCATGTGATGAATCTGATGACGAACCTCACGTATCACCATGTGGTTCATCTCGGAGTGCGTGAGCAGTCGTCGACAGCGCTGAAGCCCCGTCAGCGGAAGGCGTTGGACGAGCTGAACGTCCTGCGGGCCGAATACGAAGACCTTTTCCTTCAGGTCGTCAAAGAGGGGATCGCCGACGGCACCATTCGTCCCGTGCGCGCGAATCTGGCCGCCCGGACGCTGCTGTGCAGTCTCAATGCCGTCGACATGTGGTTTCGTCGGATCGAGGGGCAGTCGGCGGACGGCCTGAGGCACCTTGCCGACGAGGTCGTGGACATCGTGGTCGGAGGACTGCTCCTCGATCCGGTTCGCTGAGACTCTGCCGTGGCAGAGTCCGCGACGGGCCGTTCAGTGGTGCGGGGCTGACCGTCAGCCGCTCGTAGGGGTCATCGACCGGCGCAGCGCGGCTTTCGCGAACTTCCCGGACGCCGTCTTGGGAAGATCGTCCAGCATGACCACTTTCTCGGGGATCCACCACTTGGCCACCCGTCCGGACAGATGCCGGCGGACGCTCTCGGCGGTGAGGTCCGAATCCGGTACCGGCACCACGCAGGCGAGCGGTCTCTCCCCCCACTTGTCGTCGGGCACCGCGATGACCGCGGCTTCCAGGACATCGGTCATCGCCATGATCTCGTTCTCGAGTTCGACCGACGAGATCCACTCTCCTCCCGACTTGATGAGGTCCTTGGTCCGGTCGACGATGCGCACGACACCGAAGGGGTCGATGGTGGCCACGTCACCGGTCCGCAACCAGCCGTCCTCGGTGAACGCCGAGGCCTGGGAGGAGCCGCCGAAATAGGCGGCCGCGACGGTCGGGCCGGCGACCTGCAGTTCACCTCGGTGCCGTCCGTCGCGGGGCGCGGGGGAACCGTCCTCGGCGACCAGACGCAGCGAGCACAGCACCGTGGGGGGACCGGGGGCGGCCAGTGCCGTGATGCGGTCGTTCTCGGTCAGGGAGTGCGCTGTTTCGCTGGGCACTCTCGCGCTGCAGACCAGCGGGCTGGTCTCCGTCATCCCCCACGAGCTCGCCAGCGGGATGCCGGCCTTCTCGTGGAAGGCGCGGGAGAGCGGGACGGGCAGCGCGCCCCCGCCGCTGACGGCGCGTCGCAGTGCGCTCAGGTCGGCGTCGCCGAGGTGGGGCAGTATCCCGCGCCAGACCGTGGCCACCGCGGCGGCGAACGTCACCCGGCACGTCTCCATCGCCCGCACCAGACGCTCCGGTGACATGACCGGGCCGGGCATGACCAGGTTCGCTCCGGCCATCAGCGCGGCGTAGGGGAGGCCCCAGGCGTTGACGTGGAACATGGGCACGATCGGCATCACCGTGTCGTCCTCGCCGATGGCGAAGGTGTCCGCCATCAGCAGCGTCATCGCGTGCAGCACGATCGAGCGATGGTCGTAGAGGACTCCCTTGGGGCGGCCCGTCGTCCCCGACGTGTAGCACAGGGCGGCGGCGGTGCGTTCGTCGATGCTCTCGAACGCCGCGACCGGCCGTGCGACGCTCAGGAGGGTCTCGTAGTCGTGTATCCGGGGGTCGATCGGCAGCTCCGTCGGTGAGCCGTCGTCCATCACGACGAGGTGCCGCACACTCGGGCACTTCTCGAGCAGGGGGTGCACCACGTCGAGGAGCGACCGGTCGACGAAGAGGACGTCGTCCGCGGCGTCGTCGACGATGTAGGCGAGGTCGTCCGCGAAGAGACGGTGGTTGACCGTGTGCAGGACCCGCCCCGAGCAGGGCACGGCCATGTACAGCTCCAGGTGGCGCTGCGAGTTCCATCCGAAACTCCCCACCCGGGCGCCGGCGGGGACGCCCAGGTGATCCAGCACTCCGGCGAGGCGTCGGACGCGCTCGGCGACGTCGCCGTAGGAAGCGGACACCGTGCCGCTCAGCTGGGTCGTGGTGACGTGTTTGCGGCTGAACCGGTGCTCCATGCCGTCCATGAGCATCGGCAGTGACAAGGGGCGGTCCTGCATGAGGCCGTGCATGTGCGTTTCCTTCGTGTCTCGTTCCGGGAGGGGACGCGGCTAACGCGAGACGGGGGCCGGGGCCTCGGCCGCGGCTGCGTCCTCGCTCCGGACGGCCCGTGCGAGCAGAGGCGTGAGCAGGACGCCGACGACCGAGGCGGCGATGACGACGTAGAGCCCCGCGCTGGGGTTCCCGGTCGCCTCCTCGGCCAGGCCGAAGGCGTACGGGCCGAGGAACCCGCCGAGGAGCCCGATCGTGTTGATGAACGCGAGACCGGCGGCGGCGACCAGCCCGGACATCCGCGCCATGGCCACGGACCAGAACAGCGGCAGCGTGCCGAACACGAAGACCATGGACACCACGATCAGCAGGATCTGCACGGTCGGGGACGACGAGAGCACGAAGATCGCCGCCGTCACCGCCGTCGAGGCCGCGAGGATCCCGATGAGCGCCACCTCGTTGCCGAAACGACGGTGCACGAGGGGCACGAGGAGGACTCCGACGGTGGCCCCGATACCGGCGCTTCCCGACACCAGGCCGATGAGGAACGAGCCGTGAATGTTCAGCCCCTCGACGATCGACGGCATGTTGAAGACGATGCCGACGTTCGTGACCTGGTTGAACAGGTAGATCAGCGCGACGATGACGATGAAGGGGCGGGCGAAGGCGTGCTTCAGGTTGCCCTTGACGCGGTTTCCGGTTTCGGTGCCGTCACCGGCGGCCCGGGCGGAGAGTATCTCCGCTTCCTCGGACGTCAGCCATGAGGCGTCGCGGGGCGTCTCCGGCAGGCTGAACCAGACGAGGACGCCGACGAGCATGGTCACGATGCCCTCGATCAGGAACATCCACTGCCATCCGTGCAGCCCCAGAGCGGTGTCGAACTCCATCAGCGCGCCGCCCATCGGGTTGCCCACCACCAGGGCGACGGTCGGGGCCAGGTAGATGAATCCGACCACGGTGGCGCGGTGCTTCTGGGAGAACCACACGGTGACCATGTACATGAGGGTCGGGTAGAGGCCGGCTTCGGCCATGCCGAGGAGGAAACGCAGCACGTAGAACGACCACTCGCCCTGGACGAACATCATGGCCGCCGAGAGCGCGCCCCAGGTGACGGCGATCCGTGCGATCCACCGTCTTGGGCCGACTCTGTGCATGATCAGACTGCCGGGCACCTCCAGGAAGGCGTAGCTGACGAAGAAGATGCCGGCGCCCAGCCCGAAGGCCGTGACGCTGATGCCGACGTCGGCCTGCAGATGGGTCTTGGCGAGCGCGACGTTGGTGCGGTCGATGTAGGCCATGAAGTAGGCGGCCAGCATGATCGGCAGGAGCCTGACCATGGCCTTGCGCGTGGCGCGCGCGTGCAGCGCGTCCGCCGCCGAAGAAACCGAATCGACAGTCATCGAAGCCCTTCCAACGGGGTGAGGTACTGGTGTCGTGCGGGGAACGCATCCGGGGTGGTGGCGACGTGTCGCGCCCCGGTACGGCAGCGGCGGCCGGACTGTTCCGGATCCGCGCTGTTCGAAGGAGGGACTCCGCTCGAAGGAGGGAGTCCGCGCCGACCGCGTCGGCAGACGGTGGTCGTCAGAAGATCTCGAAGAGGCCGGCGGCGCCCATGCCTCCGCCGACGCACATGGTGATGACGGCGAACCGGGCACCGCGCCGGCGTCCCTCGAGCAGGGCGTGGCCGACGAGGCGGGCCCCCGTCATGCCGTAGGGGTGGCCGACCGCGATGGCGCCGCCGTTGACGTTGAGCTTGGCCGGATCGATGCCCAGGCGGTCACGGCAGTGGACGGCCTGCGACGCGAAGGCCTCGTTGAGCTCCCACAGGTCGATGTCGTCCACGGAGAGGCGGTGTTCGGCGAGCAGCCTGGGGACCGCGTGCACGGGGCCGATCCCCATTTCGTCCGGCTCGCAGCCGGCGACGGCGATCCCCCGGTAGGCGCCGAGCGGGGTGAGTCCGCGTCTCCCCGCTTCGCGGGCCTCCATCACCACGGCGGCGGAGGCGCCGTCGGAGAGCTGGGACGCGTTGCCGGCGGTGACGGTGGAGGTCGCGGACACCTTCCCGTCGGGAAGTACCGGCCGGAGACGGGACAGCGCGTCACGTGTGGTCGAGGCACGGCTTCCCTCGTCCTCGCGCAGAGTGAACTCCTGGACGGCCGCCGGGACGTCCGGGCCCTCGGGGGCCGTCCGCCGGCCGGACAGGGCGACGATCTCCTCGTCGAAGAGTCCCGCTCGTTGCGCGGCGGCCGTCCGCCGCTGGGACAGCAGGGCGAACTCGTCCTGTTCGTCGCGGCTGATGCCGTAACGCTCCGCCACGATCTCCGCCGTCTCCAGCATGCTCATGTAGAGCGAGGGTTTCTCCCGCGACAGCCACGGGTCGAGGGCCCGGTGGGTGTTCCTGTGCTCGTTCTGGACGAGGGAGACGGATTCGACTCCGCCACCGATCACGATGTTCATCCCGTCGGTGACGACCTGTTTCGCCGCGGTCGCGATCGCCATCAGACCCGACGCGCACTGCCGGTCGAGGGTCATTCCGGGAACCGACACCGGCAGACCCGCTCGCAGCGCCCCCTGGCGGGCGACGTTCATCCCCGTCGAGCCCTCCTGCATCGCGCAGCCGAACACGACGTCCTCGATCTCCGGTCCGTCGAGTCCCGCTCGCCGCAGTGCGCCGGTGATCGCGTGGGCGGCCAGCTGCTGCCCCGACGTGTCGTTGAACGAGCCACGGAACGCCTTGCCGATCGGCGTCCGGGCCGTGGACACGATGACGGCCTCTCTCACGGCACGGCCCCCGTCTCGGTGCCCGCCATGGCGGCATACCGCTTCGTCTGGTCGAACGCGGAGGCGGTGACCACGGGGGCGCTCATGTCGCTGATCTCGGCCCACCGCTCGGCGATGGTTTCGG
>NZ_LIQT01000585.1 GCF_001418415.1 Streptomyces hirsutus
CCTCGGCGGCGCCGCCGAGGTGAACGCCCTCGTCGGAATCGCGCCCAGCAACCACGGCACCACCCTCGCCGGCCTCACCAACCTGCTGCCGTACTTCCCGGGCGTCGGCCACCTGCTGAACGAGGCGACCCCCGCCCTCGCCCAGCAGGTCGCCGGCTCGGACTTCCTCACCCGGCTCAACGCGGGCGGCGACACCGTGCCCGGCGTCCGCTACACCGTCATCGCCACCCGGTACGACGAAGTGGTCACCCCCTACCGCAGCCAGTACCTGAGCGGGCCCAACGTGCACAACGTCCTGCTCCAGGACCTGTGCCCGGTCGACCTGTCCGAGCACCTGGCGATCGCGCTGATCGACCGGATCGCCTTCCACGAGGTCGCCAACGCCCTCGACCCGTCCCGTGCCCGCCCCACCACCTGCGCCTCGGTGTTCAGCTGACACGTGTAGCCGAAGCGGGCCGCTGACACGTGTACGCGCCCGTGCGCATGCCGGGGCCTGTCCGGCCTGAGCCGCCGGACAGGCCCCGGTTCACGGTCGACGCGGGGTCAGCGGTCGACACGGGGTCAGCGGTCGTGCCGCCCGTTCGCCGCACGCCGCCGGGTGGAGGCGAACAGCGCCGCCGAACCGAGCGCCAGGGCGGCGGCCCCGCCGACCATCAGGTACGGGGTGTTCCCGTCGCCGCCGGTCTCCGCGAGGTTCCCCGAAGTGCCGGCCGCCTTGGGCTGGTTGGCGGCGACGTCGGCACCGTCGGCGCTGTCGTCGGCGCCGTCGCCGTCGCCCGGCGTGTCACCGGAGGTGTGGTCGCCGGCCGGGGTCGGCTGCGCGGTGGTGTGCGGGTCGTCGTCCCCGTGGCCGTGGTTCTCGATGGTCGACTTGTCGGTCCCCTCGTCGATCTGCTCCTCGGAGGGCGCGGAGGCGACCGGTGCCGGGGCGGCCTCGTCCTTGGGCGTGTCACCGGCGCCGGACTCGTTTCCGCCGTCGTCGGCGCCCTCGCTCGCGCCTCCTCCTGCTCCTCCTGCTCCTCCTTCTCCTCCGAAGGCGACGTCGGAGCAGGAGTAGAACGCCTCCGGGCTGTCCGAGCGCTGCCACACCGCGTACAGCAGCTGCTTGCCCGAGCGCTCGGGAAGGGTGCCGGTGAACGTGTAGAAGCCGTCGGCGGCGGCCGGGTCGGTGGCCGTCGCCACCGGGTTCGCCAGATCCAGATCGCCCCAGCCCAGCGGCTGGGCCGGGTCGTAACCGGGCTTGGTGATGTACACCTCGAAGGAGCCCTTGTGCGGGGCCGTCACCCGGTACTTGAAGGTGTACGAGCCGCTGCTCACCGACGTCGCGGGCCAGTCGGCGCGGGCCAGGTCGAGCCCCTTGAACGCCTCGTTGCCCGCGCTGCACAGCTTGCCGTCGGGGATCAGTTCCTCGTGGCGTCCGCCCGCGTCGCCGATGCGTACGCCGTTCCAGTCGTAGAGCGCCTGGGTACCGCCGGCCGCGACCGCCGCCCGGCACGCCGCCGACTTCGGGCTCTCCGGCCCCTCGGCGAAGCACTGCGCGACCCTGCTGACCGGATCACCCATCGAGCCGTGCGCGGCCGCCGGCGAGGCGGACAGCCCGGTCAGGGCGAGCGGGACGATACCGACGGCGGCGACAGCGGCCTTGCGGCGTGCGGGCATGGGGCAGCAACTCCTCGGACGATCACTGGGCCTGGGGGGAATCCCGTGGGGGGATGGCTCAGAAACTAGCCCCGGGAAACCGGGAAATCGCCTGCCGAAGGCCGCTCGTGGAGATCCTTATGGCCCCGTTAAGGGAGTGCTCAGGCTGGGATCAGGTAGGAGCCCGTGAGCGGCCTTCGGCAGGCGAT
>NZ_LIQT01000586.1 GCF_001418415.1 Streptomyces hirsutus
GTGGGGCCTTCCGTGGAGGAGGGAGGGTGACGGGAGGGGGAGCGGCTCAGCGTTCGGGGACGGGGATCACGTGCGGTTGCAGGTCGCTGGTGCACTGGGGGGCGTTGAACTCGTCCCCGAACACCGGGTTGGCGATGCTGCAGGTCTGGCCCTGGACCTGCTTGATCTGGTTGCCGGGGCCGGAGACGGAGGCGGTGAGGAGGCGGTCGAGGTTCTCGCCGCCGGCGCCGCAGCCGGTGAAGGCCGGGACGGTCGCCTCACCGGACAGGACACCGCCGGAGAGGAGCAGGTAGCCGGTGGCCGGCATGCCGAGGTCCTGCTCGCCCCTGCCGTACAGCACCAGGTGGTCACCGGGGTGGTTCGCGGGATCCGGCTCGAGGGAGGTGAGGGACTTCTCGGTCCTGCAGCCGGGGCCGACGTCCAGAGGGGTTCCGTTGACCTCGAGGTCGGTCACCCGGAGGGTCAGGGGAGCCCGGACGTAGGTGTCCGTGATCGTTCTGAAGTCGGACCAGCGCATCTTGATGCGCGAGTGGATGGTGACGGGGCCCGTCTGCTCCAGCACCATGGTGGCCGTCACGGGAGTGAAGCCGAAAGCCAGGAAGGTGCTCTCGAAGGGAGGCGTCCGCTTGCGTCCCTCGTCATGGAAGTCGCCCTGCGAGACGGTGTCGAAGATGAGGTAGTCGGGGTCGGGAGGGCCGTCCACGGGGTTCCCCTGCTCGATCAGCATGCAGGACGGCGGCAGGAGTGAGGCGGCGTTCAGCTTCTTCACGTTGGTGTAGCCCGTGACGTAGGCGTTCAGTGACGACGGCGTGGCCGGGTGCTCGTCGTCGTAGAGGCACGGCGGCGCGTCGCGGTCCGCGGCGGCGCCGGGCGGGTTCTCCGCCACCTTCGGCGCGCGGTCCCCCTGTCGGTCCTCCGGTTCGTCCGGTGTCCCGGAGGAGGGGGCCGGTGCCCCGGGGGAGGAGTCGGACGAGGACGGCGAGCCGCTCGGCTCAGCCGTGTCCGTACCGACCTGAACGGTGGCCAGCAGCCCCTTCTCCGGAGCGTCTTCGGCGGGGGAGCAGTCGACGGTCAGCGAACCGGGGTCGGTGGCGGCCCCGTCCGCGGTGCCGAGCGCCAGGTCGACGGCGAGATTCCCGGCGGAGAACGTCAGATCACCGTCGCTCCGCCCGGTCACCGACGGGACGTCACCCGTCGCGGTCAGCGTCAACGGTCCGGATCCGGGGAGGGCGACCGGCTCCGCGGTGCCGCGCCAGGTCGCCTCGGCGGCGGACTCGTTCTGGGCGACGCCGACGGTGAGGCGGGTGGCGGCCTGCGCGGTGGCGGCCTTGAGCGCGGTGAGGTCCGCGACCGCCTCCGCCGGCAGTTCCACGGTGGTGGTGACGTCGGTGGGCGAGATCGCCTCGCCCGCCTTCACCCGGTCCGGGAAGGCCGCCGAGACCCGTACCTCGGCGGGCTGCCGTCCGGACGGGAGCGTGCAGACGTAGGGGAGTTCGGCGTCGACCTCCTGGGTTCCCGCGGCGGAGGCCACGGCCGGGACCATGGCGGCGAGCACGACGAACGCGGCGATCGCCGCGCTCCTGGCGCGGATGCGGGGCGGCCGCGACGCGGCGGCACGGTGGCCTCTCATACAGCTCCACTCGAGTGGTTCGGAAGCCGACTCCGGCGGAATCCGGTACGGACGGCCCGTGAACGCCCGGCCGGGACGGCCGGCCGGGCGTTCACGAGCGAAGGGCGCCTTACGGGTTGGAGCCGACGATCTTCGGAATGGAGCCGTTCGACGCCTTGATGGCGTAGTTGCCCTTGAAGGTGGGCTTGGTGGTGGTCGTGACCACCGAGCCGCAGTTGACGGGGGCGGGGCTGGAGCTGACGGCCAGGTCACCGGAGACGCTGTTGACGGCCAGGATGCCGGTGGAGTTGGTGTAGGTGGCCGAGGCCTTGCCCGTCACCGTGAACTTGCAGGCGCCGGCGGTCACGTTGGCCGTGACATTGCCGACGTAGCCCTTGGTGACGCCGGTCGCGGCGGTGTAGTCCTGTGCGACGACGGTCCAGGGGGTGACCGCCACGGTGGTGACGTTGCCCAGGACACTGGTGCACGGCGAGGCGGCGGTGCCGAAGTTGATGGCGTTGATGGCGGCGACCGTCGCCGGGTTGCCCGTGGCGCTCGCCACGGTGCCCGACGCGCCCGAGGTGGTGCACGTCATCGGGATGGTGGCGGTCAGCACGATGTTGCCGCTGTTCGTCGCCGTGTAGCTGCCCGCCGGGGTGACGGTCCACACCGTGGAGGGCACCGCCGAGGCGGGCGCGACGGTGAGGCCGAAGGCGGCCGCGGCCGCACCCGCCACGACTGCGAACCTTCTCGTGTTCTTCTTCATGACGTCAGGACTCCTTGTGGATTGGCCGGCAGAGGTGGGCCGTGGCCGGTCGGTCGAGGGAAGGCCGTGCGGCCCGCGGCTCGGTGTTCCCTGTCCGCGAGAAATGACGTTACTTGCGGGAAACTTAGCCGAACAATGCCGCCGTTCATGATTCTTTCAAAAGTCGAACCATCTGTTTCCTGGGTGAGTGGTCCGCAGGTCGTCTTAGTCATCGAATGTCAATGTCGACATCGTGTCCGGTGGTTCGGGGTCTCGCCGTTCGCCGCTCGCCGTCGAGCCGCCCTGCTCATCCGGTGACAATTTCCGGGACGTTTTTTATCTGCGCCCTGACAGGTTCCGGTTGGCTGAAGCGGGTATCCCGAAAAACTCGGATCCCGGTATTGCCCGCCGAGGTTACTGGACCGTAACGTGCCGATGCGGTGCTCGGTTCCAGGTCGGCGGCCCCCGTCGGCCGGAGCCACGACGGATGCTTTCCGGCCTCACCCTCCCGCCGGGCCCGGACGTCCGTAGGCAGGGTCTCGCGGATCCGCACCCCCGGAGCCGCGAGACCCTGCCCCTGTCTCCCCGGAGACAAGTGCGGCCGGCCGGTTGTCTGCGCGGTGACAAGTTCCGGAAAGGGGACGGGAATCCGGCACCGCGCCCGTTGTCATTGCGCTCCGCGCCGACCTAACGTGCGCCCCGCGGTGCACATCCGACCTGCGTCCGCTGGAGGTGACATGGGAATCGAAGTGGTGGTCGAGGGCCTGACCAAGTCCTTCGGTAGGCAGAGCATCTGGCGGGACGTGACACTCACCCTTCCTGCCGGAGAGGTGAGCGTGATGCTGGGACCGTCCGGCACCGGGAAGACCGTTTTCCTGAAGTCGCTCATAGGGCTGCTCAAACCCGAGCAGGGCCGTGTCCTCATCAATGGGGTGGACATGGTGAACAGTCCCGAAAGGGATATCTACGAGACCCGGAAACTTTTCGGTCTCATGTTTCAGGACGGCGCCCTCTTCGGGTCGATGTCCCTCTTCGACAACATCGCCTTCCCGCTGCGCGAGCACACCCGCAAGAAGGAGTCCGAGATCCGCCGCATCGTCATGGAGCGGATCGAGATCGTCGGACTGCTGGGCGCGGAGGGCAAGCTTCCGGGAGAGATCAGCGGCGGCATGCGCAAGCGGGCCGGCCTGGCCCGCGCGCTCGTGCTGGACCCGCAGATCGTCCTCTGCGACGAACCGGACTCCGGGCTCGACCCGGTCCGCACCGCCTACCTCTCCCAGCTGCTGATCGACCTGAACGCGCAGATCGACGCGACGATGCTGATCGTCACCCACAACCTCGACATCGCCGCCACCGTGCCCGACAACATGGGGATGCTCTTCCGGCGCGAGCTGGTCACCTTCGGCCCGCGCGAGGTGCTGCTCACCAGCGAGGAGCCGGTCGTGGCCCAGTTCCTCGGCGGCCGGCGCGAGGGCCCCATCGGGATGTCCGAGGAGAAGGACGCGGCCACCCTCGCCGCCGAGGCGGGCACGGCCGTCGCCGACGACGCCCGGCCCCGGAGGATCGTGCCGCAGCTGGAGCCGTCGCCCGGCCTCCCGCCGCGCCGGGCCGTCGCCCGACGGCGCGAACGAGTCATGGGCATGCTCGACCGGTTGCCGCCCGCCGCGCGCTCCGCCATCCGGGAGACCTACGCGCACAGCGCCCAGGCTCCCACGCTGCCGATGCCCGCCACCGGGAGCGGCGCATGATCACCGGTGCGCTGCGGCAGACCGGCCGGCTCTTCGCGCTCGCCGCCGAAGTGAGCCGCGCCTTCTTCCGAAGACCCTTCCAGTTCCGCGAGTTCGTCGAGCAGTTCTGGTTCATCGCGGGCGTCACCATCCTGCCCGCCGCACTCGTCTCGATCCCCTTCGGCGCCGTCATCGCCCTCCAGGTCGGCTCCCTGACCCAGCAGCTGGGAGCCCAGTCGTTCACCGGAGGCGCCAGCGTCCTGGCCGTCGTCCAGCAGGCGAGCCCCCTCATCGTCGCCCTGCTCATCGCCGGCGCCGGCGGCTCCGCCATCTGCGCCGACCTCGGCTCCCGCAGGATCCGCGAGGAACTCGACGCCATGGAGGTCATGGGCGTCTCGCCCGTGCAACGCCTGGTCGTGCCCCGGGTGCTGGCCACCATGGGCGTGGCGGTCCTGCTCAACGGCCTGGTCTCCGTCGTCGGCACCCTCGGCGGCTTCTTCTTCAACGTCGTCCTGCAGGGCGGCACCCCCGGCGCCTACCTGTCCAGCTTCTCCGCCCTCGCCCAGCTGTCCGACCTGTACGTCAGCGAACTCAAGGCGCTGGTCTTCGGGTTCATCGCGGGCATCGTCGCCGCCTACCGGGGCCTCAACCCGCGCGGCGGCCCCAAGGGCGTCGGCGACGCCGTCAACCAGTCCGTCGTCATCACCTTCCTGCTGCTCTTCTTCGTCAACATGGTGATGACGGCCGTCTACCTCCAGATCGTCCCGCCGAAGGGAGGCTGAGCGCGATGGCCTCCCCGCTCGCCCTGCTCGACCGCACCGGCGACCAACTGCTCTTCTACGCACGGGCCCTGCTGTGGATCCCGCGGACCCTGCACCGCTACCTCAGGGAGGTGCAGCGCCTCCTCGCCGAGGTGGCCTTCGGCACCGGGGGCCTCGGCGTCGTCGGCGGCACCGTCGGCGTGATGATCGCGATGACGCTCTTCACCGGAACCGTCGTCGGACTCCAGGGCTACGCGGCCCTCGACCAGATCGGCACGGCCGCGTTCACCGGATTCGTCTCCGCCTACTTCAACACCCGCGAGATCGCCCCGCTCGTCGCCGGACTCGCCCTCTCCGCGACCGTCGGCGCCGGCTTCACCGCCCAGCTCGGCGCCATGCGCATCAACGAGGAGATCGACGCCCTCGAGGGCATGGGCATCCGCTCCAAGCCCTACCTGGTCACCACCCGCATCATCGCCGGCGTCGTCGCCATCGTCCCGCTCTACGCGATCGGGCTGCTCTCCTCCTACGTGGCGTCCCGCTACGTGACCGTCCTGTTCAACGGCCAGTCCCGGGGCACCTACGACCACTACTTCAACCTCTTCCTCTCGCCCACGGACGTCCTGCTCTCCGTGCTGAAAGTGCTGATCTTCAGCGTGATGGTGATCCTGGCCCACTGCTACTACGGCTACCGCGCCACGGGCGGCCCCGCCGGGGTCGGCGTCGCCGTCGGCCGGTCCGTGCGCAACGCCATCGTGCTGATCAGCGTCACCGACTTCTTCCTGTCGCTCGCCCTGTGGGGCGCGACCACGACCGTGAAGGTGGCGGGGTGACATGAGCGGACGACGAGGCGTCACACTGGGCCGCCGGTGCGCCGGGGTGGCGTTCCTGCTGGTGCCCGCCCTGCTGATCTGGCTGGCCGTCGCCGTCTACGACAAGCGGTTCACCGATTCCGACCCGGTGGTCGTCGAGACCGGCAGCGTCGGCAACGAGATGCACCCGGGCGCCGAGGTCAAACTGCGCGGGGTCGTCGTCGGCGAGGTCCGCTCCATCGACGCCCACGGCGACGGCGCCCGGCTCACCCTCGCCATGAAGCCCGGCACCCTGGACCGGGTACCGGACGACGTCCGCGCCCAGATGCTGCCGACCACCCTGTTCGGCGAACGGTTCGTGGCCCTCGTACCGTCCCGGAACCCCTCGCCCCGGCCGCTGGCCGCCGGAGCCGTCATCCCCCAGGACCGCTCCGAGAACGCCGTCGAACTCCAGCAGGTCCTCGACAACGTCCTGCCGATGCTCACCGCGGTCCAGCCGCAGAAGCTCTCCGCGACCCTGTCGGCCGTCTCGCAGGCCCTGGAGGGACGCGGCGACCGGCTCGGCGACACGCTCGGCGTGCTCGACGACCACCTGCGGGAGTTCAACCCCCACCTGCCCACGCTCAACCGGGACCTCAAACAGCTCGTGAAGGTCGGCCATGTCTACGCGGACGCCGCACCCGACATCATCACGGCGCTCACCGACTTCACCACCACCAGCGGCACCCTCGCCGCACAGGAGGCCGACCTCGCCGACACCCTCGGCGCCACTACCCGGACGGCCGAGGACATGACGGCCTTCCTGCGCAAGAACGAGGACACCGTCATCCGGCTCAGCGCCACCGGCAGGCCCACCCTGGAACTGCTCGCCGAGTACGCCCCCTCCTTCCCCTGCACCCTGCGCACCCTCGCCGAGTTCGTGCCCGCCATGGACAAGGTGCTCGGCAAGGGCACCGACCGGCCCGGCATCCACGTCGACGTCACCACCGTCCCCTCGCGCGGCGCCTACGTCCCCGGCCGCGACACCCCGGCCTACGACTCCGGCGGCGGCCCCCGCTGCCACCCGGTGCCCTACCTCGGCGGGTCCGCCGAACCCGCCGCACGGGCTTCCGCGGGGACGGACGAGGACCTCGGCCCCGCCAACTCCCCGCAGGAGAACGCCCTCGTCAACGAGCTGCTCGCGCCCGCCGTCGGCCAGAGCCCCGCGGACCTGCCCGACTGGAGCAGCCTGCTCGTCGGGCCCGTCTACCGCGGCACGGAGGTGACCCTCGGATGACTCCCCAGGATGACGCGCACACCCGACGCCGCCCGCTGACCGGGACGCTGCTCAAGTCCCTCGTCTTCGTCCTGGTCACCGGCATCGCCACGACCGTGCTCGGTCTCAGCGTCGCCAACACCGGCGTGGGCTCCGACACCCACAGCTACAAGGCCCTGTTCACCGACGTCACCGGGCTCGTCGACGGCGACAGCGTGCGGATCTCCGGGGTGAAGGTCGGCGAGGTGACCGACGTGCGCGTCGTGCAGCGACGCACCGCGCAGGTCACCTTCACCGTCCGCGACGACCGCCGGCTGCCCCGGTCGACCACCGCCGCCGTGAAGTACCTCAACATGGTCGGCCAGCGCTACGTCGCCCTCGACCGCGGCAGCGGCGACCTCACCGGCACCCTCGACCAGGGCGCCACCATCCCGCTCGACCGCACCGCGCCCGCCCTCGACCTGACCCTCCTCTTCAACGGGTTCAAGCCGCTGTTCGAAGGACTGTCCCCGAAGGACGTCAACGAACTCGCCGGATCGATCGTGCAGGTGCTCCAGGGCGAGGGTGCCACCGTCGACAGCCTGATCCGCCACATCGGCTCGCTCAGCACCACCGTCGCCGCCAAGGACAAGGTGATCGGCCAGGTCGTCGACAACCTCGGCACCGTCCTGAAGACCCTCAACGACCGCGAGGCCGGCTTCGACGACCTCGTCGACACCCTGCAGGACCTCGTCACCGGCTTCAACGAGGACCGCAAACCCCTCGGCGAGGCGGTCGAGGCCATGGGCGACCTCACCACCGTCACCGCCGACCTCCTCGAGGACGGACGCGCGCCCCTCAAGCAGGACATCCGCGAACTGGGCCGGCTCTCGACGGGCCTGGGCGAACACACCCCGCAGATCGAGGACTTCCTCGACCGGACCCCCGCCAAGATGACCGCCCTGGCCCGCCTCTCCTCCTACGGGTCGTGGCTCAACCTCTACCTCTGCGAGGCCCGCGTGAGCGGAGTGAGCACCTCCGACGGCTCGAAGCCGCCGACCGGCATCGCGATCACCGAATCGAGGTGCCGGGGATGAGGCCCTTCATACGACGCGGCGGGAGCGACGGGGCAGGCAGGACCGAGAGGACCGAGAAGGCGGAGAAGGCTGAGAGGGCGGAGAGGGCGGAGAGGGCGGAGAGGGCGGAGAGGGCGGAGAGGGCGGAGAAGGCCGAGCGGGCGGTGGCCGGGCCCCGGCGCCCGCGCATCAGACCGGTCAAGGAACGCGACCCCGTCGCCGTGGCCGTCGTCGGGCTGCTCGTCCTCGCCCTGCTCGCCGCCCTCGCCTACCACGTGGACCGGCTGCCGCTCGGCGGCGGCACCTCCTACAGCGCCGACTTCTCCGAGGCGGCCGGCCTCGACGAGGGCGACGAGGTGCGCATCGCCGGCGTCAAGGCCGGCCGGGTCACCGGCGTCGGGCTCGACGGCGCCAAGGTGAAGGTCACCTTCGAGGTCGAGGACGCCTGGCTCGGCGACCGGACGACCGCCGCCATCGCCATCAAGACCCTCCTCGGCGACAAGTACCTGGCACTCGACCCGCTCGGCTCCGCCCGGCAGGACCCCGGCAGCCGCATCCCGCTGTCCCGCACCACCTCCCCCTACGACGTGACGCAGGCGTTCCAGGATCTCAGCGGCACCGTCGACGCCATCGACACGCAGAAACTCGCGGAGAGCTTCGAGACCCTCTCCGACACCTTCAAGGACTCCCCGCCCCACGTGAGGAAGGCCGCCGGAGGTCTGTCCGCGCTGTCGAAGTCCGTCTCCAAGCGGGACGCGGAACTCTCCGAACTCCTCAAGGGCAGTGCCACGTTCACCAAGACCCTGCAGAACAAGCAGTCCGGCTTCGAGACCCTGCTGGAGGACGGCGGCACCCTGCTCGGCGAACTCCAGGACCGCCGCGACGCCATCCGCGCCCTCCTCAAGGGAAGCAGAAAGCTCGGCACCGAACTCAGCGGCCTCGTCGACGACAACGAGAAGCAGCTCGGTCCCACCCTCAAGGCCCTCGGCCGGGTCACCGGCGTCCTGGAGAAGAACAGCGCCCAGCTCGGCAAGACCCTCGCCCTGGCCGGACCGTACTACCGCCTCGTCGGCAACACCCTGGGCAACGGCCGCTGGTTCGACAGCTACCTGTGCGGTGTCGTCCCCCGCGCCTACCTGCCCGAGACGTCCTTGCCCGAGACCGGATGCCTGCCGCCGAAACAGACGGCGGCCCAGGGGAACGGTGAACGATGAGCAGACGCAGAAAAGTCCTCACCGGCGTGCTCGCCCTCGCGGTGCTCGCCGCCGGAGGCCTGACCGCCGTCCGGGTCCTCGACTCCGAAGGCACCCGCATCACCGCCTACTTCGACCGCGCCGTCGGCATCTACGCCGGGTCCGACCTGCGCATCCTCGGCGTGCGGGCCGGCGAGGTGGAGTCGGTGCGGCCGCAGGGCACCACGGTGCGCGTCGGCCTCCTCCTGGACGAGGGCGTGAAGGTTCCCGAGGGGGCGAGGGCCGTCGTCGTCGCACCGAGCGTCGTCGCCGACCGCTACGTGCAGCTGACCCCCGCCCACAGCTCGGGGCCCGCCCTCGCCGAAGGCGCCGTACTGCCCGCCTCCCGCAACCGCACACCCGTCGAGATCGACCAGCTCTACGCATCGGTCACCGAACTCTCCGAGGCCCTCGGCCCGGACGGCGCCAACTCCACCGGCGCGCTGTCCGACCTGCTGACGACCGGCGCCGCCAACCTCGACGGCAACGGCGAGACCATCGGCACGAGCATCGAGGAGTTCGGCAAGGCGGCCAAGACCCTCGACGGCAGCAGCGGCGACCTGTTCCGCACGCTCAGCCGGCTCCAGACCTTCACCACCATGCTGAAGGACAAGGACACCGACGTACGGACCGCGCAGGAACGCCTGGACGAGGTCGTCACCTTCTTCGCCGACAACAAGGGCGACCTCACCGGCGCGCTCGAGGAACTCGGCACCGCCCTCGGCCAGGTCAAGACCTTCATCGAGGACAACCGGGGCGAGCTGAAGAAGAACGTCGACCGGCTCGTCCCCCTCACCCGGACCCTCGTCGAGCAGCGGGCCTCCCTCGCCGAGGCGCTGGACGTGGCACCGCTGGCCGCGGGCAACCTCGTGCGCGCCTACAACCCCGACACCCGCACCCTCGACGGCCGCGCCGACCTCAACGAGATCAGCATGGGCGGACCGCTGCTGCCCCTGCCCGCGGCGGGCGGCTCGTCCACGAGCGGCAGCGGGGCGACGGGCGGCAGCGGGGCCGGGAACGACGGCGGGTCCGCGGCCTCCGGAAAGGAGGAGTGATGAAGGGAACGAGGAAGCACGGCGCACGGCGCGCCGGCGCGGGAGCCGACGGGATCAAGCGCGGCGTGCTCACCACGGGCGGCGCGGTCGGCCTCACCCTGGGCGGGCTGATCGCCCTCGGTCTCGGCTTCGCCCTGGCCCTCGGCGCGGCCACCACCGGCCTCCCGAGCTTCGACGGCATCGAGGACCTGCCGCTGCCCGGCGGCGCCGACCTCGGCGACCACCCCTACACCGTCACCGCGGAACTCCACGACGTACTCAGCCTGGTCCCGCAGTCCGCGGTGAAGGTCAACGACGTCGCCGTCGGCCGGGTCACCGCCATCGAGCTCGGCCACGACGACTGGTCGGCCCGCGTCACCATGAGGATCAACGGCGATGTGCGGCTGCCCGCCGACGCCACCGCCCGGCTCGAACAGTCCAGCCTGCTGGGCGAGAAGTACGTCCAACTCGCCGCGCCCGCCCGGGAGTCCGGCAGCACGGCCGGCACCGGCACCGGAACCGGAAGGCTGGAGGACGGAGGGGTCATCCCGGTCTCCCGCACCAGTCGCGACACCGAGGTCGAGGAGGTGTTCGGCGCGCTGTCCCTGCTCCTCAACGGCGGCGGCGTCAACCAGCTCAAGACCATCACCCGGGAGCTCAACGCGGCGCTCGGCGGCCGTGAACCCGAGGTCCGCTCCGTACTGAAGCGGGTCAACACCCTGGTGACCGACCTCGACGACAACCGGGGCGACATCACCGACGCCCTCGACGCCGCCAACCGGCTCTCCGCGACCCTCGCCACCCGCAAGGACGACGTCGGCACCGTCCTCACCGACCTCTCGCCCGGACTGAAGACGCTCGAGAAGCAACGCGGCTCCCTGCTGACCATGCTGCGCTCCCTCGACACCCTCTCCGGCGTCGCCGTCTCCACCATCGACGCGAGCAAGGACGACATGATCGCCGACCTCAAGGCCATCGCGCCGACCCTGAAGGCGCTCGCGGACGCGGGCACGGACCTGCCCGACTCGCTCCAGGTGCTGCTGACGTACCCGTTCACCGACGAGGTGCTGCGGGGAGTGAAGGGCGACTACCTCAACGTGTACCTGAACATGACCGCCGCCCCCGGTACCCAGGTGATCCCGCCCCTGGTGCCGCAGGACACGGCCTCCCCCTCCC
>NZ_LIQT01000587.1 GCF_001418415.1 Streptomyces hirsutus
GTGTCCGTCATGGGCGGGCAGCCTAGCCGTGCTCACGCCGCTCCGAGGGGGATCCGCCGTGATTCAGCCATGGTTCCACCGTGGTTCAGTGGCGGTTCAGCGGTGGGAAAAGGCAGGAGCCCCTTTCGCCTGACGGCGGGGGGCTCCTTGGGTACTGCTAGTCGTTCCCGGATCGGAGAGGATTAGACCGGGGTGACGTTCTCCGCCTGCGGGCCCTTGGGGCCCTGCGTGACGTCGANNAAGCCCTTTTCGGCGTTGAACCACTTCACGGTTCCGGTAGCCATAAGCCCTCCTTGGGCCCAAAGGGTTGCCCTGCTCCAGAACCCAGCAAGTGTGAAGACCAATTCTGCACAATCGCATCCGTCTGAGAACGACGAGAGCCCGCGGTCACATGCTCCGCAGGCTCTGTACTGCAAGGGAAACCAAACTGCAACTTGCGGACGAGCCTAGCACGCGACCGCCCGCGCGCAATAGGGGTCAAGATCACGTCACCCGAAAGTTTGAACGTCGCTTCCGCCGCATGCGCCAGGGCGCCGGTCGGGCCGGTGGCGGGGCCCGGAGAACCCGCCCCGCGGCATGAGGGCTAGCCTCGCGATGTGGACAATTCTCGCACCCGGCCGCGCGTCGGACACATTCAGTTCCTGAACTGCATGCCCCTCTACTGGGGGCTTGCGAGAACGGGCACTCTCCTCGACTTCGAGCTGTCGAAGGACACCCCCGAGAAGCTCAGCGAGAAGCTCGTGCAGGGAGATCTCGACATCGGGCCGATCACCCTGGTCGAGTTCCTCAAGCACGCCGACCAACTGGTCGCCTTTCCCGACATCGCCGTCGGCTGCGACGGCCCGGTGATGTCGTGCGTGATCGTCTCGCAGGTCCCGCTGGACCGGCTGGACGGCGCCCGGGTCGCCCTCGGGTCGACCTCGCGGACCTCCGTACGCCTCGCCCAGCTCCTGCTCGCCGAGCGGTACGGCGTGCAGCCCGACTACTACACCTGCCCGCCGGATCTCAGCCTGATGATGCAGGACGCCGACGCGGCCGTCCTCATCGGCGACGCCGCCCTGCGCGCGACCATGATCGACGGGCCCCGCTTCGGGCTCGACGTGCACGACCTGGGCGCGCTGTGGAAGCAATGGACGGGACTGCCGTTCGTCTTCGCCGTCTGGGCGGCACGCCGCGACTACCTGGAGCGCGAGCCGGTCATCACCCGGAAGGTGCACGAGGCGTTCCTCGCCTCCCGCGACCTCTCCCTGGAGGAGGTCGGCAAGGTCGCCGAACAGGCGTCCCGCTGGGAGGCCTTCGACGAGGAGACGCTGGCCCAGTACTTCACCACCCTCGACTTCAGCTTCGGCCCGCCGCAGCTGGCGGCGGTCGAGGCGTTCGCGCGCCGGGTGGGACCGACGACCGGCTTCCCGGCGGACGTGAAGGTCGACCTGCTCCAGCCGTGAAAGCCGGCCCGCCGCACCCGTGAGGAGGCGGGAGCCTCCCACTACCCTGCTGCCAGAGGCCCGCGTACGGGTGGGACGGGGGAGGGGGGACGGGGTGGACTCCATACGGCCGCTCGATGTCGACGAGCCCACGACGGTGGGGCCGTACCGGCTGCTGGGCAGGATCGGCGCCGGCGGCATGGGCCGGGTCTACCTGGGCCGCAGCGTCGGCGGCCGCACGGTCGCGGTGAAGATCGTGCACCCGCACTTCGCGCTGGACGAGGAGTTCCGCGTCCGGTTCCGGCGCGAGGTCGAGGCCGCGCGGCGGGTGGGCGGTGCCTGGACGGCCCCGGTCCTGGACGCCGACCCCGAGGCGCGCGTGCCGTGGGTCGCCACGGCCTACGCGGCGGGCCCCTCCCTCACGGCGGCGGTCACGCACGGCGGCCCGCTGCCCGCCCACACCGTACGGGTGCTGGGCGCGGGCCTGGCCGAGGCGCTGACGGCGGTGCACGAACGGGGCCTGGTGCACAGGGATGTGAAGCCCTCGAACGTCCTCCTCACCCTCGACGGCCCGCTGTTGATCGACTTCGGCATCGCCCGCGCGACGGACGGCACGGCCTCCCTCACCTCGACCGGTGTGTCGATCGGCTCGCCCGGCTACATGTCGCCCGAGCAGATCCTGGGCAAGGGCGCCACGGGCGCGGCGGACGTCTTCTCCCTGGGTGCCGTACTGGCGTACGCGGCGACGGGCGAGCCCCCGTTCTCCGGCGACTCCTCGGCGGCGCTGCTGTACAAGGTCGTCCATGAGCAGCCGGAGCTGGGGCGGCTGGAGGGGACGGCCGGGGGCGACGGCCCGGGCGGCGAGGGCGACGAGGGCGGCTTCGGGAGCGGGCTTCGCGAACTGGTGGCGGCCTGCCTGAGCAAGGACCCCGGCGCCCGTCCGACTCCGGCCGAGGTGGCCCGGCGGCTGGCCCCCGAGGGCGGCGCGGCCCGGCTGGTGGCGGACGGGTGGCTGCCGGGGGCGTTGGTGGAGCAGGTGAGCCGATCGGCGGTGCGGTTGCTGAACCTGGAGGCGGGGCAGGGCGGTTCGGCGGACGCCCCGGTGTCCGGCCCCGTGGACTTCAGCAGCCCGTCGGTGGACGGGGCCCCGACGGGGAGCGGCACCGGACCGGCGGGTGGCGGCGGACCGGCGGGTGGCACCGG
>NZ_LIQT01000588.1 GCF_001418415.1 Streptomyces hirsutus
GCCGCCGCGGCGGCCCCGTTGCAGCAGACCGGGGGCGCGGTCGACACGGAGGACCGGCGGCGCAAGCGGGCCAGGAGGAAGCTCGTCGGCCTCATGCTGCTGGTCGCGCTCCTCTCGGGCAGCGTCGGCGGGGTCGTCGGCACCCAGCTGGAGCGCAACGGCGGTGTGGGTTCCGTGGAACTCCCGCAGGCCGAGGAGGAGCCCGCAGGACGGGAACCCGGAAGCATCGCCGGGATCGCCGCGCAGGCCCTGCCCAGCGTCGTCACCCTGCACGTCAGCGGGGCGGCGTCGGCCGGCACCGGTACCGGATTCGTGCTCGACGGCCGCGGACACATCCTCACCAACGACCACGTCGTGCAGCCCGCCGGACGTGACGGCGAGATCACCGTGACCTTCCACAGCGGCGACACCGCCGAGGCCACGGTCGTCGGCCGGGACAGCGGCTACGACCTCGCCGTGGTGAAGGTCAAGGGCGTCGACGGGCTGGCCCCCCTGCCCCTCGGCAACTCGGAGAACGTGCAGGTGGGCGATCCCGTGGTCGCCATCGGCGCCCCCTTCGACCTGGCCGGCACGGTCACCACCGGCATCATCAGCGCGCGCGAACGCCCCATCACGGCGGGCGGGGGGCAGGGCGACGGCAGCGACGTGTCGTACGTCGACGCCCTGCAGACCGACGCGCCGATCAACCCCGGCAACTCCGGCGGCCCCCTGCTCGACGCCGAGGGCCGCGTGATCGGCATCAACTCCGCCATCCGCTCCGCCGCCGGCGGCGGCGAGGCCGAGGGCGGCCAGGCCGGCTCCATAGGCCTCGGCTTCGCCATCCCGATCAACCAGGGCAAGCGCGTCGCCGAGGAACTGATCAACACCGGCAGGGCGACCCACCCGGTGATCGGCATCACCCTGGACATGGACTACGCCGGTGACGGCGCCCGCGTCGGCACCGAGGGAAGCGACGGCGGGCCCCCGGTCAGCACCGGCGGGCCCGGCGACAAGGCCGGGATCAAGGCCGGCGACGTCATCACGAAGGTCGACGGGCAGCGCGTCCACTCCGGTGAGGAACTCATCGTCAAGACCCGCGCCCACCGTCCCGGGGACCGGCTGGAGCTCACCCTGGAGCGGGGCGGCAAGGAGCGGGAGATCTCGCTGGTCCTCGGCTCCTCCGGCGACGACTAGACACCGGACGGCACGACGGCCGGCACGGCGGCGCGTGGACACGGGAGTGCGGCAGGCACGGGAAGGCGAACAGCCGGCGAAGACCGTCCCCGTCACGCAACCGGAGGCCCCGGCACAGTACCGGTCGTGCGGGGAGGCCGGGTACCGTGGACCCGGCCCGGACCACGGAAGACCGCACGGACGCACGGACGCGTCGACGCACTGACCACCGAGGGCCGAGGACATCGCAAGGAGCTTCAGGTGTTCAATGACATAGGACCGCTCGAGCTGGTGACGCTCGTCATCCTCGCCGTGCTCGTCTTCGGTCCGGACAAGCTCCCCAAGGTCATCCAGGACGTGACCAGGACGATCCGGAAGATCCGCGACTTCTCGGACAGTGCCAAGCAGGACATCCGCGAGGAACTGGGCCCGGAGTTCAAGGACTTCGAGTTCGAGGACCTCAACCCCAAGACGTTCATCCGCAAGCAGTTGGACAACGACGATCTGGGGCTCAAGGAGATCCGCAGCGGCTTCGACCTGAAGAAGGAGATGGCCGAGGTCACGGACGCCGTCCAGGGCCGCGACCCCGAGTCCTCCGCCTCCTCCGCCTCCTCCGCGTCCGCCTCGGGCGGTCGCCTCGACATGACGAAGAAGCCCGAGAAGGCGGCCGCCGACGACCGTCCGCCCTTCGACGCGGACGCCACCTGAGCCTCGCCCGGCGCAACCGCGGCCGGGTGCACGGGGGTGTACGCCCCCGCATACGTGACGCGTTTCATACTCCGTCAGGGCCCCGCACGGCCCGAACCGGACGTCCACGCGGCCCACGCGCCGGGCGGTTTCCCGGGCAGGTGCCCAAGAGGTGGCTATGCTGCCCCAGTTGTTGTGCGGTCCGGACGAGTACGCCCGAAGGGGGGCGGGCCGCCCCCGGTCCGACGAGAGCGAGGAGGCGTCCGGGCATGGAGACGACGAGTCGGGCAGTCGCGCAGGCGTCGGCCGCGGAGGACGGACAACCGGTTCACTCCGCCCGGCGTACGGTCGACGGCTACCTGAGCGCGCCCTTCCCTTGGTACGGCCTCGACGAGGCGTTCACGGGGCGGCGCTGGCTGATGCAGGTCGGCACCGCGGCGGACGGGGTCGTCGAGCACGGATCGATCGGGCACGGCGACGAGCCCTCGGTGCGCAGCGAGTACACGGCCCAGAGCGGCCAGGAGACCAAGGAGAGGTTCGCGGTCGCCGTGACGGTGGCCGCCAACCCGGTGCGCCGCAGCGCGGACGGCACCGGCCTGCTGGAGGCCACCTCCGTGTCCTCCGCGGCCTGGCTCGCCGGAGTGGGGCTGCTGTCGTTCACCTGGCCGGGCCAGATGGACCACTCCCTGCGCGACGACTGGCTGGAGCAGCAGACGGAGACGGCCTGGGTGCTGGCGGACGACCTCGACGGACCGGACTGGTCGACGCTGTCCCTCCCCGTGGACGGGGTGCCGACGCCGTTCCACTACCGGGAGTCCGAGTTCGGCTGGGTGCTCGCGGGATCGACGCGGGCGGGCGTGCACGTCGGCGCGTACGGCAGGGGCATGAGCGCGTACGGGCTGGGCTTCGCCGTGGTCAAGGACATCACCGCCTACGCGTCCTGAGCGGGGAACGTACCGCCGTCCTCGTACGGCGAAGGGCGCCGCCCCGAAGGACGGCGCCCCGGCCGGACGCGACACAGAGGCTCTCAGGGCCCCGTACGGGCGCCCGGAGTGCTCAGAACTTGTTCCGGGGCGTGATGCCCAGCGCCAGGCCCGCCAGACCGCGCTGACGCCCGCCGAGCTTGCCGGCGATCGAGCGGAGCGCCGAACCCGCGGGGGACTCCGGATCGGACAGGACGACCGGCCTGCCCTCGTCGCCGCCCTCGCGCAGGCGCATGTCGATCGGGATGGAACCGAGCACCGGGACGCTGGCCCCCGTGGTGCGGGTCAGTCCGTCGGCCACCGACTGGCCGCCACCGGTGCCGAAGACGTCGACCATCTCGCCGCAGTGCGGGCAGGGCAGACCGGACATGTTCTCGACCACGCCGACGATCTTCTGGTGGGTCTGCACGGCGATGGAGCCCGCCCGCTCGGCGACCTCGGCCGCCGCCTGCTGAGGCGTGGTGACGACCAGGATCTCGGCGTTCGGCACGAGCTGCGCGACCGAGATCGCGATGTCGCCGGTGCCCGGCGGCAGGTCGAGCAGCAGCACGTCCAGGTCGCCCCAGTACACGTCCGCCAGGAACTGCTGCAGCGCGCGGTGCAGCATCGGGCCGCGCCACACCACCGGCGCGTTGCCCGGGGTGAACATGCCGATGGAGATGACCTTCACGCCGTGCGCGGACGGCGGCATGATCATGTTCTCGACCTGGGTCGGACGCCCGTCGGCACCCAGCATGCGCGGCACCGAGTGACCGTAGATGTCGGCGTCCACGACGCCGACCTTCAGGCCGTCGGCCGCCATCGCCGCCGCCAGGTTCACCGTCACCGACGACTTGCCGACCCCGCCCTTGCCGGAGGCGACCGCGTACACCCGGGTGAGGCTGCCCGGCTTCGCGAAGGGCACCTCGCGCTCGGCCTGGCCGCCGCGCAGGGCGTTCGCCAGTTCCTTGCGCTGCTCGTCGCTCATCACGTCCAGGGTGACGTCGACCCGCGTGACACCCTCGAGCCGGGAGACCGCGTCCGTCACCCGCTGCGTGATCGTGTCCCGCATCGGGCAGCCGGAGACCGTCAGGTACACGGTGACCGCGACCGCTCCGTCCGCCCCGATCTCCACGGACTTGACCATCCCGAGCTCGGTGATGGGCCGGTTGATCTCGGGGTCGTTCACTGTCGCCAGTGCCTCGCGCACCGCGTCTTCCGTAGCCATGGTGTCGATGGTACGGCGCTCCGCACGTCCCCCGGTAAGCCCGCTACTGGTCGTCTGCGTCACGTCCGGGAGACCTCTGTGCCCGCATTGCCGCGATGGAGCCGTGATGGTCCCGGTGTCCGTTCTGTCTTTCCTCGAGATCCTTCATCATGTCCTGGAGCTCCGAGCGGATCCAGTCGCGCGTCGCGACCTCCCCGAGCCCGATCCGCAGGGCGGCGATCTCCCGGGTCAGATACTCGGTGTCCGCGATCACGCGCTCGTCCTGCTTGCGGTCCTGCTCCAGGTTGACCCGGTCGCGGTCGTCCTGCCTGTTCTGCGCCAGCAGGATCAGCGGGGCGGCGTACGAGGCCTGGAGGGACAGCATCAGGGTCAGGAAGATGAACGGGTACTCGTCGAAGCGCAGTTCCTCCGGCGCGGACACGTTCCACACCAGCCACACGATGATGACGACCGTCATCCAGACGATGAACCGGCCGGTCCCCAGGAAACGTGCGATCCGCTCCGAAAGGCGCCCGAAGGCCTCCGGATCCCACTCGGGCAGCAGCCGGCGCCTGGGCGGACGCGGCTGGTCCAGCCGGGGCGTCCGCACGCGGCCGGCGGCCGTGGCGCCCGCCGGGTGACGCTGCTCGCGCACGCCGTCGCGCTCAGGCGCCATCGGTCACCACCCCCTCGTCGTCCCCGACGCCCCTGCCGTCCGCGTCGTCCGTGTCCTCCGCGCCGTTCGGTGCGTCGTTCTCGTTCAGATGGAACTCGGTCTCCCGCCAGTCGTCCGGCAGCATGTGGTCCAGTACGTCGTCCACCGTCACCGCGCCCAGCAGCGCACCCGTCTCGTCGACCACGGGCGCCGCCACCATGTCGTACGTGGCGAAGAACCCGGCGACCACGGGCAGCGCCGCCTCCGGTGCCAGACGCTGCAGATCGTCGTCGAGGATCGAACCGACCAGCGTGTACGGAGGATCGCGCAGCAGCCGCTGGAAGTGGACCGTGCCCAGGTACTTGCCGGTCGGGGTCTCCTCCGGCGGACGGCACACGTAGACCTGGGCCGCGTGCGCCGGGGACAGGTCCGGGTTGCGGATGCGGGCCAGGGCGTCGGCGACGGTCGCGTCGGGCCTCAGCACGATCGGCTCGGTCGTCATCAGACCGCCCGCCGTGTGCTCCTCGTACGCCATCAGGCGCCGCATGTCGGCCGCGTCCTCCGGCTGCATCAGGCTCAGCAGCCGCTCCTTGTCCTCCTCGGGCAGCTCGGAGAGCAGGTCGGCGGCGTCGTCCGGATCCATGGCCTCCAGGACGTGGGCGGCGCGCTCCTCCTTCAGCTTGCCGAGGATCTCCACCTGGTCGTCCTCGGGCAGTTCCTCCAGCACGTCCGCGAGGCGGTCGTCGTCCAGAGCGGCGGCCACCTCGGCGCGGCGCTTGGCGGAGAGGTGGTGCAGGACGTTGGCCAGGTCGGCGGGGCGCAACTGCTCGAACGTGGCGAGCAGATTCTCGGCGCCCTGCCCCTGTTCCTCCAGCGAGAACCCGCTGACCGCCGACCACTCGACGGTGAGCGTCTCCCCCTTGCCCCGCCGAAACGTTCCGCCCTTCCGGCCCTTGCGGACGAACACCCGGTCGATCACCCATTCCCGGCGGGCCGACGGCTGGTGCACCGACAGGTCGAGGACGGTGACCTCCTCACCGGTCTCCACGAGCGTCACCCTGCGGTCCAGGAGCTCGCCGAAGACGAGCCGTTCGGTGGGCCGCTGCTCGAAGCGCCGGACGTTGAGCACGCCGGTGGTGATGACCTGACCGGACTGCACGGCGGTCACCCGGTTCATGGGCAGGAAGATGCGACGCCGGCTGGGGAGTTCGACCACCAGACCGAGCAGCCTCGGTGGTCGCCCGCCCACCCGCAGCATCACGACCAGATCGCGCACACGCCCCACCAGGTCACCGGCCGGATCGAAGGCGGCGACGCCGGAGATGTGGGAGACGAAGAACCGGGGGGCGCCCGCTGCCATGGCGGCGGCTCCTTTTCGTACGGGTCGGTGCTGCCGTGCGTGTGTGCTGCTGCTTGCTCTGGCCCTGCTGTGCTGTCCTGTCCGCTGCTGTGTCGGTTGTCCGGATGGCCCGTTCGGGCGGCTTCAGGCTAGCCCGTCCCGATCAGCGGTGCCCTCGTGGCCGGTCCGGACGGACTGCCTCCGACCGGCCGGTACGGCCCCGGTAATCTGCGGTACGCCGTTCAGGTCCCCGTCAGAGAGGCAGCGCAACCTGTGACTCCGATCTCCCCGGGCCGTTCCCGCACAGCCACGCTGGCGAGTGCCGTGTGCGTGCTGCTCGTGACCGGTATGGCGCTCACGGGATGCTCCTCCGAGGAAGAAGACCCGAACAAGGGCACCAACGGCGTCGGCAAGCTGTCCGCCGCCGAGATCCAGAACAGGACACGGACGGCCGCCAAGTCCGTCGACACCGTGCGGCTGCACGGAAACGTCGTCACCAGCGGGCGTACGTACACGCTCGACATGCGGCTCAAGCCCGAGGGCGGCATCGGATCGGTCACCGCCGAGGGCCGGACGTTCCGGTTGCTGAAGGTCGACGACGAGCTCTTCCTGAAGGCCGACGCCAAGTTCTGGGGCCAGGCGGACGACGGGACCGGCGAGGACGGCGCGAAGGGCGAGGGCGAGGGGGACGGGGGCGGGGCTTCGGACGCGGCGGCGGCCGGCAAGCTCGCCGAGAAGTACGTGAAGGTGCCGGAGGGCGACCCCTCGTACAAGAAGTTCGTCGGGTTCGCGGACAAGGACGTCCTCCTCAACAGTCTGCTGACCCTGCACGGCACCCTCGCCACGGACGGCCACCACGAGCAGGGCGGTGTCCGCACCATCCGCATCACCGGCGACGCGGGCTCCGGCGGCACCCTGGACGTCTCCCTCGAGGGCAAGCCGTACCCGCTGCGCCTGGTGCGCGCCGGCAAGGCGGGCACCCTCACCTTCTCGGCCTGGGGCGCCGACTTCGCCCTGGAGCAGCCGGCCGAGGACGAGACGCTGGACTACGAGGGCCAGCTCCCGACGTCGTAGGAGGACCCGGGCGGGGCGATTGGTCAGCGGCGCTTCCTGCGTCCCGCCAGCAGCCGGGGCAGGCCCGCGGGGGCCGGGTGCCGGGTCGTCACCGGCGTCGGCAGCGGGGGCTCGGCCAGGGAACCCTCGGGCAGCGGTGCCGTCGCCCCGGTCGGCTCCAGGCGCAGCACCCGGCACTCACGCGCCCAGCGCTCCGTCATCGCCTCGCCGTCGGGTGCGTTGAGCCGCTTGCCCTTGAGCACGGCGACCGCCGCGTCCCACTCCTCGGACCCGGAGGGCAGCTCCACGACCGTCGCGGCCCAGGAGACCAGCCGGCCGCCCTTGTCCTTGCTGCGCACCGTCACCTCGGCCGGCCCGCCGTCCGCCAGCCCGGGCAGCGGCTGCTCCCCGGGACCGTCGCCGACCAGGCACATCGCGCCCTCGTGCCACACGTGCCACAGTGGCCGGGCCGGGCCACCGGGACCCCGGACCCAGACGAGGCCGGACTTCTTGGTGGCCTCCTCGACGAGGGCCCGGTCGAACAGCGCACTGGTCGCACTTGTCATGGGCCCAGCCTATCCAGGGCCTCCGAGCCGGATTCCGGATCCCGGGGCCGGATCCCGGGGGCCGGCTCCGGGGCCCGTCGAGCCTTCGATCCCGGTTCCGGTCCCGGTTCTGATTCCGGAGCCGGTGTCAGAGCCAGCCGTTGCGCTTCAGCGTGCGGTGGATGCCCAGGCAGAGGGCCACGGTCACGCTGAGGATCACCGGGTAGCCGTACTTCCAGTCCGTCTCCGGCATGTAGTCGAAGTTCATGCCGTACACCCCGCAGACCATCGTCGGCACGGCGATGATGGCGGCCCACGAGGTGATCTTGCGCATGTCCTCGTTCTGCGCCACGGAGGCCTGCGCGAGATTGGCCTGGAGGATGGAGTTGAGCAGCTCGTCGAAGCCGATCACCTGCTCGTGCACCCGGGCCACGTGGTCGGCGACGTCCCGGAAGTACTTCTGGATCTCGGGGTCGATCAGCCGCATCGGCCGCTCGCTCAGCAGTTGCATGGGCCGCAGCAGGGGTGACACCGCCCGCTTGAACTCCAGCACCTCCCGCTTGAGCTGGTAGATCCGTCCGGCGTCGGTGCCGCGCGGGGTGCCTCCCCGGCCCGGCGAGAACACCTCCGTCTCCACCTCGTCGATGTCGTCCTGCACCGCGTCGGCGACCGCGATGTAGCCGTCGACGACGTGGTCGGCGATGGCGTGCAGGACCGCCGAGGGGCCTTTGGCCAGCAGTTCGGGGTCTCCCTGGAGGCGGTGCCGCAGGCCCCGCAGGGAGCCCTGGCCGCCGTGCCGGACGGTGATGAAGAAGTCCCGGCCGGTGAAGCACATCACCTCACCGGTCTCGACGACCTCGCTGCCGGAGTCGAGCCGGTCGTGGTCGAGGTAGTGGATGGTCTTGAAGACCGTGAAGAGCGAGTCGTCGTAGCGCTCCAGCTTGGGCCGCTGGTGGGCCTGGACGGCGTCCTCCACGGCCAGTGGGTGCAGCCCGAACTCGCGGGCGATACCGGCGAACTCGTCCTCGGTCGGCTCGTGCAGGCCGATCCACACGAAGCCCGAGTCCCGGCGCACCAGGCGCATCGCCTCCTGAGGGGTGAGCGGGCTCTCGGTCTCCACACGACGGCCGTCGCGGTAGACGGCGCAGTCGACGACCGCGGTGGTCGTCGCAGGATCGCGGGTGGTGTCGTACGGCGCGCTGCTCTCCTTGCGCAGCGGGGCACGGGAGGGACGGACCACGGCACGCAGGTCGCGGATCATCGACATGGCGGGCTCCTTCGCGAAACGGGCAACGAAAGGCGCCGGCGCGACGGGTGGAACCACCCGGAATGAGGACGTCCTGACCAGAGATGACCCGGCTTCCGGAAAAAAGCCCGGGCAGGGGATGTTTGGCACGTCCACAAAGCGGGGAGCACCGCACCGTCGCGGTGGCGAGTCTCGTCGCTGATGCAGCTACTGGGGCAGATCAGTCGGGACGAAACGAAATGCTCTTCCGATGAAGACGCGATGATGCGAGGTGACAGCCGGAACGGAGCAGCTACATCAACGGGTGGAAGAGCGGGTGCTACTGCACGGTCGACTTCGGTCCATGCCAGCCCCACCTCCTCCGGCCGGTCCCTCGTAAGGGACGATCCTCATCCCCTTGAAGGGGATTCCCCCGTAGGGGGAGTGTCATAGCGGTACCGGGGCTCCGCGGACTCTCCCAGTGCCCTGAAAATGCCCTGCCGGGCCTGGGCGTTGCCTGGGGGGCCTCCTGCGTGCTGCCCCGAACCACCGGGCCAGACTAGCAGCCGACCGCTGTGTCAAGGTGCCGCTTCGCCTGCTGCCGACGGGTTCTATGCTCGCCGCATGGCAGATGTTCTTCCTCTGGTCGAGGCCCGGTTGCTCACGGCTCTGGGCGAGCCGGTCGCGCGCGCGGCAGTCACCTTTCTGGGTACGGACCGCGTCGAGGTGCTGCGCTTCCAGGAGGGCGACATCGTGCGCTACGCCACCCTCGGCATGTCCGCGCAGCCCATGGCCGACCCCACGGCGGTGATCGCGGATCCGGTCGCGGGCCCGCGCGCGGAGCTGGTGCTGTCGGTGCGCAGCGGTCTCGCCGACACCGACAAGGTGCTCCGCCCGCTCGCCGTTCTTGCCGCGTCCCCGCAGGTCGAGGGTGTGGTCGTGACCCCCGGCGCCTCTCTCGACGTCGGCGAACCGCTGTGGCCCGGAGCCCCGTTCACCTCGGTGCTGGTCGCCGAGCCGGGCGGTCTGGTGGAGGACCTGGAACTCGACGAGCCCATGGAGCCCGTACGGTTCCTGCCGCTGCTGCCCATGACGCCGAACGAGGCAGCCTGGAAGCGGGTGCACGGCGCCCAGGAGTTGCAGGAGCGCTGGCTGGCCCGCGGAACGGACCTGAGGCACCCCACTCGGGCCTCCGTCGCGCTGGACTGACACGCTCCCGCCTTCGACGGGCGGCCGTTCGCCGAAGTGAGCAAGATCACCCGTGTCGGGCCGTCAATGACGAGCCGGGACAGTTCAGTTGGCGGGGCGGCGGTGGCCGGGTGCCGACCGGTGCCGACCGGTGCCGACCGGTGCCGACCGGTGTCTGCCGGGGACAGCCGGTGTCTGCCGGGTCTGCCGGTTCGGTCGGGTCGGGGCGTG
>NZ_LIQT01000589.1 GCF_001418415.1 Streptomyces hirsutus
GCGCCCTGCTGGACGCCCTGCGCGAGGGCCGCGAACGCACCGTCGGTCTGGGCCTGACGTCGGGCACACCGGGAACGGACGACGAAGGCGTGCCACCCCGCTGGTTCACCTTCAACGCGGGGCTGGGCTTCGACGCCGGTGTGGTCGGCCGGGTGGAACAGCACCGGGAGCGCGGCAGGAAGTCCACTCACGCGCTGTACATGCGTCAGGTCGTGCGTCAGCTGATCGGGGAACCGCACCGCCTGCACGGTGTGATAACGCTCGAGCAGCCGGGCGAGGAACCGGTCCGCGATCTGGCGCTCTCCATAGTCTCGAACGCTTCCCCGTGGACGTTTCTCGGCAATCGCCCGATCTACGCGTCACCTAAGGCCTCGTTCGATACCGGCCTCGACCTCTTCGGTCTGAAGCGGCTGTCCGCCTCCGCCCTTGCCCGGTATGGCACCCAGTTGCTCACTTCGTCCCCCGAGCGCGGACCCCGGGGCAGGCATGTGACCGCGAGGCACGACCTGACCCAGTTCACCTTGCATTCGAAGGTGCCACTGCCCCTCCAGATGGACGGCGACCACCTCGGACTGCGAACCAGCGTGACGTTCACAGGCGTTCGCCGTGCACTGCGTGTGATTGTGTGAGCGGAAAAGGCTAAAGTCCTTTCACTCGAACGTTTAGGCCAGGATCCACCCCATGGAAGTACGGCTGTGACCTAGTCGACACCGATGAATCAAAAAAAACTTTCCGGAAGGGGTTGTATCCGCCGCCGAGGTTTGCGAGTCTCTACATGGCGATCGGGACGGCCCGCAACACCGGCCTCCACAGATCACCGGAACCCCTCTTCAAACCAAGGACCACGCCAGGGAACCTGGCGTTCGGCCCTTCACTTGTTGGGGGATTCGTGAAAGCGTTCACATTCACAAGCCACATGTAGTTCATACCAAGGAGAGGTAGCAGCCATGGACTGGCGTCACAACGCCGTTTGCCGCGAGGAAGACCCCGAGCTCTTCTTCCCCATCGGCAACACCGGTCCTGCGCTGCTGCAGATCGAGGAAGCCAAGGCCGTCTGCCGTCGCTGCCCGGTGATCGAGAGCTGCCTTCAGTGGGCACTCGAATCCGGTCAGGACTCCGGCGTCTGGGGTGGTCTCAGCGAGGACGAGCGCCGCGCAATGAAGCGCCGCGCCGCCCGCAACCGGGCCCGTCAGGCCTCCGCCTGACAACCCACCCCTGCTGACAGCCTGAGCTTGGCGGCGCGTACAGCGCGTACGCATCTCCCGCCCCCGAGCCGCAGCACGCAGTTCCCCGGTGCTCCCCCGAGTCCCGGCTCATCTCGAGCCGGAGGGGAACCCATCAGTCAAGCAAAAGCCCCGGACGGGACAACCGTCCGGGGCTTTTCGCTGCGCTCCGCCCTCACGGGCCCACCACGTCACCGGCCCGCGGCGCCAACCCCCACCCGCGGCCGGCCCCCGGCGGCCCACGCCTGCGGCCACCTCACTGGTCCAGACCACCGGCGCACGTCACTCGTCGTCACTTGTCCATGGCCACCGGAACGTCCAGGAGCACCCGCGTCCCCCCGTCCGGGGCCGGCACCATGTCGAAGGTTCCGCCCAACTCGCCCTCGACCAGGGTCCGTACGATGTGCAGCCCCAGGTTGCCGCCGGTGTGCGGGTCGAAGTCCTCGGGCAGACCGACGCCGTCGTCCTGGACGGTGACCAGCAGGCGGGCCTCCTTGGTGGTGCCGCCGCGGACCGCGGTCACCTCGACCGTGCCGATGTCACCCTCGCGGAAGCCGTGCTCCAGGGCGTTCTGCAGAACCTCCGTCAGCACCATCGACAGCGGGGTGGCGACCTCCGCGTCGAGTATGCCGAAGCGGCCGGTGCGCCGGCCGGTGACCTTGCCCGGCGAGATCTCGGCGACCATCGCCAGGACACGGTCGGCGATCTCGTCGAACTCCACCCGCTCGTCCAGGTTCTGGGAGAGCGTCTCGTGCACGATCGCGATGGAACCGACCCGGCGCACCGCCTCCTCCAGCGCCGCGCGGCCGCGCTCGGAGCCGATCCGCCGGGCCTGCAGGCGCAACAGCGCCGCCACCGTCTGGAGGTTGTTCTTCACCCGGTGGTGGATCTCCCGGATGGTCGCGTCCTTGGTTATCAACTCCCTTTCACGACGGCGAAGTTCGGTGACGTCCCGGAGCAGGACAAGCGACCCGATGCGGGTTCCCTTCGGCTTGAGCGGGATCGCCCGGAACTGGATCACCCCGCCGGGCGCCTCGATCTCGAACTCGCGCGGCGCCCAGCCGCTGGCGACCTTCTCCAACGCCTCGTCCACCGGCCCGCGGGAAGGCGCCAGTTCGGCGGTGGTTCGGCCGAGGTGGTGGCCGACCAGGTCGGACGCCAGGCCCATCCGGTGGTAGGCGGACAGGGCGTTCGGGGAGGCGTACTGGACGATCCCCTCGGCGTCGAGCCGGATCAGCCCGTCCCCCACACGGGGCAGCGCGTCCATGTCGAGCTGCTGGTTCGCGAACGGGAAGGCACCGGCCGCGATCATCTGGGCGAGGTCGGAGGCGCTCTGGAGGTAGGTGAGCTCCAGCCGGCTGGGAGTACGCACGGTGAGCAGGTTGGTGTTGCGCGCGATGACCCCGAGTACGCGGCCCTCCCGCCGTACGGGAATGGACTCGACGCGGACCGGGACCTCCTCGCGCCACTCCGGGTCGCCCTCGCGCACGATCCGCCCCTCGTCCAGGGCCGCGTCCAGCATGGGCCGGCGGCCGCGCGGGACGAGATGGCCGACCATGTCGTCCTGGTACGAGGTCGGACCGGTGTTGGGCCGCATCTGGGCGACGGAGACATAGCGGGTGCCGTCGCGGGTGGGGACCCACAGGACCAGGTCGGCGAAGGAGAGGTCGGAGAGCAGCTGCCACTCCGAGACCAGCAGGTGAAGCCACTCGAGATCGGAGTCGTCGAGAGCGGTGTGCTGGTGTACGAGTTCGTTCATGGAGGGCACGTCAGCGAGCGTACCGGGACATCGCGCCCTCCCCCGGAAGCACCCGCGGGCCGCGGCGCCTGAGAGGGACCCTCAGCCCTCCCGGCACCGCAGCCCGGAGCGACATCGGCCGCGGGGTGTGCGGTCCCGTTCGGCCGAGGGACGAGGATCCGGGGCAGTCAGGGCAGAGAGCTCCGGGTCCTCGATCCGCCTTCCTGTGCGGGGAAGGCAGGCTTGCGTGCACTGCACTGTTACGCATTGTGGACTAGACCACTACCCGTGTCCATGTGTCGGAGACTGTTCGTTGTTGTCTTTTTTTCACGATCACGCGATCACGTGCTCACGCGGCCGTCGGGACGACGGCCGAGCGGGACAACGGTCGAGCGGACATGCGGGCATCCGCCATGCACCCTATCCCGCAAGCGTGCGCCAGGGAACGGAATTCCATGGTCATTTCGGTCGACGGGCCGCGACCGTCCCGCGCTGGGATGCTGAGGAGAGACCGGGGCGGACTCCCGCGGGGAATGCCGCCACCCTCCGCCTGGGAGCGGACCCCCCGCTCTGTTAGATTGATATTGGTCTAAACCACATGGCCGCCCCGCTCCCTTCCGGGGCCGGCCCCAGACGAGTCCCCTCCCAGAACGGCAGGCTCAGCGTGGAAGTTGTCATCGTTCCGGACGCCAAGGCCGGCGGCGCGCTCATCGCCGGGGCCATGGCGGATCTCCTGCGGCGCACCCCCGACGCCCTGCTCGGCGTGGCCACCGGCTCGACGCCCCTGCCCGTCTACGAGGCGCTGGTGGCCCAGGTGCGCTCCGGCTCCGTGGACACCTCCCGGGCGAGGATCGCCCAGCTCGACGAGTACGTGGGGCTGACCGCCGACCACCCCGAGTCCTACCGCTCGGTGCTCCGGCGCGAGGTCCTGGAGCCGCTCGGCATCGGTATGGACGCCTTCATGGGCCCCGACGGCACGGCCGAGGACGTCCAGGCCGCGTGCGAGGCGTACGACAGGGCACTGACCGAGGCCGGCGGCGTCGACCTGCAACTGCTCGGCATCGGGACGGACGGGCACATCGGGTTCAACGAGCCGTGCTCCTCGCTCGTCTCGCGCACCCGGATCAAGACGCTGACCGAGCAGACCCGGGTGGACAACGCACGCTTCTTCGACGACATCGACCAGGTGCCGCACCACGTCATCACCCAGGGCATCGGCACCATCCTGGAGGCCCGCCACCTGGTCCTGCTCGCCACCGGCGAGGGCAAGGCGGACGCGGTCGCCGCGACCGTCGAGGGCCCGGTGGCCGCGGTGTGCCCGGCGTCCGCCCTGCAGCTGCACCCGCACGCCACGGTCGTCGTCGACGAGGCCGCCGCGAGCAAGCTCAAGTTCGCGGACTACTTCCGGCGCACCTACGTCAACAAGCCGGACTGGCAGGGGATCTGACCGGAAGCCCCGGGGTGCCCCTCGCTCCCACGGCCCGGGGCCGCAGCGGCCCCGGGCGGCCGCGGTGGACTAGACCAACCCCCGGCTCGGCGGTATACAGAGGAGATCACGGAGCGTACGGGGGAAACATCCCCGGCCGCGGTCGTGCCACGATGTGGGCCGGGGCCGATGGGGTGTCGGCCGTTCGGCACTCGGAGCCGGGAAGGCAGAGCATGAGCACCGACGTCAGCACTACGGAGAACGAGGGTGGGGCTACGGTCCGTACGGCGCGCGTGCCCAAGTACTACCGGTTGAAGAAGCATCTGCTCGACATGACGGAGACGGCTCCTCCCGGTACCCCGGTCCCGCCCGAGCGCACCCTGGCGGCGGAGTTCGACACCTCGCGCACCACCGTGCGCCAGGCGCTCCAGGAGCTGGTGGTCGAGGGGCGTCTGGAGCGCATCCAGGGCAAGGGCACCTTCGTCGCCAAGCCCAAGGTCTCACAGGCGCTGCAACTCACCTCGTACACCGAGGACATGCGTGCGCAGGGTCTGGAGCCCACCTCTCAACTGCTGGAGGTCGGCTACATCACCGCCGACGACGAGCTCGCCTCACTGCTCGACATCACCGCCGGCGGGCGGGTGCTGCGCATCGAGCGGCTGCGCATGGCGAACGGCGAGCCGATGGCCATCGAGACCACCCACCTCAGCGCGAAGCGCTTCCCGGCGCTGCGCCGCAGCCTGGTCAAGTACACCTCCCTCTACACCGCACTCGCCGAGGTGTACGACGTCCATCTGGCGGAGGCCGAGGAGACCATCGAGACCTCCCTGGCCACCCCGCGCGAGGCCGGTCTGCTCGGCACCGATGTGGGGCTGCCGATGTTGATGCTCTCCCGGCACTCGCTGGACCGGGACGGACAGCCGGTGGAATGGGTGCGCTCGGTGTACCGGGGCGACCGGTACAAGTTCGTGGCCCGGCTGAAGCGCCCGCAGGAATGAGCCCGAAGCCGGACCCGACCGCCGAACCTCACAGCCGAGCCCGCAGCCGAACCCCGGAGCGCTCGGAGCGGCGGCGCCGATCCGTGGGCGGAACAGCACAAGCCGGACGGTTGACGGGAAAATCACCGCCCTCGGGTCAGCCTTCCGTGGAGTTTAAGTACGCAATCCCCGCGAGGGGTTCCGCCCCGCTCCGGCGCTGACCTAGATTTCCTGCGCATTACGCAGCGCAGGTGATCAGCGAGGGGACGGAGTCGTTCGATGTCGCAAGCCCCAGATTCCAGCAGAGGTCCGGTGGTGACGCCCGGGCGCGTCGTCATCGGCGTCTGTCTTTTAGCACCGTTCGTGGCCATGCTGTGGGTCGGCTCGTACGCGAGGACCGACCCCACCTTCATCGGCATCCCGTTCTTCTACTGGTATCAGATGCTGTGGGTGCTGCTCTCCACCGTGCTGACGGTGATCGCGTACAAGCTGTGGCAGCGTGACCAGCGTGCCCGCGCGGCGGCGAAGGGCGGTGCCGAGCGATGAACGACGGCGTGAACGGCGTGGCACTCGCCGTCTTCATCTTCTTCTTCGTCCTCGTCACGGCGATGGGGTTCCTGGCCGCCCGCTGGCGCAAGGCGGCCAACGAGAACAGTCTCGACGAATGGGGCCTGGGCGGACGGTCGTTCGGCACCTGGGTCACCTGGTTCCTGCTCGGCGGCGACCTGTACACGGCGTACACCTTCGTGGCCGTACCGGCGGCGATCTACGCGGCGGGCGCGGCGGGCTTCTTCGCCGTGCCGTACACCATCCTCGTCTACCCGCTGATCTTCACCTTCCTGCCACGGCTGTGGTCGGTGTCGCACAAGCACGGTTATGTGACGACGTCCGACTTCGTGCGCGGCCGGTTCGGCTCGAAGGGGCTGTCGCTGGCGGTGGCGGTCACCGGCATCCTGGCGACGATGCCGTACATCGCGCTCCAGCTGGTCGGCATCCAGGCCGTGCTGGACGTGATGGGCGTCGGCGGCGGCGAGGACACCAACTGGTTCGTCAAGGACCTGCCGCTGCTGATCGCCTTCGGTGTGCTGGCGGCGTACACGTACTCGTCGGGTCTGCGGGCCCCGGCGCTGATCGCGTTCGTGAAGGACACGCTGATCTACCTCGTGATCGCGGTGGCGATCATCTACATCCCGATCAAGCTGGGCGGCTTCGACGACATCTTCGCCAGGGCGAGCGAGGCGTACAGCGAGACCAACCCGGCCACGGGCGCGCCGCGCGGTTCGCTGGTGCCGGGCGAGGCGGGGCAGTGGACGTACGCCACGCTGGCGTTGGGCTCGGCGCTCGCACTGTTCATGTACCCGCACTCGATCACCGCGACGCTGTCCTCGCGCAGCCGTGAGGTGATCCGCCGCAACACCACGATCCTGCCGTTGTACTCGCTGATGCTGGGCCTGCTGGCGCTGCTCGGCTTCATGGCGATCGCGGCCGGGGTCGAGGTCAGCAACGGGCAGCTGGCGATCCCCCAGTTGTTCGAGAACATGTTCCCGGCCTGGTTCGCCGGTGTGGCCTTCGCCGCCATCGGCATCGGGGCGCTGGTGCCGGCGGCGATCATGTCGATCGCGGCCGCGAACCTGTTCACCCGCAACATCTACAAGGACTTCATCAAGCCGGACGCGACACCCGCGCAGGAGACCAAGGTCTCCAAGGTGGTCTCGCTGCTCGTGAAGGTGGGCGCGCTGGCCTTCGTCCTCACCATGGACAAGACGGTCGCCATCAACTTCCAGCTCCTTGGCGGCATCTGGATCCTGCAGACCTTCCCGGCGCTGGTGGGCGGCCTGTTCACCCGCTGGTTCCACCGCTGGGCGCTGCTCGCGGGCTGGGCGGTCGGCATGGTCTACGGCACGGTCGCGGCGTACGGGGTGGCCTCGCCGACGCAGAAGCACTTCGGCGGCTCCTCCAAGGAGATCCCGGGCATCGGCGAGATCGGCTACATCGGTCTCACCGCCTTCGTGATCAACGCCCTGGTCACGATCGCCCTGACCTTCGTCCTGAGGGCCGTCAAGGCGCCCGAGGGCATCGACGAGACCCGGCCGCAGGACTACACGGCGGACGCGGGCGACCCGGGCGTCAGCACCGAGCTGCCGCTGGACGCCGCCGAAGCGGCCGAAGCGGCCGACGCGGCCGACGCGGCCGCCGACGGAAAACGCTGACCCGGCACGCGGGGACGACAACGGGCAACGGGCCGCCGGACAGGCCCTGAATCCGGCGGCCCGTCGTCGTACCCGTGGGGCACACTCGCCCCCGTGGACATCGTCACCCGGCCGGTGGAGCCGTACGAGTTCGAGGAGCTCGGTGAGATCACCGCGCAGGCCTACCTGCGCGGTGATCTCACCGA
>NZ_LIQT01000059.1 GCF_001418415.1 Streptomyces hirsutus
CGGCATCGGCATCGGCATCGGGCTCGGGCTCGGCATCGGGCTCGGATCGCTCATGTCGCAGACCCTGGCACAGGGCGCCGACCATGCCCGGCTCCGGCCCTCCGGCTGCGTCCGACCGCCGCGGGCATGCCGACCGTCAGTCGAACAGAGCCTCCTGCTCGCCCTCCCGCGCTTTGCGCAGGCGCCGGCTGCGTGCGCCCACGACCACCGCCGTTGCCGCCGCGGTCGCGGCGAAGGCCGCGACGACCATCCAGTCCCGGTCCGCCGAGTGGCCGAAGACGTGGTCCAGAGAGAGGCGGCCGGGCCCGGCGACGGCGAGGCCGGCCGCCATCAGACCCAGGGTCGCGGCGTGCTCGTAGCCGCCCTCCTGGTTGAAGAAGCCGTTGGGCGCGTGCACGGCCGCCGCGCCCGCCATCGCACCGGCCGCCGCCGCACCCGCCGCCGGGGTGGCGAGGCCGAGCGCGAGGAGCGCGCCGCCGCCCGCCTCCGCGAGGCCCGCCGCCGTGGCGCTGGCCTTGCCCGGTGCGTAGCCGATGGTTTCCATGAACTGGCCGGTGCCCTCGATCCCGCCCCCGCCGAACCAGCCGAACAGCTTCTGCGCGCCGTGTGCCGCCAGTGCCCCGCCCGCCCCCAGCCGGAGCAGCAGCAGGCCCAGATCACCTCGGTCGTAACAGGTCACGTCGTCTCCCGGTCCCGGAGCAGTCGCAGTCGCTTGGCGTGACCACCGTCGCACCCCGGCCTGCACCCCGGCCTGCGGCCGTCCGCCGTTCGGGTGGTGCGGCTGGCGCCGTGCGGTGACCGGGAGGACGCTGGCGGACATGACGATTCAGACCGCCCGCCTCGGCGACCCCACCGTCCGCGCCTTCGTCAGTGCCGTCAACAACCACGACCGCGAGGGCTTCATGGCCCTTCTCGCGCCCGGCGCGACCATGGCGGACGACGGTTCCGAGCGGGACCTGGCGGACTGGACCGACCGGGAGATCTTCTCCTCCCACGGTCACATGGACGTCGACCGGGAGTCCGACGGCGGCCGTGCCCTCGTCGTCCGCTACAGCAACGACGTCTGGGGCGAGATGCGCACCCGCTGGAGCTTCACCGTCGACGACGACGGCAGGATCAGCCACTTCGAGACCGGACAGGCGTGACACGCCGACCCGGCCAAACAGCACGGTTTGACACGGCAGTCGTCCCACCCACCGGCGCGTACCCCACGGTCCCGCGCGGGTCCGCCCCCTGCCGGCACGGTGGAACGACTGCCGCCTCCTCCCCCCGGATGTGGCCTGCGGAGTCCGCGGAAGCAGTCCGCTTCACATGTGAAGCTTTGGTGCAGGAGAGTTGAGCATATGTCCGCCACCGGCCGTAATACTGCGGACTGTTGCATTCCGATTGTGGAGTTTGTGGAGCCGACGGTCACCTGAGGCGGTGCGCCGGCTCCCTGACGCCCGCATCGCTCAGCGGGTTTCCCCCGGGTAGCGGACCCCGACGCGCTCCCGGATCGCGTCGAGCGTCCGCATCACCGCGAGCGTGCCGTCCAGCGGGACGAGCGGGGACTCGGTCTCACCCGCCCGCAGGGCGCGCATCGCCTCGGCCGCCTCGTGCTTGAGGGTGTTGCGGGACCCGTCCGCCGGGTCGGCGATGAACTCCTCGGCCTCCTTGCCGTCCCGGTGCAGCACGAACCGGTCGGGGAAGAAGAAGCCGTACGGGATGTCGATCCGGCCCGCGGAACCGGTGACCGACGCGGACGTCGACGTACCGCCGACGATGGAGCAGTGCACCGACGCGATGGCCCCGTCCTCCCAGGAGAGCAGCGCACCCGTCTGGAGGTCGACCCCCTCCTCCGAGAGCGTGGCCTTCGCCACGACGTCCGACGGCTCCCCGAGCAGCAGCTGGGTGAACGACACCGGATACACGCCGAGATCCAGCAGCGCGCCGCCGCCCAGCGCCGGGTCCCGCAGCCGGTGCGACGCCGGGAAGTCTCCCGCCAGTCCGAAGTCGGCCTGCACCGTGCGTACTTCACCGATCGCGCCGTCGTCGATCAGCGCCTTCAGCCGCCGCACCATGGGGTGGCAGTACATCCACATCGCCTCCATCAGGAAGCGCCCCCCGTCGCGCGCCAGACCGACCAGTTCCGCCGCCTCGCGCGTGTTGAGGGTGAACGGCTTCTCGCACAGCACGTTCCGCCCGGCCTCCAGGCACAGTCCGGCCGCGGCCCGGTGCGCCGAGTGCGGAGTGGCGACGTAGACGATGTCGACCTCCTCGTCCCGCGCGAGCGACTCCCAGTCGCCGTACGCCCGCGGTATCCCGAACCGCTCGGCGAACGCCTTCGCCGGCTCGGGCGACCGCGAGGCCACCGCCACGATCTCCGCGCCCGGAAGATCCACCAGATCCGCCGTGAACGTCGTGGCCATCCCGCCCGTCGCCAGAATTCCCCAGCGCACGTTCTGCCCTGTCATCCGCCCCACCCTGCTCGTTCGTGGTTCGTTGTTTCGTTGTCCGTGATCTCGTGCGAGCGCCCGCGCCTTTCCGTGGAAGCGCTCCCATGACGTCTTCGCGAACATCTTCACCCGGGATCGCCGTCCCTGACGAGCACCCCGTACGGGCTGAGAGCATAAGGAGCGCATGACTCTAAAAGGGAGGGGACACATGTCCGAGGGCGAGGCGTCCATGTCCGGACCGGCATCCGGGCCGGCATCCGGGCCGGCATCCGGACGGGTAGCGGCAACGGCATCCGGGCCGGCATCGAGCACGGCGCCGGCGCCGGCCGCTTCGGCACCCGTCGCCGGCAAGGGGAGCCGGAGCGGGGAGCCCGGGGCCCCCGGGCGGGCGACCCTCCTGGTCACGCTCATCCTGGGCGGCCTCACCGCCACCGCCCCGCTGGCGATGGACATGTACCTCCCCGCGCTCCCCGAGGTCACCCGGGCTCTGGGGTCCACCGCGTCCACCGTCCAGCTCACCCTCACCACCTGCCTGGCGGGCATGGCGCTCGGGCAGCTGGTGGTGGGCCCGATGAGCGACCGGTGGGGGCGCCGCCGTCCGCTGCTCGTCGGTCTCGCCGTCTACATCGTGGCCACCGCGCTGTGCGCGATCGCGCCCACCGTGGAACTCCTCATCGCCTTCCGGCTGGCCCAGGGACTCGCCGGCGCGGCCGGCATCGTCATCGCGCGGGCGGTCGCCCGTGACCTGTACGACGGCGTGGCCATGGCCCGCTTCTTCTCCACCCTCATGCTGATCTCCGGCGTCGCCCCGATCGTGGCCCCGCTGATCGGCGGGCAACTGCTGCGGGTGACCGACTGGCGGGGAGTCTTCGCCGTCCTCACCGTCCTCGGCATCCTGATGGCGGCCGTGGTGTGGCGGAAGCTGCCGGAGACGCTGGAGCCCGCGGACCGTCACCGCGGTGGGGCCGGCGAGGCGCTGGGCTCGATGCGCCGGCTGCTCGCCGACCGGGCCTTCAGCGGCTACGTCCTCACCGGCGGCTTCGCCTTCGCCTGCCTCTTCGCCTACGTCGCCGCCTCCCCGTTCGTCATCCAGGAGATCTACGGCGCCTCCCCGCAGACGTTCAGCCTGCTGTTCGGGATCAACTCGGTGGGGCTGATGGTCATGGGCCAGATCAACGGCAAGGTGCTGGTCGGGCGGGTCCGGCTGGACCGGGTGCTCGGCCTCGGCCTCGTCGTCGTCGTGACCGCCGCGACCGCGATCCTGCTGATGGCGCTGGGCGTGTTCGGGGACGTCGGGCTGGGGCCGATGGCCGTCGCGCTGTTCGTGCTGATGTCCGCCATGGGCATCACCATGCCCAACACCCAGGCGCTCGCCCTGATGCGCACCAAGCACTCCGCGGGCTCCGCGTCCGCCCTGCTCGGCACGGCGTCCTTCCTCATCGGCGCCATCGCCTCCCCGCTGGTCGGCATCGCGGGGGAGGACACCGCCGTCCCGATGGGCATCGTCCAACTGACCGCCGCTCTGGTGGCCCTGGCCTGTTTCGTGGGAATGTGCCGTCCCTGGGGCGGACGCACGGACACGGACGACGGAATCACCTTCCGCCGGCGCACAGTCGGTGCAGCGGGCGGACCCGACGCAGTGGCCGGACCCGACGGGACCGGTGGAACCGGCGGAACCGGTGGAACCGAGAGAGCGGGGGCGGACAGCTGAGCGCGCCGAGACTGCGCCACGGCACACCGGAACGGGCCGGGCTCGACCCCCGCGAACTCGCCGCCCTCGTCCGGGAGGTCCGCGCCCGTACCACCGGGGAGCACCCCTGGGCCGCGGGCGCCGTGGTCGTCGCCGGCCGCGGACCGGTGCTCGTCCTGCAGGAGGCGGCGGGCTGGGCCGTACGGTACGCGGCGTACGACGAACGGACCGGCACCGCGGTGGAACTGCCGCCCGGCGACCGCGTGCCGATGACCGTGGACACCCCCTTCGACCTGGCGTCCCTGACCAAACTGTTCACCTCGGTGGCCGCCGTGCAGCAGATCGAGCGCGGCACCCTGGGCATCGACGCCCTCGTGGGCGTGTATCTGCCGGACTTCCCCGCGGCCGTACGGCACGGCATCACCGTCCGGCAACTGCTCACCCACACCTCCGGACTGCGCCCCGAACTCCCGCTGTACGACTGCGCCGACGACGCCGAGCGCCTGGCCCGGCTCCGCGCGGAGCAGCCGGTCGGGGTGCCCGGCACGTACTGCTACTCCGACCTGAACATGCTGCTGCTCCAGCACCTCCTGGAGCGCCTCACCGGCCGCACCCTCGACACGCTCGTCCGCGACGGCATCACCCGGCCGCTCGACATGACCGCGACCGGCTTCGGCCCGTGTCCGGGCGCGGCGGCCACCGAGGACCAGCGGCGGCCCCGGGCCAAGGCGGACCGCGGCATGCTGCGCGGCGAGGTGCACGACGAGAACGCCTGGGCGCTCGGCGGCGTCGCGGGCCACGCCGGCCTCTTCTCCACCGGCCCCGACCTGGCGGTCTTCTGCCGCACGCTCCTCGCGGGCGGCTCGTACGGCCCCGCCCGCATCCTCGGCCCCGACTTCGTGGACCTGCTCCTCACCCCGCCGGGCCTGGGCTTCGCCCTGGACCAGCCGTGGTTCATGGGGGAGCTGGCGGGCCGGGGCGCGGCCGGTCACACCGGCTTCACCGGCACCTCCCTGGTCCTGGACCGCGCCACCGACACCTATCTCGTCCTGCTCGCCAACACCGTCCACCCCCGTCGCCCCCGCACCCCGGACAACACCCCGCGCGCGCAGGCGGCGACGCGGGTGGCGCGGGCGGTACGGGGAAGGTGAGAGCCGTGGACGGGGAAGCGGCGAGGGGCGGGGCCGGTACTGCTCGCCGACGCCCCGGCCGGGGCCGCTCGCCGGTGAAGCGCCGCCGCCCCGCGCCATAGAATCGCAAGGTGAACGTCCCCGCTCCGGCCTCTTCCGCCTCTCCCGCCGACACCCTGCGCAGCGCGCTCGCCGGGCTGCTCGACGGGCTCCCGCCGCGGCAGGCCGCGCAGGCCGTCGAGCGGCTGATCACCACCTACCGGGGCGCCACCCCGACCGCGGCGCCCATCCTGCGCGACCGCGCGGACGTCGCCGCGTACGCCGCGTACCGGATGCCCGCCACGTTCGAGGCCGTACGGTCCGCGCTGGCGGCGTTCGCCGACGCGGTGCCCGGGTGGACACCCGGCGACCACCTCGACATCGGTGGCGGAACCGGCGCCGCCGCCTGGGCGGTGAGCGCCACATGGGAGGGGAAGCGGCCGGTGACCGTCCTCGACTGGGCCGAACCCGCCCTCGCCCTCGGCCGGGAACTCGCCGCCGCCCACCCCGCCCTCGCGGACACCCGCTGGCAGGGCTCCCGGATCGGCACCGCCCTCACCCTCGACAGCGCCGACCTCGTCACCGTCTCGTACGTCCTCAACGAACTGACCGACAGGGACCGCGCGGCCCTCGTCGACGCCGCCGCCGGGGCCGCGCGGGCCGTCGTGATCGTCGAACCCGGCACCCCCGACGGCTACGCCCGCGTCATCGAGGCCCGCGACCGGCTCGTCTCCGCCGGCTTCCGGGTCGCCGCCCCCTGCCCGCACAGCGCCGCCTGCCCCATCGTCCCCGGCACGGACTGGTGCCACTTCTCGGCCCGGGTCAGCCGCTCCTCGCTGCACCGCCAGGTCAAGGGAGGGTCCCTCGCCTACGAGGACGAGAAGTTCAGCTACGTCGCCGCCACCCGCCTCCCGGTGAGTCCGGCACCCGCCCGCGTCGTCCGCAAGCCGCAGATCCGCAAGGGCCAGGTCCTCCTCAACCTGTGCGAGACGGACCCGGCCCTGCGCCGCACCACCGTCACCAAGCGCCACGGCGACCTGTACCGGGCGGCCCGGGACACCGACTGGGGCGACGCCTGGCCGCCGCCGTCGGCCGATGACGAGGGGCGCGAGGGTCACTAGGCCCGCTTCCCGGACCCTTTCTCCCGGCCTCCCTCACTTCCCCTTCCTTCCTGCGCCCGTCGCTCCTGGAGTGTGCGCAGCAGTTCGCGCTTCCGGGCCTGGGCGTCGAGCCCGCCGCCGATGCGGCCGTCGCGTCCGCCGCCGCGCAGGGCCTTGCGGCCGAGGTGCTGTCGGGTGCCGCCGACGCCCAGCATGTTTCCGGATCCGCCTCGGGACATGGTGATCTCCGTTCTTCCGGCCACTGACGGCCATCGAATCACTGACGAGACGCAGCGTCTCGTTCGTGCTCATCACTCTCAGGCGAGACGCTCCGTCTTGTCAACCTGATAAATTCGGCCCATGGCCTCGAACAACCCCGCACCCCCCGACTCCACCCGCCGCAGCGAGCGCTCCCGCCGTGCCATCTACGACGCGGCCATCGCCCTGGTCGTGGAGGTCGGCTACCCGAAGACCACGATCGAGGGCATCGCCGCCCGCGCCGGCGTAGGCAAGCAGACGATCTACCGGTGGTGGGGGTCGAAGGCGGACGTCCTGCTGGAGGCCTTCCTCGACCTGAGCGAGCAGGCCGCCCGCACCGCCGCGCAGGAACACGAAAACCATGAGGGGCAGGAGGGCCGGGCGGGCCACGAGAGCCAGGGGATCCCCGACACCGGGGACCTCGCCGCCGACCTCAAGCTCGTCCTGCGCGCCACGGTCGACGAGCTGCGCGACCCCGGGTTCGAGGCGCCGTCCCGCGCGCTGGCCGCCGAGGGCGTCGTCAACGAGGAGCTGGGCCGGAGGTTCGTCGCCCAACTGCTGGAACCGCAGCTCCAGCTCTACGTCGACCGGCTGCGCTCCGCGCAGGAAGCCGGTCAGGTGCGCCCCGACATCGACCCGCGCATCGCCCTGGAACTGTTCGTCTCGCCACTCGCCCAGCGTTGGCTCCAGTACACGGGGCCGATCACCTACGAGTACACCGACACCCTCGTCGACTACGCCCTCAACGGCCTCGCCCCGCGCTGACCAGGCCCGATGCCGAGGGGCGGCCGCGCCCCGCAGGCATACCTTTCGCCCCGCGGGGCGCCCCTCGTCACGTCAGGGCCCGCTTGTCCCGGCTGCGCCGATTATGTGCCCCGGCCCCCCGAGGCGCAGGATGGTGGGACGATAGGGCATGCTGGGGGCACGACGGCGAGGCGAGGAGCTAGATGAGCGCGGAGTTCGGCGGTAGGACCGGCAGGCAGGGCAAACTCTCCCGATGGCTGCGCGGACGCCGCCCGGAGCCGGCCGTCGACGAAGGCGACCGTGAGGCTCTGCTGCTCGCCGCCGCCGGTGCGGGACTCCCTCTCGCGCCCGCCGCCCACCCGGCCGGATACGGCTGTTCCTGCGACCGCGTCGGTTGTCCCACTCCCGCCCGGCATCCCGTGTCGTTCGCCTGGCAGACGCAGTCCACCACCGACCGCGCCCAGATCGAACGCTGGGCCCGCCACCAGCCGCAGGCCAACTTCATCACCGCGACCGGCATGGTGCACGACGTACTCGACGTGCCCCTCGAAGCCGGTCGCGAGGCGTTGGAGCGCCTGTCGGAGGACGGGGTCGAGGTCGGCCCCGTCGCGGAGAGCGACGACGGCCGCATGCTGGTCTTCACCCTCACCCGGGGCACCCCCGAGGACGAGGACGAGTGGTGGCCGTGCGAGCTGGACTGCCACCCCGAGACGATGGACGAGCATCCCGGCCTGCGCTGGCACTGCCGCGGTTCGTACGTCCTGGTACCGCCCGCGCGACTGCCCGGTGACGACAACCGGTCGGTGCACTGGGTCCGCGGCCCGGAGCATCCGCTGCCCGACCCGCTGAGCCTGCTGGAATACCTCACCGACGCCTGCGCCCGCCACGCCGGCGAAAACCCCGAACAGGCAGCCGCCGCGGCCTGGCCCTCGCGCCGTTAGGGTTTGTCGTCCCGGTCCACCCCGGTCCACTCCGCCACGGGTCCGGTCCGGTCGTCCCGTCCCGGCCGTACGGCAGTGGCTGTGCTACTCGCCTTTTGCCGACGTCAGCCCCTGGATCCTCCCCAGGATCTCCACCTCGCCGTCGCCACCGCCGTCGTCGCCCGGGTCCAGAGCCACCTGGTTGGACACGAACTCCATCGTCAGGGTCTGCCGGATCTCGCCGGTGGTCAGCGCCAGCACGTCCTTGTTCGGCGTCGGCACGGACGCCCCCGCAGCGGCGGTCTGCTTCTCGAAGTGGCGCGTGGTGAAGAAGACCAGCGCCCCGCCGTCCTCGGTACGCAGCGCCAGCGGCGCGTAGTCGCCGTTCGTCATCGGCTCGTCGATGTACTGCGTGGCCAGGCCCGGCCGGACCGACTTCTTCGTCCGCAGCTCCCGCCACGCGCTGGTGTGCGGTCCCTCGGCGAAGGCGGCTTCGCCACCGTCCTCGCCCTTCTTCAGGTACGTCGCGTAGGCCGCGCTCAACTCCCCGGGCGGCACGGCAGGATCGGCCGCGTTCGCGGGCACCGCCTCGGCCCAGCCGTCCTCGTCCACCGCGAACTTGGGCAGGGCGTCCGGGGCGACCAGCGTCAGATACGCCGCCTCCCAGGTCTCGTCCTGACCACTGCGCGTGAACACCAGCAGCCAGCGGGAGTCGCCGCCCTTGTTGCCGGCCGCGTCCGCGAGGAACCAGCGGGGCCAGCCGGCCTTCTTGGGAATGGTGAACTTCGCGTCCGTCAGCTTCAGCGGCGCGTGCCGGGCATTGCCGTCCGGGCTGTTGGCCTTCCCCGCCGTCAGCCGCGCCGAGTCGATGTCGGCGAGCGCGCCGGTGGTGTACTCGGCGTCCAGGGAACTGTCGTACGCCTTGTCGGCCTTGTTGTAGGCGGCCGTGAACTCCTGGAGCGCCGTGGCCGCTTCGGCGCGGGTGGTGGCCGGAAGCACCTCCCGCTCACCGTGCACCACCACGCAGCCGCTCGCCGTCAACGACAGAGCGGTCACCGAGGCCGCGATCAGCGCGCTCCGGCCGAACCCGCCGAACCCGCGGACCTCGTGGAGCCTTCGAAGGCCGAGATACCTGCTCATCCGGTTCCTTCACCTTCCCCTTCCCGGAGGCGAACCCTACCGGGGCGAGGTGCCGCGGAAACGCCGGGACCGGATACAGCGGCCACACCGTGACCCGGCGCGGAACCCGCCCGGGAGAGGGGCCGGAGGGCGGGGAGGGACCGGAGGGAAAGGGCCGGAGGGACCGGAAGGGAT
>NZ_LIQT01000590.1 GCF_001418415.1 Streptomyces hirsutus
CGGCACGGGGGCGGGACAAGACGCCGGGATCCTCTCCGCGAGCATTCCGACCGCCATGCTGTTCGTGCGCAACCCCACGGGCGTCTCGCACTCCCCGGCCAAGCACGCGGCCGAGGACGACTGCCTGGCCGGGGTGGCCGCACTCGCCGACGTACTGGAGGGGCTGGTGGACAGGTGACACGGGACAGCGGCACCACGGCGGGCGCGACGACCGGCCGGGCCACCCCAGCCACCCCGCCCGCCGGGCCCACCGCATCCACTGCGCCCGCCGCTGTGCCGGCCGCTGCGTCCGCCGCGCCCCCCACGGCCACCGGGCGGACGTTCTGGCTGGAGCACGCCTGGCTCGGCGACCGGGTCGAGCCGGGCGTGACCGTGGCCGTCGGTGTCCGCGGCGACGGCGGTGGTGACGGCCGCATCACCGCCGTCACCACGGACGTTCCCGCCCCGCCCCCCGGGGCGGAGATCCTGCGCGGGCTGACCCTCCCCGGACTGGCCAACGCCCACTCGCACGCTTTTCACCGCGCACTGCGCGGCACCGTCCAGGTCGGGGCCGGCACCTTCTGGACCTGGCGCGAGGTGATGTACTCGGTCGCCGACCGGCTGACCCCCGAGACCTACCACCGGCTCGCCCGCGCCGTGTACGCGGAGATGGCCCTCGCCGGGATCACCGCCGTCGGCGAGTTCCACTACCTGCACCACGCCCCCGACGGCACCCCGTACGCCGACCCCAACGCCATGGGGGAGGCGCTCATCGCGGCCGCCGCCGAGGCAGGTGTCCGCATCACCCTCCTCGACACCGCCTACCTGTCCGCCGGCTTCGGCGAACCGCCCACCGCCCACCAGCGCCGCTTCTCCGACGGCACCGCCGAGGCCTGGGCCGAACGCTGTTCAGTCCTCAAGGAGCGGGACCACGCACGGATCGGTGCCGCCATCCACTCCGTACGGGCCGTGCCCGCCAGGGAGCTGGAGACCGTGGCACGCTGGGCGGAGGAGCGACGGGCCCCGCTGCACGTGCACCTGTCGGAGCAGACCGCCGAGAACGAGGCGTGCCAGGAGGCGCACGGCCGCACCCCGACCCGCCTTCTCGCCGACCACGGCGTGCTCGGACCGCGCACCACCGGCATCCACAACACACACCTCACCGGCCAGGACATCGCGCTCATCGGCGGCAGCGGCACCGGCACCTGCATGTGCCCCACCACGGAACGCGACCTGGCCGACGGCATCGGCCCCGCGGCCACCCTCCAGCGCCAGGGCTCCCCGCTGTCCCTCGGCTCGGACAGCCACGCCGTCATCGACCTGCTGGAGGAGGCGCGCGCCCTGGAGCTGAACGAGCGCCTGCGCACCCGCACCCGCGGCCACTGGACGGCGAACGCACTGCTGAGGGCGGCCACCGCCGACGGTCACGCCGCCCTCGGCTGGGAGCGGGCGGGCACCATCGAACCCGGAGCCCTCGCCGACCTGACCACCCTCACCCTGGAGTCGGTCAGAACAGCGGGGCCACCGCCCCGGCTCGGTGCCGAGACCGCCGTATTCGCCGCGACGGCGGCCGACGTACGGCACACGATCGTGGCGGGGCGGCACGTCGTACGCGACGGGGCGCACACCCTCGTGCCCGATGTGCCGCACGCCCTGGCGCGCGCTGTCGAGGCACTGAGGACCTGAACGCCGGCCACCTGAACGCCGGCCACCGGAACGCCGGCCACCGGAACGCCGGCCACCGGAACGCCGGCCACCGGAACACCGCCCGCCGGAGCACCGCCCGCCGGAGCACCGACCGCAGGAATCCCGTGTCCGCCCCCGCCACCCACGAGGACGTCATGAGCAGCACCGCCATCACCGGCATCGCCACGCTGGTCACCAACGACCCCTCCCTCGCAGGGGGTCCCCCCGCTCGGGCACGTGCGAGAGCGGGGGAGGTTCACCCCTCGGTCTGCTCCGGGACGCGGCCGTCGTCATCGACGGCGACCGCGTCGTGTGGACCGGTGCATCGGGCAAAGCGCCCGCCACCGACCATCGGGTCGACGCCGCGGGCCGGACGGTGATCCCGGGTTTCGTCGACTCGCACTCCCACCTGGTCTTCGCGGGCGACCGCACCGACGAGTTCAACGCCCGGATGTCCGGCCGCCCCTACAGCGCGGGCGGCATCCGCACCACCGTCGCCGCCACCCGGGCCGCGAGCGACGCGGAACTCGAGGCGAACCTGACCCGCTTCCTCACCGAGGCGCTGCGCCAGGGCACCACGACCATCGAGACCAAGTCCGGCTACGGCCTGACCCCCGAGGACGAGGCCCGCGCCCTGCGGCTGGCCGCCCGCCACACCGACGAGGTCACCTACCTCGGCGCCCACATCGTCGCCCCCGAGTACGCCGACGACCCGGCCGGCTACGTGGACCTGGTCACCGGACGGATGCTGGACGCGTGCGCGCCGCACGCCCGCTGGATCGATGTCTTCTGCGAGCGGGGAGCCTTCGACGGAGACCAGGCGCGCGCCGTCCTCACCGCCGGCCGGGCCAGGGGCCTGCACCCGCGCGTCCACGCCAACCAGCTCACCCACGGCCCCGGCGTGCAGCTCGCCGTCGAACTCGACGCGGCCAGCGCGGACCACTGCACCCACCTCACCGACGCGGACGTCGACGCCCTGGCCGACAGCCGTACGGTCGCGACCCTGCTGCCGGGCGCCGAGTTCTCCACCCGGGCCGCCTGGCCCGACGCCCGCAGGCTGCTCGACGCGGGCGTCACCGTCGCGCTGTCCACGGACTGCAACCCGGGGTCGTCCTTCACGTCCTCGGTGCCGTTCTGCGTCGCGCTCGCCGTGCGGGACATGGGCATGACGCCCGACGAGGCCCTCTGGTCGGCCACCGCGGGGGGTGCGGCGGCCCTGCGCCGCACCGACGTCGGCCGGCTCGCCCCCGGGGCCCGCGCCGACCTCGTCCTCCTCGACGCCCCGAGCCACGTCCACCTGGCCTACCGCCCCGGCGTCCCCCTGGTCACGGGCGTGTGGCGGCGCGGTGTCCGCGTGCTCTGACCCGTGGGATCAGGTCCCGGCCCGCCACCTCTGATCCGTCCGCCCCGCCTCCCCGCCCAGGGACACCGAGCCGCTCCCGGCCNNCGGCGAAGCGCAGGTTCTGTCCATTGCGCCCGTCCACCGAGTCGCACTCCCAGATGCCGACGCCCCGGCCCACCGCGCCACGGCTGTCCAGGCAGTAGTCGGGGTCGGCGTAGGACTGCAGCACACCGCGCTCCGCGTCGACCCGCCACGGCTGGGAGCGGGAGGAGTCGCAGGCTGCCGTGACGACGTCCGTGCGGTTCTCCAGGTCGCCGTCGATGTCCAGGCACAGGCCCGACGCCAGATTCACCACCTGCGCGTAGGTGCCGCCCGGCGGCGGATACGTGGGCGTGGGGGACGGCGTGGGGGACGGCGTGGGG
>NZ_LIQT01000591.1 GCF_001418415.1 Streptomyces hirsutus
GGGCAGCCGTACGGCTGCCCGGCCGGTCAGTCCGGCTACTACGGGCGCGGGCCGATCCAGCTGAGCTGGAACTTCAACTACAAGGCCGCGGGCGATGCGCTCGGCATCGATCTGCTGAACAACCCCTGGCTGGTGCAGAACGACGCGTCCGTCGCCTGGAAGACGGCCCTGTGGTACTGGAACACCCAGTCCGGTCCCGGCAGCATGACGGGGCACAACGCCATGGTCAACCAGGCCGGTTTCGGCCAGACGATCCGCAGCATCAACGGCTCCCTGGAGTGCGACGGCCGCAACCCGGCGCAGGTGCAGAGCAGGGTGACCACGTATCAGCAGTTCACCCAGATCCTCGGGACGTCACCCGGCGGCAACCTGTACTGCTGACGCGGGACGGCCGTGCATGGTGTCATGCCCCTGGCTATCTGATCCGGCCGAGTACCGCCCACGCCCACTCCGTGTGCGTGGGCGGCGCGCGGCCATCCTTCGGACGAAGGGCACCCACCATGCGCACCCCCCACGCCCTGCTCGCCACGACCACCGCTCTTCTCGCGGCGGTCGTGGCACCGGCCCCCGCGGCCGGGGCCGACGCGGTACCGGAACCCGGCACCTTCTACGTGCAGAGCGCGGCCACAGGCCTGAACGCGGCCGGCAACGCCGGATCCGTCGAGCAGCACCGGCCCCGTGGCAATGAGGACCACCAGCAGTGGAACCTGCGCCCGAACGGCGCTTCCTCCCTCCTGGAGAACACGGACACCCCGGGTACCTGCCTGGGCCGCGTCGGCGACCAGGCCAGGACCGTCCCCTGCGCGAGCGCCGACGCGGCCTGGGACATCACCCCCGCCGGCGCCGACCGGTACACACTCGGCGCACCCGGCACCGACCGGCGCCTCACGGTCGCCCCCAGACCCCCCGGTGCCAACCACCCTGCCCAACTCGCCGTCTCCGCAGGCTCCTCGGACCTCGCCCACTGGTATCTCACCCCGGTCTCTCCCGTCACCCGCCCCATGCCGCCCCGGGACGGCCGCACCCTGGACCAGGTCACCTTCCTCACCTCGCACAACGCCTACGCCAATGGAGTCGACGGCGGCTTCGCCCCGCCCTTCGTCAACCTCTTCCCCAATCAGACGCGGGGCATCGAACGCCAACTCACCGACGGGGTACGCGGATTCATGCTGGACATCCATCAGACCCCGGACGGCGCGATCCTCTGCCACAACAGCTGCACCCTGGTCAGCAGGCCCGTCGCGCTCTGGGTGGACCTCCAGCGCATGGTCGACTTCCTCAAGGCCCACCCCGACCAGGTCGTCACCGTGTTCCTGGAGGACTACGTCGATCCCGGCGTGCTGCGCGCCGAACTCGCCCGTGTCAACGGCCTGTCGGACGTGCTCTACCGGCCGGACCGCAGCGGCGTGAGGGAGAAGGGGTGGCCGACGCTGGCGGACATGACCGCCACCGGACAACGGCTGCTGATCTTCAGTGACCACAGCCGCTCCGCCGACCAGTCCGCCGGGCTGACCCGGGACAGCTTCGGCGTCATGTACCAGCGTGAGTGGACCGTCGAGAACCACTGGTCCATGGGGTCCGGCGTCGGCGCCTCCGACTGGTCCTGCTACAGCCGCTGGTACGACGCCGGCGCCGACATCCCGCTCACCCGCACCGAGCCGGGCTTCCGCCCCCTCTTCGTCATGAACCACTTCCGGGACGCCCCGGTCGCCGACACGGCCCGCACGGACAACGGGAAACTCGCCGACCGCGCCCGCAGGTTCTGCCAGCCCGCCGCCCGCAAGAAGCCCAACTTCCTCGCCGTGGACCGCTACGACCTCGGCAACCCGGCGTCCGCCGTCGACGCCCTCAACACGTACACGTATCCGTAACCCGGGGCGGAACGGGGAGCGTTGCGCCGCCGCCGCAACGCTCCCTACACCAGCCAGATTCCGTCCCGCATGAGATGCCGCATCGGCAGTTCGTGTTCCCCGCACCAGGCCTGCACCGCCCGGGGGCGCACCCGGAAGAAGGCGTAGGCGGCCCGGTCCGCGCGCGGATCCCAGCCGGTCTTCTCCCGGAACGCCTCCGCCGCCACCGGCGGCACCTCCCGTGCGCCGTACGTCTCCACCACGCCGTCGATCAGGACGACGTCCCGCGTGTCGCCGAACGCCAGCCGGGTCCGGCCGCCCTCCCGCAGGTTGCGGCCGGTGGGGTTGGCCGGCCGGGTCGCCAGCCAGACGGCCTCGCCGTCCCACACGAACCACAGCGGCACCAGGCAGGGCAGCCCCTCGGAGTCCGCCGATGCCACCCAGACGTCCGTCTCCCGCTCCAGGCGGTCCAGGACATCGCCTCTGCGCTGCTCCCGACTCCGCTGCGGTGACTTGGTGATCTTCATGCGTGGACGGTAGCCGAGCGAGCCGCCCGGACACCTCGGGCTGTCGTCGTAGGTCTTCGGGCCCACGTCCCGGGCGCTGCCGGGAGCGGAACTGGCGCATACATACGTTTTACGTATAACCTCTGCCGATCGATCCCACCCCGGAAAGGTCCCGATGAGACGTGTCGCCCTGGTCGCCCCGGTCGTCGACGACTACGACGAGGCGATCCGCTTCTCCACCGAAGCCCTCGGATTCCGGCGCGCCGAGGACACCCCCCGGCCCGACGGATCCCGCTGGGTCGTCGTCGAACCGGACACGGGCGGCACCGGCACCGGCCTGTTGCCGGCCCGCGCCAAGGGCGACGGCCGACGAGCCCGGGTCGGCGACCAGACCGGCGGGCGCGTCGGCTTCTTCCCGCACACCGACGACTTCGCACGCGACCACGCCCGGATGACGGCCGCGGGCGTGACCTTCCTGGAGAGTCCGCGCCACGAACCGTACGGCTCGGTCGCCGTCTTCCAGGACCTGTACGGCAACCGCTGGGACCTGCTCCAGCCCGCCGGCTGATCCCGCACACCGGCATCACCACCGATTCCGCTCCCCCTTCCGCCACCGGCACCGATTCCGCCACCGACACCGAACCGCTGAGGAACGCCCGCCCATGACCGCGCCCCGCATCACCCCCGACACCGACACCCTCCGCCGGCTGCCCAAGGCCGTGCTGCACGACCACCTCGACGGCGGACTGCGGCCGGCCACCGTGGTGGAACTCGCGGACACGGTCGGCCACACCCTGCCCACCACCGACCCGGACGAGCTCGCCGCCTGGTACGTCGAGGCCGCCGACTCCGGTGACCTGGTGCGCTACATAGCCACCTTCGAGCACACCCTCGCCGTCATGCAGACCCGCGAGGGACTGCTGCGCACCGCCGAGGAGTACGTGCTCGACCTCGCCGCCGACGGTGTCGTCTACGGCGAGGTCCGCTACGCCCCCGAGTTGATGACGAAGGGCGGACTGACCCTGCCCGAGGTGGTCGAGGCCGTACAGGAGGGCCTCGCGGCCGGTATGGCCAAGGCCGCCGCGACGGGGACGCCGGTACGGGTCGGAACGCTGCTGTGCGGCATGCGGATGTTCGACCGGACGCGGGAGACCGCCGACCTGGTGGTGGCGTTCCGGGACGCGGGCGTCGTGGGCTTCGACATCGCCGGCGCAGAGGACGGCTTCCCCGCCGCCGATCACCTGGACGCCTTCGAGCACCTGCGCCGCGAGAGCGTGCCGTTCACCATCCACGCCGGCGAGGCCCACGGCCTGCCCAGCATCCACCAGGCCGTCCAACTGTGCGGCGCCCAGCGCATCGGTCACGGCGTGCGGATCACCGAGGACATCGTCGACGGCAAGCTCGGCCGGCTCGCGGGCTGGGTCCGCGACCGCCGTATCGCGCTGGAGATGTGCCCCACCTCCAACCTCCAGACCGGGGCCGCCGGTTCGATCGCCACGCACCCCATCACCGCGTTGAAGGACCTCGGCTTCTGGGTCACCCTCAACACGGACAACCGACTGGTGTCCGGCACCACGATGACTCGTGAGATGTCCCTGCTGGTGGAGCAGGCCGACTGGACCGTCGAGGATCTGCGGACCGTCACGGTGAACGCCGTCAAGAGCGCGTTCCTCCCGTTCGACGAGCGCAACGCCCTGCTCAGGGACGTGGTCCTGCCCGGCTACGACTCCGTGCGCTGAAGCAGTCCCCGTACATAGGCGGCCTGTCCGGCGTGCTGGAGATCGTCGGACAGGACGCTGACCAGGCGCACCCCCAGGCTCACGGGTGGATCCCAGCGCTCGTCCACGATGCGCTCCAGGTCCTTGGCGGCCAGCGCGCGCAGGGCGTCCAGGGTCTGCTCGTGCACCGCGTCGTAGTAGCCGGTGAGGAGGTCGCCCGAGCCGACCCGCACCTCGGCGACCCGCTCCGGGGTGTGGCCGTACCCGGTGTCGTGGCGGGGCAGGCCGAGCGCGAACCGCTTCTCGAAGCCCTGGGCGAGCCACACCTGGTCGAGCCCGAAGGCGTCCGCGACATGGTCGTCCTGGACCCGGGTGAGGTGCCAGACCAGCCAGGCGACGGAGTTGGCGCCCGGAGCCGGCACGGTGTTCAGGGTGTCGGAGCCGAGCCCGGTCACGGCGGCGTGGACCTCTTCGCGAATTCTGCCGTAGCCGTCGATGAGGATGTCCTTGGCAAGCATGGGACCACCCTCGCGCATCCCGCCGTCGTACGCGCCCTGTCCGCCCCCCTGCGCGCGCCCCGCCGGACGCGCGCGGACGTGCGCCGTCCTTCTCGCCCGCCGGCCGCTACGCCTCCCCGCCGTCCAGCAGGGCCATCAGCGCCCGCGCCGCCGGGCTGGTCGCCTCCTCGGGCGGGACCAGCACCACACTCTCGTACACCGGCTCGCCGCTGTCCTTCAGCGGCAGCGCGGTCAGCGCCGCGCGCTTGTGCCGGAAATGCTGGGGGACGACGGCGATGCCGAGGTTCTCGTCCACCAGGTCCAGCAGACTGTGCACGTCGTTCACCTCCAGCGCCACCGTGCGCCGTACGCCGGCGGTGGCGAACGCGGTGTCGGTGGCGCGGCGCGGGCCCCAGTCGGGATGGAAGTCCACGAACACCTCGCCGCCCAGATCGTGCGGGGTCAGCGGCGCCCCGGCCAGCGCCAGGCGGTGATCGGGATGGCAGAGCACGGTCATCGGCTCGCTGGTGAGGGCCACCGACCGCAACTGGTCGGGGTCCGTGTGGGTCCGGTAGGCGAAGGCCAGATCGAGGCGTCCCGCCGCGACCTCCTCCGCCAGTGCCGCCGAGCCCCCTTGCCGCAGCCGGATCTCCACGTCCGGATGGCGCCGCCGGAAATCGGCCAGCAGTTCCGCCGGATGCACCCCGGCGATGCACTGCTCGGCGCCCAGAGCGAGCGTGCCGCGCAGCACTCCCTGTACCGCGGCCACCGCCTCGTGCGCCGCCCGCACCTGCGCCAGGATCCGCTCGGCCTCCACCAGCAGCGCCCGGCCGGCCTCCGTGAGCGTCACCCTCCGGGTCGTCCGTACGAACAACGGTGTCTGCAGTTCGCGCTCCAGGGAGCGGATCGACGCCGAAAGGCCCGACTGGGAGACCAGCAGCCGCTCCGCCGCACGGGTGAAGTGCTGGTCCTCGGCGACGGCGACGAAATGCTGAAGATGACGCAGTTCCATGATTGAGAAGCGTATTCGCTGAATTCCATCGGATTCTTCTGTTGGACCGCTGCCCGCGGACCGCGACAGAGTGGAACCCGGTTCTGGTTCCACGGAGCCGGACGCCCGTGCACCCCCTCTGCGCACCAACCCCCTGGAGTCACGTTGTACACCCCGCACCCCGACCGTTACGCGGATCTGCCCTACCGGCGCACCGGACGCAGCGGGCTCATGCTTCCCGCGCTCTCGCTCGGTCTGTGGCACAACTTCGGTCCCGACCGCCCCGCCGAGACCCAGCGCGCCATCCTGCGCCGCGCCTTCGACCTCGGTGTCACCCACTTCGACCTCGCCAACAACTACGGCCCGCCCCCCGGTGCCGCCGAGTCCGCCCTCGGCGAGGCCCTGCGGGCGGACTTCGCGCCGTACCGCGACGAGCTGGTGATCTCCACCAAGGCCGGCTACCTGATGTGGCCCGGTCCGTACGGCGAATGGGGCTCCCGCAAGTACCTGCTGTCCTCGCTCGACCAGAGCCTCGGCCGCATGGGCCTCGACTACGTCGACGTCTTCTACTCGCACCGCTTCGACCCGGAGACTCCGCTGGAGGAGACGATGGGGGCCCTGCATTCGGCGGTCCAACAGGGCAAGGCGCTCTACGTCGGCGTCTCCAACTACTCCGCGGAGCAGACCCGCGAGGCCGCCCGCATCCTGGGCGAGCTGGGCACCCCGCTGCTGATCCACCAGCCCCGCTACTCGATGCTCGACCGGCGCCCGGAGGACGAAGGGCTACTGGACGCCCTGGACGAGCTCCAGGTCGGCTTCATCGCCTACTCCCCGCTGGAGCAGGGGCTGCTGACCGCCCGCTACCTCGACGGCATCCCCGAGGACTCCCGGGCCGCGAGCGACAGCCCGTTCCTGGACACCGACGCCGTCACCGGTGAGCTGGTGGAGCGGCTGCGCACGCTGAACGGGATCGCCGAGTCCCGCGGCCAGACCCTCGCGCAGATGGCGCTCGCCTGGGTGCTGCGCGGCGGACGTGTGACCTCGGCCCTGGTCGGGGCGAGCAGCCCGCGGCAGCTGGAGGACAGCGTCGCGGCCACCCGCAACCTCGACTTCGACGCGGACGAACTGGCCCGCATCGACGCCGTCGTCAAGCAGTAGGACCGGCGTCCGGCAGATCGTTTCCGGCCGTGCCGTCGACGTCATGACGGCACGGCCGGCGCCGTGCCGGTCCGCTTCGTGCCGTACCGGGCACCGCAAACACACCATTCCGGCCAACCTGAGGGGCGAATATGCCAGGAGAGTGGCCGGAAAGGCGTGGTGACAGTGATTCAGTGGTGAACATACTCGACAACGAGAGCGCTTCACCCCGCGCAACGGCGCCCTCACGCACAGCACGCGACCCACCGGAGAGCGAGCCCGGTCGGCCGACGGGCAACGCAACCGGGGGAGGGAATCGTGCACGACGAGTTCCTGTGCCACGTCACGGCGTACGGAGTCTGCGACGGCCGCCGCATCGGTGTACCCCTCGGCACGTACCGCGCTCCCACCCTGGCCCTCGCCCTGTGGTGGCTGCGCGACCGCGCCTCCTGGATCGCCGAGCGCCTCGACCCGCAGCCGGAGGCCGAGCACTTACCCCCGGGCGCGCTCGTCCCCGTCGCCGACGGGGCGCCCGACGTGCCCGCCGTGCTGCGTGCCTGGTGCGGCGACGTCGCCCACCAGGAGGAAATGGCCGAGGCCCTGGCCGCCGGACAGATGGTGCGCCTCGCCACCGGTGACGACACCACCGAGTACGAGCTCCTGGCCGAGTCCGTGGACGCCCTGCGGATGCAGCGCGCGGCCCCGGTCCTGGGCGTCCCCGTCG
>NZ_LIQT01000592.1 GCF_001418415.1 Streptomyces hirsutus
ACCCGCCCGTCTCCCACCACCACCCTCGACCGAGGCGGCGAGCCGCCGCTGCCTGGAATGCCGGATTCACCGGGTGCGGCGAAACTGACGATGAGCGGCCGCTACCACGGCTCCACCACCGCCGGGCAGTGGCTGGACCGCATCGTGGCCCGCGGTCTGGGCACCCGTAGCCGGGCCGAGCTCACCCTGACGGACGCGGGACTGGACGTCGTACGCCCCGGCGCGAGCGATTTCTTCGTCCCCGTCGCCGCGCTGCGCGAGGCCCGGCTCGACAAGGGCATCGCCGGCAAGGTCCTCACCGAGGGCGGTCTCCTCGTCGTGACCTGGGCGCACGGAGACAAGCTGATCGACTCCGGCTTCCGCTCCGACCACGCCGCCGAGCACACCACATGGGTCGAGACCCTGAACGACATGATCAACAAGACGGAAACGGAAGGCGCACGATGACGACCTCCACCAGGGGAGCCGCCAGGACTCCCGCCGTACTCGTCCTGGAGGACGGCCGGATCTTCCGCGGCCGGGCCTACGGGGCAGTGGGGGAGACCTTCGGCGAAGCCGTGTTCTCCACCGGCATGACCGGCTACCAGGAGACCCTCACCGACCCGTCCTACCACCGCCAGGTCGTGGTCATGACGGCCCCGCACGTCGGCAACACCGGCGTCAACGACGACGACCCCGAGTCCCAGCGGATCTGGGTCGCCGGCTACGTCGTGCGCGACCCCGCGCGCGTGCCGTCCAACTGGCGCTCCCGCCGCCCCCTGGACGAGGAACTCGCCGCCCAGGGAGTCGTCGGCATCAGCGGCATCGACACCCGCGCGCTCACCCGCCACCTGCGCGAGCGGGGCGCCATGCGCGTCGGCATCTTCAGCGGCGCCACCGTGCCGGACGACGCCACGCTGCTGGCCCGCGTCCAGGAAGTCCCCCCGATGAAGGGCGCCGACCTCGCAGCCGAGGTCGCCACCAGCGAGCCCTACGTCGTACCGGCGGTCGGCGAGAAGAAGTTCACGGTCGCTGCCGTCGACCTCGGCATCAAGGGCATGACCGCGCAGCGCATGGCCCAGCGCGGCATCGAGGTGCACGTGCTGCCCGCGAACGCCACCGTGGACGACGTCTACGCCGTCGAACCCGACGGCGTGTTCTTCTCCAACGGACCCGGCGACCCCGCCACCGCCGACCACCCCGTCTCCGTGATGCGGGCCGTCCTGGAGCGCGGCACCCCGCTGTTCGGCATCTGCTTCGGCAACCAGATCCTCGGCCGCGCCCTCGGCTTCGGCACCTACAAGCTCAAGTACGGCCACCGCGGCATCAACCAGCCGGTCCAGGACCGCACGACCGGCAAGGTCGAGATCACCTCGCACAACCACGGATTCGCCGTGGACGCCCCCCTCGACCAGGTCTCCGACACCCCGTTCGGCCGCGCCGAGGTGTCCCACGTCTGCCTCAACGACAACGTGGTGGAAGGGCTCCGGCTGCTCGACCGGCCGGCCTTCAGTGTCCAGTACCACCCGGAAGCGGCAGCGGGCCCGCACGACGCCGCCTACCTGTTCGACCGCTTCGTTTCCCTGATGGAGGGCCAGCGTGCCTAAGCGCACCGATATCCAGTCCGTCCTGGTCATCGGCTCCGGCCCGATCGTCATCGGCCAGGCCGCCGAGTTCGACTACTCCGGCACCCAGGCGTGCCGGGTCCTGAAGACCGAGGGCCTGCGGGTGATCCTGGTCAACTCCAACCCGGCGACGATCATGACCGACCCGGAGATCGCCGACGCCACCTACGTCGAGCCCATCACCCCCGAGTTCGTCGAGAAGATCATCGCCAAGGAGCGGCCGGACGCCCTGCTGCCCACCCTGGGCGGCCAGACGGCCCTCAACACCGCGATCTCCCTGCACGAGAACGGCGTCCTGGAGAAGTACGGCGTCGAGCTGATCGGCGCCAACGTGGAGGCCATCAACAAGGGCGAGGACCGCGAACTGTTCAAGGACGTCGTGGAGGAGGTCCGCCGGAAGACCGGGCACGGCGAGTCCGCCCGCTCGGTCATCTGCCACACCATGGACGAGGTCGTGGCCGGCGTCGACGAGCTCGGCGGCTACCCGGTCGTGGTCCGCCCCTCCTTCACCATGGGCGGCGCCGGCTCCGGCTTCGCCCACGACGAGGACGAGCTGCGCCGCATCGCCGGACAGGGCCTCACCCTCTCGCCGACCACCGAGGTGCTCCTCGAGGAGTCCATCCTCGGCTGGAAGGAGTACGAGCTGGAGCTGATGCGCGACAAGCACGACAACGTGGTCGTCGTCTGCTCCATCGAGAACTTCGACCCCATGGGCGTGCACACCGGCGACTCCATCACCGTCGCGCCCGCGATGACGCTGACCGACCGTGAGTACCAGACCCTGCGCGACATCGGCATCGCCGTCATCCGCGAGGTCGGTGTCGACACCGGCGGCTGCAACATCCAGTTCGCGGTGAACCCGGAGGACGGCCGGGTGATCGTCATCGAGATGAACCCGCGCGTGTCACGGTCCTCGGCGCTGGCCTCCAAGGCGACCGGTTTCCCCATCGCCAAGATCGCCGCCAAGCTCGCCATCGGCTACACCCTCGACGAGATCCCGAACGACATCACGCGGGTGACCCCGGCCTCCTTCGAGCCGACCCTCGACTACGTGGTCGTCAAGGCCCCGCGGTTCGCCTTCGAGAAGTTCCCGAGCGCCGACTCCACCCTCACCACCACCATGAAGTCGGTCGGCGAGGCCATGGCCATCGGCCGCAACTTCACCGAGGCGCTCCAGAAGGCGCTGCGCTCGCTGGAGAAGAAGGGCAGCCACTTCACCTTCGTCGGCGAGCCCGGCGACAAGGCCGAACTCCTGCGCGAGGCCGTCCGCCCGACCGACGGCCGGATCAACGCCGTCATGCAGGCCATCCGCGCGGGCGCCACCCCCCAGGAGGTCTTCGACGCGACGAAGATCGACCCCTGGTTCGTCGACCAGCTCTTCCTCATCAAGGAGATCGCCGACGACCTGGCCGCCGCGCCCGAACTGACCGCCGACCTGCTCGCCGAGGCCAAGCGGCACGGCTTCTCCGACCAGCAGGTCGCCGAGATCCGCGGCCTGCGCGAGGACGTCGTCCGCGAGGTGCGGCACGCCCTCGGCATCCGCCCGGTCTACAAGACCGTCGACACCTGTGCCGCCGAGTTCGCCGCGAACACGCCGTACTTCTACTCCTCCTACGACGAGGAGACCGAGGTCGCCCCGCGCGAGAAGCCCGCGGTGATCATCCTGGGCTCCGGCCCGAACCGCATCGGCCAGGGCATCGAGTTCGACTACTCCTGCGTCCACGCCTCCTTCGCGCTGAGCACTGCGCCCACTCCTCCCGGCGGGTACGAGACCGTGATGGTCAACTGCAACCCGGAGACCGTCTCCACCGACTACGACACCTCCGACCGGCTGTACTTCGAGCCGCTCACCCTGGAGGACGTCCTGGAGATCGTCCACGCGGAGCAGCAGGCCGGCCCGGTCGCGGGCGTGATCGTCCAGCTCGGCGGCCAGACCCCGCTGGGCCTTGCCCAGGCACTCAAGGACAACGGCGTACCGATCGTCGGCACGCCCCCCGAGGCCATCCACGCGGCCGAGGACCGGGGCGCCTTCGGCCAGGTCCTCCAGGAGGCCGGCCTGCCGGCCCCCAAGCACGGCACCGCCACCACCTTCACCGAGGCCAGGGCCATCGCAGACGAGATCGGCTACCCCGTCCTCGTCCGCCCGTCCTACGTGCTCGGCGGCCGCGGCATGGAGATCGTCTACGACGAGACCCGCCTCGAGTCCTACATCGCCGAATCGACCGAGATCAGCCCCTCCCGGCCGGTGCTGGTCGACCGGTTCCTCGACGACGCCCTCGAGATCGACGTCGACGCGCTCTACGACGGCGAGGAGCTCTACCTCGGCGGCGTCATGGAGCACATCGAGGAGGCCGGTATCCACTCCGGCGACTCGGCGTGCGCCCTGCCCCCGATCACCCTGGGCGGCTACGACATCAAGCGGCTGCGCGCCTCCACGGAGGCCATCGCGCGCGGCGTCGGGGTGCGCGGTCTGATCAACATCCAGTTCGCGTTGTCCGGCGACATCCTCTACGTCCTGGAGGCCAACCCGCGCGCCTCGCGCACGGTCCCCTTCACCTCGAAGGCGACCGCGGTGCCGCTGGCGAAGGCGGCAGCCCGGATCTCGCTCGGCGCGACCGTCGCCGGGCTCCGCGAGGAGGGCCTGCTCCCGGCCCGGGGCGACGGCGGCGACCTCCCGCTCGACGCGCCGATCTCCGTCAAGGAGGCCGTGCTGCCGTGGTCGCGCTTCCGCGACATCCACGGCCGCGGCGTCGACACGGTCCTGGGCCCGGAGATGCGTTCCACCGGCGAGGTCATGGGCATCGACTCCGCCTTCGGCACCGCGTACGCCAAGTCGCAGGCGGGCGCCTACGGGCCGCTGCCCACCAAGGGCCGCGCCTTCATCTCGGTCGCCAACCGCGACAAGCGCTCGATGATCTTCCCCGCGCGCGAGCTCGTCGCCCACGGCTTCGACCTCCTCGCCACCTCCGGCACCGCCGAGGTCCTCAAGCGCAACGGCATCAACGCCACCGTCGTGCGCAAGCAGTCCGAGGGCACCGGCCCGAACGGCGAGAAGACCATCGTCCAGCTGATCCACGACGGCGAGGTCGACCTCATCGTCAACACGCCGTACGGCACCGGCGGACGCCTCGACGGCTACGACATCCGTACGGCCGCCGTGGCGCGGTCCGTGCCGTGCCTGACGACGGTCCAGGCGCTCGCCGCCGCGGTCCAGGGCATCGACGCCCTCAACCGCGGCGAGGTCGGCGTCCGCTCGCTCCAGGAACACGCGCAGCACCTGACAGCGGCCCGCGACTGACGGCCCCGAGGGGGACACCGGAAACGGTGTCCCCCTCTTCATGAGGCTTTTCAGGCCCTTCACGAGGACACAGGCATGTACAAGTACTTCTTCCATCTGGTGTTCCGGCGGATGGATCCGGAGCGGGCCCATCACCTCGCCTTCCGCTGGATCCGTCTCGTCGCGCGCGTCCCCGGCCTGCGCACCTTCGTCGCCGCCGTGCTCGCGCCCCGCCACAGGGAACTGCGCACCGAGGCCCTCGGCCTGCGCCTGCACAGTCCCTTCGGGCTCGCGGCCGGCTTCGACAAGAACGCCGTCGGTGTCGACGGCATGGCGATGCTCGGCTTCGACCACGTCGAGATCGGCACGGTGACCGGTGAGCCGCAGCCCGGCAACCCGAAGAAGCGGCTGTTCCGGCTGGTGGCGGACCGCGCACTGATCAACCGCATGGGCTTCAACAACGAGGGCTCGCTGGCCGTCGCCGCCCGCCTGGCCTCCCGCACGCCCGTCTTCAGGACGGTCGTCGGCGTCAACATCGGCAAGACCAAGGCCGTACCCGAGGCCGAGGCCGTCGGCGACTACGTGAAGTCCGCCGAGCGGCTGGCGCCGTACGCCGACTACCTGGTGGTCAACGTCTCCTCGCCGAACACCCCCGGCCTGCGCGACCTCCAGGCCGTCGACCATCTGCGCCCGCTCCTCACCGCCGTCCGCGAGGCCGCCGACCGCGCCGCCCCCGCCCGCCGGGTACCGCTGCTGGTGAAGATCGCCCCGGACCTCGCCGACGAGGACGTCGACGCGGTCGCCGACCTGGCCGTGGAGCTCGGTCTGGACGGGATCATCGCCACGAACACCACCATCGCGCGCGCGGGGCTCGGCCTGCGGTCCGGCCCCGCCGCCGTCCAGGAGACCGGCGGCCTGTCCGGCGCGCCCCTGAAGGCACGCTCCCTTCAGGTACTGCGCCGCCTGTACGCCCGCGTGGGCGACCGGATCACCCTGGTCGGCGTCGGCGGCATCGAGAACGCCGAGGACGCCTGGCAGCGCATCCTGGCCGGCGCCACGCTGGTCCAGGGCTACAGCGCGTTCGTCTACGAGGGCCCCTTCTGGGCCCGCACCCTCCACAAGGGGCTCGCCGCGCGCCTGCGCACCAGCCCGTACGCCACGCTCGCCGACGCGGTGGGCGCCGAGGTGAGGACAACGGCATGAGTGGACCGGAACCCTTCGGCGCGCGCCTGCGCCGGGCCATGGACACGCGCGGCCCGCTGTGCGTCGGCATCGACCCGCACGCCGCCCTGCTCGCCGAGTGGGGCTTGAACGACGACGTGGCCGGCCTGGAGCGGTTCAGCCGCACGGTCGTCGAGGCGGTCGCGGACCGGGTCGCCGTGCTCAAGCCGCAGAGCGCGTTCTTCGAGCGCTTCGGCTCGCGCGGCATCGCGGTGCTGGAGGCGTCGGTCGCTCAGGCGCGGGAGGCCGGCGCGCTGGTCGTCATGGACGCCAAGCGCGGCGACATCGGCTCCACCATGGCCGCCTACGCCGAGTCCTTCCTGCACCCGGACTCCCCGCTGTTCTCGGACGCGCTGACCGTCTCCCCGTACCTCGGCTACGGCTCGCTGAGCCCGGCGGTGGCACTGGCCCGCGAGAGCGGCACGGGACTGTTCGTCCTGGCGCTGACCTCCAACGCGGAGGGCGGCGAGGTGCAGCACGCGGTACGGGCCGACGGGCGCAGCGTGGGCGCGACCATGCTCGGACACCTGGCCGCCGAGAACGCGGGGGAGACGCCCCTGGGGTCCTTCGGCGCGGTCGTCGGCGCGACGCTCGGCGACCTGTCGTCGTACGATCTGGACATCAACGGTCCGCTGCTCGCTCCCGGCATCGGAGCCCAGGGAGCCACGGCGGCGGACCTCCCGGCGGTCTTCGGCCCGGCGGTGCGCAACGTCGTGCCGAACGTCAGCCGGGGAGTGTTGCGTCACGGTGCCGACGTGGTCGCGCTGCGTGACGCCGCGGAGCGATTCGCGGAGGAGATCAGGACGGCCGTGGCGACGGTCTGAGCCTCCGACGAGGGAAAGACGAGGGAAACAGGAGCGCGCCGAAACCGCATACGACAAAAAAACCCGGTCGCTATGCCCTTAAATGTCCGCCATCATCGATCCTGACCTGGACTTTTCCGCTGTTCTCGCTGACTCAGACGGAGTTGGCCGCTAGTCTCCGACGGAGAGTGAACGGGCAAGCGTGTTGCTCGTGGCTCCCCTGGTGTGGGGCGACTAGGTTCCTCACCGGTCCGTATCCGACAGTTTCGACATCCGAGGTGACGTAGGCGTGGCTCTTCCGCCCCTTACCCCTGAACAGCGCGCAGCCGCGCTCGAAAAGGCCGCCGCGGCTCGCCGGGAGCGGGCCGAGGTCAAGAATCGACTCAAGCACTCCGGCGCCTCCCTGCACGAGGTCATCAAGCAGGGCCAGGAGAACGACGTCATCGGCAAGATGAAGGTCTCCGCCCTGCTCGAGTCCCTGCCGGGCGTGGGCAAGGTCCGCGCCAAGCAGATCATGGAGCGACTGGGTATCTCCGAGAGCCGCCGTGTGCGTGGTCTCGGCTCGAACCAGATCGCCTCCCTGGAGCGTGAGTTCGGCAGTACCGGCTCCTGAGTCCCGGGCATACCGGGATTGCTGGAATAATCGCCGCATGGCTGCAACACCCCGGGGGACGACCCCCGTACCCCCGGACGTACGTCCGCGGCTGACCGTGCTCTCCGGCCCCTCGGGGGTCGGCAAGAGCACGGTCGTCGCGCATATGCGCAAGGCCCACCCCGAGGTCTGGCTCTCGGTGTCGGCGACGACCCGCAAGCCGCGCCCCGGTGAGCGGGACGGGGTCCACTACTTCTTCGTCACCGACGACGAGATGGACAAGCTGATCGCCAACGGTGAACTGCTCGAGTGGGCCGAGTTCGCCGGCAACCGCTACGGCACACCGCGCGCGGCGGTGCTCGAGCACCTGGAGTCGGGCCTGCCCGTCCTCCTGGAGATCGACCTCCAGGGCGCCCGTCAGGTCCGCGAGTCCATGACCGAGGCCCAGCTGGTCTTCCTCGCCCCTCCCTCCTGGGAGGAACTGGTGCGCCGGCTCACCGGCCGGGGCACCGAGTCGCCCGAGGTGGTCGAGCGCCGGCTGGAGGCCGCGAAGGTCGAGCTGGCGGCCGAGTCGGAGTTCGATACGACCCTGGTCAACACCTCCGTCGAGGCCGTGGCCCGCGAGCTGCTAGCCTTGATGAACGTCGTGTGATCGTCAGCGTTTCCCCAACGGTCATTCAGCGATCATGCAGACCAATTCTTTCCCATCCATCGGAAGGTAGAGCGTGTCCTCTTCCATCTCCACGCCCGAGGGCATCATCAACCCGCCGATCGACGAGCTTCTCGAGGCCACGGACTCGAAGTACAGCCTCGTGATCTACGCGGCCAAGCGGGCTCGCCAGATCAACGCGTACTACTCGCAGCTCGGCGAGGGTCTCCTCGAGTACGTCGGTCCCCTCGTCGACACCCACGTCCACGAGAAGCCGCTCTCGATCGCCCTGCGCGAGATCAACGCGGGACTGCTGACCTCCGAGGCCATCGAAGGCCCCGCTCAGTAAGTCGCAGTTCAGTGAGTCGCACGATTCCGAACGTCGTATCAGCGACTTTCGGCCGACTTTTCCACAGGCCCGGCAGCACGTCTGCCGGGCCTGTGGTGCGGTCGGGGTGCGGGGCCGTTCCCGCGATGGTGCGAGCATGAGGGGTGTGCGGCCGTCCCCGGCGCGCACGGTGCCGGTATTCCGGGGAGAGACGGGAGAGACGTGGACAAGCCGAAGGTCGTTCTGGGCGTCAGCGGCGGCATCGCCGCGTACAAGGCCTGCGAGCTGCTCAGGCGGCTGACGGAGTCGGGGCACGACGTCCGCGTCGTCCCCACCGCCTCCGCGCTGCACTTCGTCGGCGCCGCCACCTGGTCGGCGCTCTCCGGCCACCCGGTCTCCACCGAGGTGTGGGACGACGTCCACGAGGTGCCGCACGTCCGCATCGGGCAGCACGCCGACCTGGTCGTGGTCGCCCCGGCCACCGCGGACATGCTGGCGAAGGCGGCGCACGGCCTGGCCGACGACCTCCTCACCAACACCCTGCTCACCGCCCGCTGCCCCGTGGTCTTCGCCCCCGCCATGCACACCGAGATGTGGGAGCACCCGGCCACCCAGGAGAATGTGGCGACCCTGCGCCGGCGCGGTGCCGTCGTCGTCGAACCGGCGGTGGGCCGGCTCACCGGCGTGGACACCGGCAAGGGCCGGCTGCCCGACCCGGGCGAGATCTTCGAGGTCTGCCGCCGGGTACTGGCCCGGGGCGTCACCGAGCCCGACCTGAGAGGCCGGCACGTCGTGGTCAGCGCCGGCGGCACCCGGGAGCCCCTCGACCCCGTCCGCTTCCTCGGCAACCGCTCCTCCGGCAAGCAGGGCTACGCCCTCGCCCGGACCGCCGCCGCGCGGGGCGCACGGGTCACCCTGATCGCCGCCAACGCCGCGCTGCCCGACCCGGCGGGAGTGGACGTGGTCCCCGTCGGGACCGCCGTACAACTGCGCGAGGAAGTGCTCCGGGCCGCCGCCGACGCCGACGCGGTGGTCATGGCCGCCGCGGTCGCCGACTTCCGCCCCGCGGCGTACGCGGCCGGGAAGATCAAGAAGCAGGACGGCCGGGAACCCGAGCCCGTCGCCCTGGTGCGCAACCCGGATATCCTCGCCGAGATCTCCGCCGGCCGGGCCCGCCCCGGACAGGTGGTCGTCGGCTTCGCCGCGGAGACGGACGACGTGCTCGCCAACGGACGCGCCAAGCTGAAGCGCAAGGGCTGCGATCTGCTCGTGGTCAACGAGGTCGGCGAGCGCAAGACGTTCGGCTCCGAGGAGAACGAGGCCGTGGTGCTGGGCGCCGACGGCAGCGAGACGCCCGTGGCGCACGGCCCCAAGGAAGCCCTGGCCGACACGGTCTGGGACCTGGTGGCCGCGCGCCTGGGCTGAACGATCCGCGGCGGGCTCCGGATCCGTGAGGATCCCCAAACCTCGCCGCCGGGGCGTGGCGGCTCTGGCCAACACGCCCTGGCATGGGCAGAATGCCCGTGCCGCAGGTCACGGGGGTTCCCGAGAGGCGAGACAGGGGAGCCCGTGACGAAGCGCGACCGATAAACTGTTCCACGGACGGTGTGCGGTGCAGCCCCTGCCGTCCGCCAATGATCAGCCAGCAGCCGCTGCAACCACAGGGAGCGTTGTGTCCCGTCGTCTGTTCACCTCGGAGTCCGTGACCGAGGGTCACCCCGACAAGATCGCTGACCAGATCAGCGACACCATTCTCGACGCGCTGCTCCGCGAGGACCCCCATTCCCGCGTGGCAGTCGAGACCCTCATCACCACCGGCCTGGTGCACGTGGCCGGCGAGGTCACGACCAAGGCCTACGCGCCGATCCCGCAGCTGGTGCGCGACAAGATCCTGGAGATCGGCTACGACTCCTCGAAGAAGGGCTTCGACGGCGCCTCCTGCGGCGTGTCGGTGTCCATCGGCTCCCAGTCCCCGGACATCGCCCAGGGCGTCGACACGGCGTACGAGTCACGGGTCGAGGGCGACGAGGACGAGCTGGACCGGCAGGGCGCCGGTGACCAGGGCCTGATGTTCGGTTACGCGACGGACGAGACGCCGACGCTGATGCCGCTGCCGGTCTTCCTCGCGCACCGCCTGTCCAAGCGCCTGTCCGAGGTGCGCAAGAACGGCACCATCCCCTACCTGCGCCCGGACGGGAAGACCCAGGTCACCATCGAGTACGACGGTGACAAGGCCGTCCGCCTCGACACGGTCGTGGTCTCCTCGCAGCACGCCTCCGACATCGACCTCGAGTCGCTGCTCGCCCCCGACATCCGCGAGTTCGTCGTGGAGCCGGAGCTGAGGGCGCTGCTGGACGAGGGCATCAAGCTGGACACCGAGAAGTACCGTCTGCTGGTCAACCCCACCGGCCGCTTCGAGATCGGCGGCCCGATGGGCGACGCGGGCCTCACCGGCCGCAAGATCATCATCGACACGTACGGCGGCATGGCCCGGCACGGCGGCGGCGCCTTCTCCGGCAAGGACCCGTCCAAGGTGGACCGCTCGGCGGCGTACGCGATGCGCTGGGTCGCCAAGAACGTGGTCGCGGCCGGCCTGGCCTCTCGCTGCGAGGTCCAGGTGGCGTACGCCATCGGCAAGGCCGAGCCGGTCGGTCTGTTCGTGGAGACCTTCGGCACCGCCAAGGTCGACACCGAGCGGATCGAGCGGGCGATCGAGGACGTGTTCGACCTCCGGCCGGCCGCCATCATCCGGGACCTGGACCTGCTCCGCCCGATCTACGCCCAGACCGCCGCCTACGGCCACTTCGGCCGTGAGCTGCCCGACTTCACCTGGGAGCGCACCGACCGCGTGGACGCGCTGCGCGAGGCGGCGGGGCTGTAGTCCGCGCTCCGGCGCTTTCGCCGAGGCCCGGTGCCCCTTCGGGGGCGCCGGGCCTCGGCGTGCGCGCGGCCCCGGGGCGTCCGGCGCGGGGCGGGCGGTGGCCGCTGTCGGTCGTGTGTCAGTCGTGTTTGGTAGGAATGCAGGCGTGAGCAGCGAGAACGGCGGGAGCGGACAGGCGGCCGGTGGTGCGCGGGGCGCGCCGCCCGAACAGCTCGCGCTCATCCGGGAGACCGTGCGCAGGGCCGACACGCCCCGGGCCAAGCCGCGGACCTGGCGGGGTGCCGCACTCGCCGGGCACCTGCCGGTCGCGCGCGTCCTCGTCGACAAGGGCGTCCTGCACCTCGACCGGTACTTCGACTACGCCGTGCCCGAGGAGCTCGACGCCGACGCACAGCCGGGCGTCAGGGTGCGGGTGCGGTTCGG
>NZ_LIQT01000593.1 GCF_001418415.1 Streptomyces hirsutus
CTACAACCCCGAGCAGTGGCCCGAGGAGACCTGGCCCGAGGACATCCGTCTGATGCGGCAGGCCGGCGTCAACACCGTGACGCTGGGCGTGTTCTCGTGGGCGAAGCTCGAACCCCAACCGGGAGAACGGGACTTCGGCTGGCTGGACCGGATCGTGGACCTGATGGGCGAGGCCGGTGTCGGCGTCGTCCTCGCCACCCCGACGGCCTCGCCACCGCCCTGGATGGGGCACCTCCACCCGGACACCCTGCCCCGTGACGAGGAAGGCCGTACCGAGTGGTGGGGCGGCAGGCAGCACTTCTCGCACTCCAGCGCCACCTACCGCCGTTACGCCGCCGCCATCACCGAGGACCTGGCCGCCCGCTACGCCGGCCACCCGGCCCTCACCATGTGGCACATCAACAACGAGTACTGCACCTACGACTGGGGCGACGAGGCAGCCGCCCGCTTCCGCGCCTGGCTCCGCGACCGCCACGGCACCCTCGACGCCCTCAACACCGCCTGGGGCACCGCCTTCTGGAGTCAGGGCTACGGCGACTGGGCCGAGATCATGCCGCCGCGCCACCCGCACTACCTGAAGAACCCCGCCCAGGTGCTGGACTTCAAGCGGTTCACGTCCGACATGCTCCTGGAGTGCTACACCGCCGAACGCGACATCGTCCGCCGGCACGGCCCGCACCTCCCGGTCACCACCAACTTCATGCCGCTGTGGGCGGGGCAGGACGCCTGGCGCTGGGCCGAGGAGGAGGACGTCGTCTCCGTCGACCTCTACCCCGACCCGCGCGACCCCTTCGGCGCCCAGGAGGGCGCCCTGGTCCAGGACATGACGCGATCCCAGGCCCGGGGACCCTGGATGCTCATGGAACAGGCGGCCGGACCGGTCAACTGGCGCGGGGTGAACCACCCCAAGCCCCGCGGCCTCAACCGCCTGTGGTCCCTGCAGGCCGTGGCGCGCGGCGCGGACGCCGTCTGCTACTTCCAGTGGCGCCAGTCCCGGCAGGGCGCGGAGAAGTTCCACTCCGGGATGGTGAGCCACGCCGGCGAGCGGGGCCGTACGTACCAGGAGGTCACGCGGCTCGGCGCCGATCTGGCGCGGATCGCCCCGCACGTCGCCGGCACGCACAGCACCGCCCGCGTCGCCGTACTGCACGACTGGCACTCCTGGTGGGCCGGCGACCAGGACGCCCGGCCGTCCCGCGAGGTCGACCACCCCGGCATGCTGCGCGCCTGGCACCGCGCCCTGTGGCAGGCCCACCTCACCGCCGACTTCGCCCACCCCGAACACGACCTGTCCGCCTACCCGCTGGTCCTCGTCCCCCAGCTCTACCTGCTCACGGACACGGCCGTCGACAACCTCCTCGCCCACGTGCGCGGTGGCGGCACCCTCGTCTGCGGCTTCCTGACCGGCGTCGCCGACGAGGACGACCGGGTACGGCCCGGCGGCATGGACGCCCGGCTGAGGGACCTCTTCGGCATCCGCACCCTGCACGAGTGGTGGCCGCTGGACGCGGGGGAGACCGTCGCCTGCGAGGGCTTCCGCGGCACCCTGTGGTCCGAGGAACTGGAGGCCGACGGCACCGCGGATGCCACGACGCCCTACAAGGGCGGCGAACTCGACGGACTGCCCGCCGTCCTGCGCAAGGGCCGCGCCTGGTACGTCTCGACGCTCCCGGAGCCCGAGGCGCTGCGCGACCTCCTCACCCGGATCGCCGCTGGCGCGGGCGTGCGGCCCGTGCTCGACGGACTCCCCGCCCAGGTCGAGGCGGTACGCCGGGGCGACCTGCTGTTCCTGCTCAACCACGGCCGCGAACCGGTCGCCGTCGACCTGCCGGGCACCCACCACGACCTGCTCACCGGCGCCGACGTCACCGGCCGGGTCACCCTCGACCGCCACGGCGCGGCGGTGCTGCGCCCATGAACGCATCCGTGAACGCACCCCTGCGCACGCCCGTGAACGAGACCGCACCCGTCCACGGAACCTGGGAACCGCGGCCCGCCGCCCGCTGGGAGGACGCCTTCCTGAGCGGGAACGGCCACCACGGCGTCCTTGTGTTCGGTGACCCGGACGACGAACGGGTCGTCGTCACCCATCACACCCTGGTCCGTCCGGTCGGCGCCGACGAGGACCGGCTGCCGCCCCGGCTGGCCGACGCGCTCCCCGCCCTCCAGGACCGGTTGCTCGCCGGGGACGCGAGCGCCGCCGAGACCTTCACCGACGGCCGCCCGCTCCAGTGGGTACGGCCCTTCCACCCGGCCTTCCAGGTACGTCTGCGCCGACCCGACGGCACCCGGGACGGCACCGGGGCCCCGCCGTTCCACCGCCGCGCCGTCGACTTCCGCACCGGCGTGGCGGAGGCCGCCCGCGCCGGCCGGACCGGCCGCGCCTTCGTCTCCCGCGCCGACGACGTGATCGTCCAGTACGTCACCGGGCCGGACCTCACCCTCGACATCCGCCTGGACCCCCGTCTCGCCGGTGCCCCCGGCTCGCTCGGCGTCGGACACGGCGCCGTCCTCACCGCCGAGGGCGCCCTGCTGAGCCTGCGTGCCCGTTACCCGGACAGCGACCTCGCGTACACCGGCGTCACCCTGGTCGCCGTCACCGGCGGCGCGACGAGGCTCGCCCTGTCGGGCGTGCGGGTCGAGGGCGCGCGCTCCGTACTCCTGCTCACCCGGGTCCGCCGGCACACCGGGGAGACGGACGTGGTCGCCGAGGGACGCGCCCTGCGGGACCTGCTCACCGAAGGTGAAGGTGAAGGCAAAGGGGAAGGCGATCGCGAGACCGAAGACGTCTCGGCGGCGCCCGGGTCCTTCGGCGAGGCGTACGACGCCCTCCTCGCCCGCCACCTGTCCCTCCATCGCACCGCCTACGAGCGCGTCACCCTCGACCTGGCCGCCGACCCGGCCGAACGCGCCCTGCCGGGATCGGAGTTGCTGACCCGGCCGCGCAGCGCCGCCCTGCTCGAACGCCTCTTCGCAGCCGGCCGCTACCACCTGCTGTCCTCCGGCGGCCTGTTCCCGCCCCGTCTCACCGGCCTGTGGACCGGCGACTGGGACACGGCCTGGTCCGGCGCCTTCACCCACGACGCCAACCTCAACCTCCAGACCGCCTCCGCCGCCGCGGCGGCCCTCCCCGAGGTCACCGAGGCACTGGCGTCACTCGTCCAACGCCAGCTGCCCGACTGGCGGGACAACGCCCGTGAGGTCTTCGGCGCCCGGGGCGTGGTCGCGCCCGCGCACTCCGACGGCGAGTCCGGGCACAGCTACCACTTCAACCGCGAGTACCCGCTCCACCTGTGGACAGCGGGCGCCGACTGGCTCCTGGGGCCGCTCGTCGACCACGACGACACCCGCGGCGAGCACGATTCCCGCACCACCGCCGTCCTCGCCGAAGTCGCCCTGTTCTACGAGGACTTCCTCACCCGCACCGACGACGAGGGCCATCTGGTCGTCGTCCCCTCCTATTCGCCCGAGAACCGCCCCGCGAACGCCGGTTGGGGGACGGTCAACGCGGCCATGGACCTCTCCGCCGCCCGGCACGCGCTGCGCACCGCCGCCGACCGCCACCCCGAGCACGCCGACCGCTGGCGGGCCCTCGCCGACCGGCTCCCGCCGCACCGGATCAACGCGGACGGGGCACTGGCCGAATGGGCCCGGCCGGACCTCGCCGACGCCTACGACCACCGCCACCTCAGCCACCTCTACGCCGTCTGGCCGCTGCACGAGATCACCCCCTACGACACCCCGGACCTGGCCGCCGCCGCCCACCGCGCCCTCGAACTGCGCGGCTCCGAGAACGACTCCGCGCACGGCCATCTGCACCACGCCCTGATCGCCGCCCGTCTCCGCGACGCCGAACGGGTCGCGCGTGCCCTCGGCAGGGTCCTCGACGGCGACTTCTTCCACGCCTCCCTGATGAGCGCGCACTACCCCCACCGCGACGTCTACAACGCCGACGCCGCCCACACCCTCCCGGCTGTGCTGATCGAGGCGCTCGTGCAGTCCACCCCCGGCCGGCTGGTCCTGCTGCCCGCCCCGCCCGCGGAGTACCCGCGCGGGGCGCTGCACGGCGTACGGACCCGCTTCGGCGCCGTTCTCGACCTCACCTGGACCGAGGACGGCGCCACCGCCGTCCTGCGTCCCACCCGCACCGTCCGCATCGAACTCCGGACTTCCGACGGCGCCGAGCCGCTCGACCTCGTCGCCCACGAAGACCGCGTCCTCACCCTGAAGGCGCGGTGACATCGGCGATCTCCCCCCACCCATGGAAGGAACCCCATGGCACCAAGCATCACGAGCAGGATCGGCAAGGTCCTGGCAGTGCCCGCCGTCGCCCTCGGCCTCACCGTCGGCGTGGCCTCCGCCCCCGCCCAGGCCGCGGTCTGGAGCTCCTGCGACCAGTGGGGCAACACCACGCTGAACGGTTACATCCTCTACAACAACATCTGGGGCTCCGGCGCCGGCAGCCAGTGCGTCTGGGCCAACTCCGGCACCAACTGGGGAGCTTGGGCCAACCACCCCAACACCGGGGGCATCAAGTCGTACCCGAACGCCAAGAAGGTGGTCAACAAGCCCATCGACTCGCTCCGTTCGCTGACCAGCAACTACAACGTCACTGTCCCGTCCGCGGGCGCGTACAACACGTCGTACGACATCTGGGACACGGACTACGACTACGAGATCATGCTCTGGGTCAACCGGTACGGTCCCGTCGGCCCGCTCGGCGGCCCGCAGGGCACGGTCTCCCTCGGCGGCCACACCTGGAACGTCTACAAGGGCGACAACGGCGCCAACGAGGTCTTCTCGTTCCTGCGCACGTCCAACTCCACTTCCGGGACCGTCAACATCCTGCCGATCCTCGACTGGATCAAGGACACCAAGGGCTGGATGGGCAACGAGACCATCGGCGACGTGCAGTTCGGCTACGAGATCACCTCGTCGTCCGGCGGACTGGACTTCCGGACCGACAACCTCACCGTCAGCAGCAGCTGAACCCGGCCTCCGTGGGGTGGGCGGCCGGCCGCCCAC
>NZ_LIQT01000594.1 GCF_001418415.1 Streptomyces hirsutus
GGTCAGGGGCTCAGGGGGCCAGGGGGCCGGCCCGACCGTACGGTTCGGCCGTCGCCGAAGTGTCCGTACCGCATGCTGGGGCGCATGACCACGAAGGACCCCCGGTCCGCCGGGCTCGCACGGCTCGCCGGACTGCTCGCCGACGAGACCCGGGCCGCGTGTCTGCTGGCACTGCTGGACGGCCGGGCCTGGACGGCGGGCGAGCTGGCGCGGCACGCGGGTGTCGCCCCCTCCACGCTGAGCGGGCACGTGGGCAAGCTCGTCGCCGGCGGGCTGCTCGCCGAGGAACGACAGGGCCGGCACCGGTACGTACGGCTCGCCGACGCGCGGGCCGCCCAGCTGGTGGAGGAACTGACCGCGCGGGTCGCCCCGGATGCGGACCGGCGTCCGCGCACCCTGCGGCAGGCGGGTGCGGGCTCGGCGGCGGCCCGCGGGCGGACCTGCTACGACCATCTCGCCGGCCGGCTCGGAATCGCGGTCACGGACGCGTTCACGGCCCGCGGGCTGCTGCTCCAGGACACCGGGTTCGCGCTCACCGAGACGGGCCTGCGCTGGTTCGAGACCCTCGGCATCGGCCTCGACCGGCACGGCCGCCGCCCGCTGGCCCGTGCCTGCCTGGACTGGACGGAACGCCGCCCCCACCTCGCCGGAGCCGCCGGCGCGGCCCTGTGCCGGCACGCCCTGGACGTGCGGTGGTGCGTCCGCATCGGCTCCGAGCGCGCGGTGAAGGTGACGGAGGAGGGCGAGCGGGCGCTGTCGGAACTGCTGGGGATCGAAAAGTCGGCCCTGCGATGACCGGCGTCCCCCGCACCGCACCGAACCGCTCCGGTACCCCTGCTCCGCCGTGCCCCGCTCCGTACGTTCCGTAGGCCCCGTCCGAAAAGCGCGAGCCCCCGGGATCCCTCCCCTCCTAACCTCTGGACCATGATGAACGTTTCCCGTCCGCGCTCCGCCCGGCGTGCGGAGCTGCTCGCCGCCGGGGCCGCCACCGTCACCGTGGTGCTGTGGGCCTCCGCCTTCGTGTCGATCCGCAGCGCGGGGGCCGCCTACTCGCCGGGAGCACTCGCCCTCGGGCGGCTGGCCGCCGGCGTGCTGGTGCTGGGGGCGATCTGCCTGTGGCGGAGGGAAGGGGTACCGCCGCGTTCCGCGTGGCGCGGGATCATGGTGTCGGGAGTGCTCTGGTTCGGCTTCTACATGGTCGCCCTCAACTGGGGCGAGCAGCAGGTCGACGCGGGCACGGCGGCCCTCGTGGTGAATGTCGGGCCGATCCTCATCGCGCTGCTCGGCGCCCGGCTGCTCGGGGACTCGGTGCCGCCGCGGCTGCTGGCCGGCATGGCCGTGTCGTTCGCCGGGGCGGTGACCGTGGGGTTGTCGATGTCCGGCGAGGGCGGCTCCTCGGTGCTCGGGGTGGTGCTGTGTCTGCTGGCGGCGATGGCGTACGCGGCGGGCGTGGTCGCGCAGAAGCCCGCCCTGGGAACGGGGAGCCCTCTGCAGGTGACGACGTACGGGTGCCTGGTCGGGGCGGTGGTGTGTCTGCCCTTCGCCGGGCAGCTCGTCCGGGAGGCCGCCGAAGCGCCCGTCTCCGCCACGCTCAACATGGTCTACCTGGGCGTCTTTCCGACCGCCCTCGCGTTCACCACCTGGGCCTACGCCCTGACCAGGACGACCGCGAGCCGGATGGGCGCGACCACGTACGCGGTGCCCGCCCTGGTCGTGCTGATGTCCTGGCTCGCGCTGGGCGAAGTGCCGGGCCCGCTCACCCTCCTGGGAGGCGCCCTGTGCCTGGCGGGCGTGGCGGTGTCGCGGTCGCGGGCCGGGACGGGGACGCGGACGGAGTCCGGGGCCGCGGGCCCGGCGGGCACGGTCCCGGCCCCGCCGGGCCCGGAGGAGTACCCGCCGGGCCCGGAGGAGTACC
>NZ_LIQT01000595.1 GCF_001418415.1 Streptomyces hirsutus
TTCTGGGCGCTGATCGACGGCATCATGTACCTGGTCAGCAACGACCGCACGGACGCCCAGGGGCGGATCCTGCGTGGCTGACGCGGCCTCGCCCGCCCCGTCCCGGGGGCGGCCGCGGTGGCATCCCGCGGTGGCCCCCGTCGCCGTGCTGGCCGCGGGCGTGGCGGGCGCCGCCCACCTGTGGGGCACCGACCCGCACGAGCCGGGTCACCTTCTGCCCCAGTGCCCGCTGCGGGCCGTCACCGGCCTGCTGTGCCCGGCCTGCGGGGGCACGCGCATGGTGTACGACCTGATGCACGGCCAGTTCGCCGCCGCCTGGCTGGACAACAGGGCCCTGCTGCTCGCCGCACCGTTCGCACTGGCACTGTGGGGGCGCTGGACGCTGGAAGGGCTGCGCGGCCGCGCCTGGGCGCCCCGGATCGCGCCCCGGGTCCAGGCAGTGATCCTCATGGCGGCGGTGGCTTGGACGGTGGCCCGCAACATCGTCTGAAATAGGCGAGAACCGGCCCGAGCTGATCACAGAACGAAAACATTCGGCCATCTGCTTCCCTGTTCGATCACCGGTCCCCTTACGCTCCTCTGGCGCAGGGGGGACGGTTCGCGAACCGTGGGTTACAGCGCAGTAGTTGCGCGGGATCCGTATGCGTGTTTCCGCCGGCTCCTCCTGGGCCGTCCGGGCAACCCGCCCGGCGCGTCACACTCTTCTCCCCAGGAGCAGCGCCATGACCGTCCCCGCCGGCCCCCAGGCCCCCTACGGCCACGACCCGCAGGGCCGCCCCTACTCCGACAAGTCGAAGATCGTCGCCGGTATCCTCCAGATCTTCCTGGGAACCCTGGGCATCGGCCGCTTCTACGTCGGCTCCGTCGGCATCGGCATCGCCCAGCTGCTCACCTGCGGTGGCCTCGGCTTCTGGGCGCTGATCGACGGCGTCCTGTTCCTCGTGAGCAACGACCGCACCGACAAGCAGGGCCGCGTCCTGCGCGGCTGACACGGCGGCGGCCGCTCCGGCGGCCGATCACGGCGCCCGGCACGGCTGAGGCCCCGATCCTGCGGATCGGGGCCTCAGCCGTGTACCGGGAAAGGTGTCAGAAGCGGCGCGTGATGAGCGCCCGCTTCACCTCGGCGATCGCCTTGGTGACCTCGATGCCGCGCGGGCACGCGTCCGTGCAGTTGAAGGTCGTACGGCAACGCCACACGCCGTCACGGTCGTTGAGGATCTCCAGGCGCTGCTCGCCGGCCTCGTCGCGCGAGTCGAAGATGAACCGGTGCGCGTTGACGATGGCGGCCGGACCGAAGTACTGGCCGTCGTTCCAGAACACCGGGCACGAGGACGTGCAGGCGGCGCACAGGATGCACTTCGTCGTGTCGTCGAAGCGCTCGCGGTCCTCGGCGGACTGCAGCCGCTCGCGCGTCGGCTCGTTGGTCTCCTTCGTGATCAGGAAGGGCATCACGTCCCGGTACGCCTGGAAGAACGGCTCCATGTCCACGACCAGGTCCTTGAGGACCGTGAGGCCCTTGATGGCCTCGACCGTGATCGGCTTCTCGGGATTGAGGTCCTTGATCAGCGTCTTGCACGCCAGGCGGTTCTTGCCGTTGATCCGCATGGCGTCGGAGCCGCAGATGCCGTGGGCGCAGGAACGGCGGAAGGTCAGCGTGCCGTCCTGGTCCCACTTGATCTTGTGCAGCGCGTCGAGGACACGCTCCTTGGGGTCGATCTCCAGCTGGAAGTCTTCCCAGACCACCTCGTCGGAGACCTCCGGGTTGAACCGGCGGATCCGGAAGGTCGCGGTGATGTACGGGGAGTCGCCGAAGCCGGGCTCGGGCGATCCGGCCGCGTCCGCCTTGTCCATAACAGGGGTAGCCATCAGTACTTACGCTCCATCGGCTGGTAGCGGGTCTGGACGACCGGCTTGTAGTCGAGCCGGATCGACTCGGAGCCGTCGTCGCCCACCTCGCGGTACGCCATGGTGTGGCGCATGAAGTTGACGTCGTCCCGGTTCGGGTAGTCCTCGCGGTAGTGACCGCCGCGGGACTCCTTGCGGGCGAGCGCGGACGTGGCCATGACCTCGGCCAGATCGAGCAGGTTGCCCAGCTCGATCGCCTCCAGCAGGTCGGTGTTGAACCGCTTGCCCTTGTCCTGGATGGAGACGTTCAGGTAGCGCTCGCGCAGCTCCGCGATCTTCTCCACCGCCGTCTTGATCGTCTGCTCGGTGCGGAACACCATGACGTTGGCGTCCATGGTGTCCTGCAGTTCGCGGCGGATCTCGGCCACCCGCTCGGTGCCGGTGGAGGTCCGCAGCCGCTCGATCTGCCCGACGACGAAGGACTCCGGGTTCTCCGGCAGTTCGACGAAGTCGGTGGTGTGCGCGTAGGCGGCGGCCGCGATGCCGGCCCGCTTGCCGAACACGTTGATGTCCAGCAGCGAGTTGGTGCCCAGCCGGTTGGCGCCGTGCACCGACACGCAGGCCACCTCGCCCGCCGCGTACAGGCCGGGGACGACGGTGGTGTTGTCCGCCAGCACCTCGCCCTGGACGTTCGTCGGGATGCCGCCCATGGCGTAGTGCGCGGTCGGCTGGATCGGGATCGGGTCCGTGTACGGCTCGATGCCCAGGTAGGTCCGCGCGAACTCCGTGATGTCGGGCAGCTTGGCGTCCAGCTGCTCCGGCGGGAGGTGGGTGAGGTCCAGGAAGACGTGGTCGCCCTCGGGACCGCAGCCGCGGCCCTCACGGATCTCCGTGTAGATGGACCGGGACACGACGTCGCGGGAGGCGAGGTCCTTCATGACCGGCGCGTACTTCTCCATGAAGCGCTCGCCGTCCTTGTTGCGCAGGATGCCGCCCTCACCGCGGGCGCCCTCCGTCAGCAGGATGCCCATGCGCCAGATGCCGGTCGGGTGGAACTGGAAGAACTCCATGTCCTCCAGCGGAAGCCCGCGCCGGTACACGGCCGCCTGGCCGTCACCGGTCAGGGTGTGCGCGTTGGAGGTCACCCGGAAGAACTTGCCGGTGCCTCCGGAGGCGTAGATCACGGACTTCGCCTGGAAGACGTGGATCTCGCCGGTGGCCAGCTCGTACGCCACCACACCGGCCGACTTCTTGACGCCGTCGACCTCGGTGATCAGCTGGTCCAGGACGTAGAACTCGTTGAAGAACTCCACGCCCTCCTTGACGCAGTTCTGGTACAGCGTCTGGAGGATCATGTGACCGGTGCGGTCGGCCGCGTAGCAGGAGCGGCGGACCGGGGCCTCGCCGTGGTTGCGGCTGTGGCCGCCGAAGCGGCGCTGGTCGATGGTGCCGTCCGGGGTGCGGTTGAACGGCAGGCCCATCTTCTCCAGGTCGAGGACGGAGTCGATGGCCTCCTTCGCCAGGATCTCGGCGGCGTCCTGGTCGACCAGGTAGTCACCGCCCTTGACCGTGTCGAAGGTGTGCCACTCCCAGTTGTCCTCCTCCACGTTGGCCAGCGCGGCGGCCATGCCGCCCTGCGCGGCGCCCGTGTGGGAGCGGGTGGGGTAGAGCTTGGTCAGGACGGCGGTACGGCTGCGCTTCGTCGACTCGATGGCCGCGCGCATGCCCGCGCCACCGGCGCCGACGATGACGGTGTCGTACTTGTGGATCTTCATGATTCTCGCAGCCCTGTGCCTAGCGGATGTTCGGGTCGAAGGTGAAGATCACCAGCGTGCCCAGAAGGATGGTGAACACCGTGGCGGTGTAGAGCAGGCCCTTGAGCCACAGCCGGGTGTTCGCGCGCTCCGCGTAGTCGTTGATGACCGTGCGCAGGCCGTTCGCGCCGTGCAGCATCGCGAGCCAGAGCATCAGCAGGTCCCAGACCTGCCAGAACGGCGAGGCCCAGCGGCCCGCCACGAAGGCGAAACCGATCTTGGAGACGCCGCCGTCCAGCACGAGCTGGATCAGCAGGTGCCCGATGACCAGGACGACCAGGACGACGCCGGACAGGCGCATGAACAGCCAGGCGGCCATCTCGAAGTTGCCCCGGGTGGTCTTCGGGGACTTCTTGGTCCGCTTGCGCGGGGGCTCGATGACCGGTGCGGGGTTGTCGACCGAGTAGAGCGACGCGCCCTCGACGGGGCCGATGCCCGAGGCGGTGGATTCAGTCGTGGACATGGGCGTCAGCTCCCGAACAGTTCACGAGCGGCGTGGCCGAGCACGGGGTAGAGCGCCCCGATCATCAGCACGACCCACACGGCGACGACGGTCCAGAGCATCTGCTTCTGGTACCGGGCGCCCTGGAGCCAGAAGTCGACGGCGATGACACGCAGGCCGTTGAGCGCGTGGAAGAGGATGGCGGCGACGAGGCCGTACTCCAGCAGCGCGACGATCGGCGTCTTGTACGTGGCCACGACGGTGTCGTAGGCCTCAGGGGACACTCGCACGAGGGCGGTGTCCAGCACGTGGACGAACAGGAAGAAGAAGATGAGGACGCCGGTGACTCGATGAGCCACCCAGGACCACATTCCTTCCCGGCCGCGGTACAGCGTTCCAGCCGGCACGGAATTTTCCTCCGGGAGCGGGGGTTGGGGCCGCGCCGGCTTTCTCCGTGTCGGTCGGGCCCGGCCGGGTACGGTCCACCGGCCCTCTGCATCGTAGCCACGTATGGACGCGGGGCGGACAGGGGCCCTGCCGCTGTGATCGAACTGGCACGCTTACGGGCTAGAGGGGCGGGCTGCGGGACGGGCGCCGCGACGGGCGCCGGGAGGGGTTCCGAAGCGCCGCCGAGGGGGCTTTTGGG
>NZ_LIQT01000596.1 GCF_001418415.1 Streptomyces hirsutus
AGGAGCACGTGCTCCTTGGTCTGCGGCATCGGGCCGTCGGTCGCGGCGACCACGAGGATGGCGCCGTCCATCTGCGCCGCACCCGTGATCATGTTCTTGATGTAGTCCGCGTGACCGGGGCAGTCGACGTGGGCGTAGTGACGCGACTCGGTCTGGTACTCGACGTGCGAGATCGAGATCGTGATACCACGCTGACGCTCTTCAGGCGCCTTGTCGATCATGTCGAAGGCCGAGGCCTCGTTCAGGTCGGGGTACGCGTCGTGCAGCACCTTGGTAATGGCGGCCGTGAGGGTCGTCTTACCGTGGTCGATGTGACCGATGGTGCCGATGTTGACGTGCGGCTTAGTCCGCTCGAACTTCGCCTTCGCCACTGGGGTCCTCCTGTGGAGTGGTTCTGTACGCCTTACTCATCGGCGCCAGGTGATCTTTGCTGGAAAGCCCGGGGCCGGGGGCATTCCACCGGTTCTCGNNGACGTAGCCGAACATCTCCGAAAGGGGCACGAGGCCCTTCACGACGCGAGCACCGGCCCGCTCCTCCATGGCCTGGATCTGGCCACGGCGGGAGTTGATGTCGCCGATGACCTCACCCATGTAGTCCTCGGGCGTGGTGACCTCGACGGCCATCATCGGCTCGAGGAGCACGGGCGAAGCCTTGCGCGCGGCCTCCTTGAAGGCCTGCGAACCGGCGATCTTGAAGGCGAGCTCGGAGGAGTCCACCTCGTGGTAGCCACCGTCGATGAGCGTGACGCGAACGCCCGTCATCTCGTAGCCGGCGAGGATGCCGAACTGCATGGCCTCCTGCGCGCCGGCGTCCACCGAAGGAATGTACTCCTTCGGGATGCGGCCACCGGTCACCTTGTTCACGAACTCGTACGAGGCGTCGCCGCCCTCGATGGGCTCGATCGCGATCTGCACCTTGGCGAACTGACCGGTACCACCGGTCTGCTTCTTGTGGGTGTAGTCCACGCGCTCGACGGCCTTGCGGATCGTCTCACGGTAGGCGACCTGCGGCTTGCCGACGTTGGCCTCGACCTTGAACTCACGGCGCATACGGTCGACCAGCACCTCGAGGTGCAGCTCGCCCATACCACCGATGATGGTCTGGCCGGTCTCCTCGTCCGAGTGGACCTGGAAGGACGGGTCCTCCTCGGCCAGGCGCTGGATCGCGACGCCCAGCTTCTCCTGGTCACCCTTCGACTTGGGCTCGATGGCGACCTGGATGACCGGCGCCGGGAAGTCCATGGACTCCAGGATGACCGGGTTCTTGTCGTCGGACAGCGTCTCACCGGTGGTGGTCTGCTTCAGGCCCATGACGGCGACGATGTCACCGGCGCCCACCGACGCGATCTCCTCACGCTTGTTCGCGTGCATGCGGTAGATCTTGCCGATGCGCTCCTTCTTGCCCTTGACGGAGTTCAGCACGGCGGTGCCGGACTCCAGGCGGCCCGAGTAGACCCGGACGTAGGTGAGCTTGCCGAGGTGCGGGTCGCTCGCGATCTTGAACGCGAGGGCCGACAGCGGCTCGTCCTCGGACGGCTTGCGCTTGACCACGACCTCGGGGTCCTTGACGTCGTGGCCCTCGATGGCCTCGATGTCGAGCGGGGTCGGGAGGTAGCGCACGACCGCGTCGAGCAGGGGCTGGACGCCCTTGTTCTTGAACGCGGTGCCGCAGAACACCGGGGTGACCGTGGTGTCGCTGGACTTGCCGGACGCGATGGTGATGCGACGGATCGCGGCGTACAGCTGC
>NZ_LIQT01000597.1 GCF_001418415.1 Streptomyces hirsutus
CGGATCGCGGCGTACAGCTGCTCCTCGGTGGGCTCCTGGCCCTCCAGGTACAGCTCCATGATCTCTTCGTCGTTCTCCGCGACGGCCTCGATCAGCTTGCCGCGCCACTCCTCGGCGGCCTCGGCGTGCGTGGCCGGGATGTCGACGACGTCGTACATCTCGCCCTTGGCGGCCTCGGCGGACCACACGAACGCCTTCATGCGGACCAGGTCCACGACGCCGTTGAAGTCGGCCTCGGCACCGATCGGCAGCTGCATGACCAGCGGCTGCGCGCCCAGGCGGTCCTTGATCATGTCGACGCAGCGGTGGAACTCCGCGCCGGTACGGTCAAGCTTGTTGACGAAGCAGATACGCGGCACGCCGTAACGGTCGGCCTGACGCCACACCGTCTCGGACTGCGGCTCGACACCGGCGACACCGTCGAACACGGTCACGGCACCGTCGAGCACGCGCAGGGAACGCTCCACCTCTACGGTGAAGTCGACGTGCCCCGGAGTGTCGATGATGTTGATCGTGTAGTCGTTGTCCTCGAGCGGCCAGTGACAGGTGGTCGCAGCAGAGGTGATCGTGATGCCACGCTCCTGCTCCTGCTCCATCCAGTCCATCGTGGCGGAACCCTCGTGGGTCTCGCCGATCTTGTACGACACGCCGGTGTAGAACAGGATCCGCTCGGTGGTGGTCGTCTTGCCCGCGTCGATGTGGGCCATGATCCCGATGTTGCGGACATGGGCCAGGTCAAGTGAAGTAGTAGCCATAAGGCTTCGGTCTTCTCTCGGTCTCGATGTGGGTAGCGACTACCAGCGGTAGTGCGCGAAGGCCTTGTTGGACTCGGCCATCTTGTGCGTGTCCTCGCGCTTCTTCACCGCGGCACCGAGGCCGTTGCTGGCGTCGAGGAGTTCGTTGAGCAGACGCTCGGTCATGGTCTTCTCGCGACGGGCGCGGGAGTAACCCACCAGCCAGCGCAGCGCCAGGGTGTTGGCACGGCCGGGCTTGACCTCGATCGGCACCTGGTAGGTGGCGCCACCGACACGGCGGGACTTGACCTCGAGGGTCGGCTTGATGTTCTCGAGAGCGCGCTTCAGCGTGATGACCGGGTCGTTGCCGGTCTTCTCGCGAAGGCCCTCCATGGCGCCGTAGACGATGCGCTCGGCGGTGGAGCGCTTGCCGTTCATCAGCACCTTGTTGATGAGCGACGTGACAAGAGGAGAACCGTAGACCGGGTCGATGATGACCGGGCGCTTCGGGGCGGGGCCCTTACGAGGCATTCTTACTTCTCCTTCTTGGCGCCGTAGCGGCTGCGGGCCTGCTTGCGGTTCTTGACACCCTGGGTGTCGAGCGAACCACGGATGATCTTGTAGCGAACACCCGGCAGGTCCTTCACACGGCCGCCGCGCACGAGCACGATGGAGTGCTCCTGCAGGTTGTGTCCCTCACCCGGAATGTAAGCAGTGACCTCGATACCGCTGGTCAGACGCACACGCGCGACCTTACGCAGGGCCGAGTTCGGCTTCTTCGGGGTGGTCGTGAACACACGCGTGCAGACGCCACGACGCTGGGGCGAACCCTCGAGTGCGGGCGTCTTGTTCTTCTCGACCTTGTCCTGCCGGCCCTTCCGGACCAGCTGCTGGATCGTAGGCACTACTTCTCCGGTTTCTGTGTGCCGAATGGTGAAGCTAACCTGGAACATTCACCGACCCACGCGGTCGGGTGTGTCGAATCTCGCGGACTCCCGCCGCAGGGCAGAAAGAAACGCATGATCGCGATGGCCGTTCACAGCCCCCAACGCGGTTGATGGCACGCACGGAGGCCAGGGCACACCCCAGGCACAAGGTCTGAGCGTACCTATAGCATTGGCTGCGGTCAAAACAAATGGGCCCTCACCCCATCGCCGCGCGAAGCGAGTGAAGCCCGAACACGGGTAATGATCTTCGAATGGGCGGTCTCCCGCCCTTCGGACCCCGGCCGGACCCCAGCCGTATGCCGGTGGGACCTCAGCTGTACGAACTGCCGGCCAGGACCATCAGCATGATCAGCAGGGCCCAGCCGACCGTGGACAGCCAGCCGAGCACCAGCCCGGTCATCGCGTACGCGTCGCCGCCGTCGCCCGTCCGCCGGATCTCCGCGCGGGCCGTGTGCCCGAGGATCACGGCCGGAATGCCGGTCAGGCCACCCGTCGCCAGGCACAGCACCCCGCACACCAGGGCCCCGACCGCCTTCTCGTTGGTCTTCGGCGGCCGGGGCAGGAAGGTCGGCGGCGCCATGGGAGCGAGGTGCTGCACCGCCGCGGTCTGCGGTACCGGACCCTGCGGCAGATCGGCCACCAGCAGCGTCAGATCCGCCACCGTACGCGCCTGGTAGGCCCGCGCCACGCGCCGCTCGAGCTCCTGCTGGTCCAGCCGGCCCTCGGCGTACCCGGCCCGGAGCACGTCCACGGTGCGCTCCCGGTCCGCGTGCGAGGCCAGCATCGGAGGCCCGCCCTGCGG
>NZ_LIQT01000598.1 GCF_001418415.1 Streptomyces hirsutus
TTCGGCGACGGCGTGCTGCGGGCGACGCCGGGCAAGCACCGCGCCGGTGCGGGCCCCGATGCCGCCGACGGACCCGTGTTCGTCGACGAGTCCGGCCGCCGCAGCCGCCTCTACCGCCGGATCGGCCTGGCCGTCGGCCTGGCCTGCGCCGCCTACGCCGTCGTGATCGTCGCCACGCTGCTGTCCGGCAACTCCAACGCCCCCTGGATCCCCGTACCCGACCAGGAGCAGGAGCAGCCCGCCGGGAAGGTCGAGACCTCGCCGCAGCCCGCCGAGCCGGACGCGTCGCCCGGCTCCGGCACCGACCTGCCCCCGGGCGCCGAGCCGACCGCCGGCGACGCCGACACCCTCCCCTCGCCCGGCGCCGACCTCCCCGCGGGCGGCGCGCCCGTCGCCGAGGGAGGGGCCGGCGAGGCCACCGGTCCGGCGTCGACGCCGGACCGGACCGCCCCCGGGCCGGGCACCGGCGCCGGCGGTTCCACGACCACCGCTCCGGCCGAGCCCCCGGCCGCCTCGGCGCCCGCCGTCCCGACGACCCCGTCCGGCGGCACCGGCACCGGCACCGATCCGACCACCCCGCCCGCCGGGGAAGAACCCGGCGACGAGGAACCCGCCGGCGCCGACGACCTCGCCCACGCACCCGCCGAAGCGCCGGCCGTGGCCGCGGAGCCCCCCGCCGCACCGCCGAACCCGTCCACCGCACCGTCCCCGGAGCACGTTCTCTGATGGCATCCCACTCCCACCGCCCCGGGCCCGCGACCAGAGCCCGAGGCGGCTCCCGGCGTCGCCGTGTGCCCCTGCGCCTGCTGCTTCCGCTGCTCGTCCTCGTCGCCCTGGCGGCGATGCTCATGCTGCGCGGCTACACGCACAGCGAGATCCTCGCCGATCACCGCGTCCAGGCACCCGCTCCCACCGACAAGGTGCCGGAGAAGATCCTCGAGGGCGGTCCGGTCATCGACGCCCGGGGCGGCCGCACCGAGAGCCTGAGCGTGCCCGACAAGCGTCTGGTCCTCACCTTCGACGACGGCCCGGACCCGGTCTGGACCCCGCGCGTGCTGGACGTGCTGAAGAAGCACGACGCGCACGCGGTGTTCTTCGTCACCGGCACCATGGCCTCCCGCCACCCGGACCTCGTCCAGCGCATGGTCGACGAGGGCCACGAACTGGGCCTGCACACCTTCAACCACCCCGACCTCTCCCTCCAGTCCAAGAAGCGCATCGACTGGGAGCTGTCGCAGAACCAGCTGGCGCTCACCGGCGCGGCGGGGGTGCGCACCTCGATCTTCCGCCCGCCGTACTCCTCCTTCTCCGCCGCCATGGACAACAAGTCCTGGCCGGTCACCGAGTACATCGGCAGCCTCGGTTACATCACCGTCGTCAACAACACCGACAGCGAGGACTGGCAGCGGCCCGGCGTCGACGAGATCATCCGCCGTGCCACGCCGAAGAACGGCGAGGGCGCCATCGTCCTGATGCACGACTCCGGCGGCGACCGCAGCCAGACCGTCGAGGCGCTGGACAGGATGCTGCCCGACCTGAAGAAGGACGGCTACGCGTTCGACAACCTCACCGAGGCCCTGGACGCGCCCAGCGCGATGAGCCCGGTGACCGGCTCCGAGCTGTGGAAGGGCAAGGCGTGGATCTTCCTGGTCCAGGCCTCGGAAAAGGTCACCAGCGGCCTGGCGGCGGGCCTGGCGATCGTCGGCACCCTGGTCATCGGCCGCTTCGTGCTGATGCTCGTCCTCTCCGGCGTCCACGCCCGCCGGGTGCGCCGCCGGGGCTTCGGCTGGGGCCCGCCGGTCACCGAGCCGGTGACCGTACTGGTCCCGGCCTACAACGAGGCCAAGTGCATCGAGAACACCGTCCGTTCCCTGATGGACAGCGACCACCCCATCGAGGTCCTGGTCATCGACGACGGTTCCAGTGACGGCACGGCCCGCATCGTCGAGGCCATGGGCCTGCCCAACGTCCGGGTGATCCGCCAGCTCAACGCGGGCAAACCGGCCGCGCTCAACCGGGGCCTGGCCAACGCCCGGTACGACATCGTCGTGATGATGGACGGCGACACGGTCTTCGAGCCGTCCACCGTCCGCGAACTCGTCCAGCCCTTCGGCGACCCGAAGGTGGGAGCCGTGGCGGGCAACGCGAAGGTCGGCAACAAGGACAGCCTCATCGGCGCCTGGCAGCACATCGAGTACGTGATGGGCTTCAACCTGGACCGCCGCATGTACGACATCCTCGGCTGCATGCCGACCATCCCGGGAGCCGTCGGCGCCTTCCGCCGCTCGGCCCTGGTCCCGATCGGCGGCATGAGCGACGACACGCTCGCCGAGGACACCGACGTCACCATGGCGCTGCACCGCGCCGGCTGGCGCGTGGTCTACGCCGAGAACGCCCGCGCCTGGACCGAGGCCCCGGAGACCGTCCAGCAGCTGTGGTCCCAGCGCTACCGCTGGTCCTACGGCACCATGCAGGCCATCTGGAAGCACCGCCGCGCCGTGATCGACAAGGGGCCCTCGGGCCGCTTCGGCCGCGTGGGCCTGCCCTTCGTCTCCCTGTTCATGATCGTGGCCCCGCTGCTGGCCCCCCTGATCGACGTCTTCCTGCTCTACGGCATCGTCTTCGGCCCGACCCAGAAGACGATCATGGCGTGGCTGGGTGTCCTGGCCATCCAGGCGGTCTGCGCGGCCTTCGCCTTCCGCCTCGACCGCGAACGCATGACCCATCTCATCTCGCTGCCGCTGCAGCAGATCCTCTACCGCCAGCTCATGTACGTCGTGCTGCTCCAGTCCTGGATCACCGCGCTCACCGGCGGCCGCCTGCGCTGGCAGAAGCTGCGGCGCACCGGCGTCGTCGAGGCGCCCGGCGGCTCGGTGCCGCGCCAGAACGCGCGGACCGACGACGATCGGAGGCCCGTGGCATGACCCACGGATACACGACCGGTACGGGCCCCGGCCCGGAGCCGGCCGGCCCGTACGGAACCGCGCCCGCGGGGGAGACGGACGGGACCCCGGAGGTGCCGCCCGCCCTCCCGCGCCAGCGCACGGCCGAGCCCGCACCCGCGACGGACCCCGCCGCCCCGGCCACGGCCGCCTCCGGCACACCGGGCCGTGACCGGTACCTCGACCTGCTGCGCTCCATCGCCCTGGTCCGCGTCGTGGTCTACCACCTGTTCGGCTGGGCCTGGATGACGGTGCTGTTCCCGTCGATGGGCGTGATGTTCGCGCTGGCCGGTTCGCTGATGGCGCGTTCGCTGAAGCGTCCGGCGGGGAGCGTGATCCGCAGCCGGATCCGCCGCCTCCTGCCCCCCATGTGGGCGTTCGGCGCGGTCGCGCTGGCGATGATGTTCGCCAACGGCTGGAACCCGGCGAAGGAGGACGGTTCCTGGGGTCTGATCGGACTGTTCAACTACATCGTTCCGATCGGCGCTCCGCCCTACCCCTGGGAGCTCGGCTCCCCGTCGGGCCTGCTGGACGAGACCTGGGCGGTGCAGGCCGCGGGCCCGCTGTGGTACCTGCGCGCCTACCTGTGGTTCGTGATCGCGTCGCCGCTGCTGCTGTGGGCGTTCCGCCGGGCCCCCTGGCCGACCCTGCTCGCCCCCCTGGGCCTGACGGCGATCGTCGGCACGGGCCTGGTGACCATCCCCGGCGAAACGGGCCGCGCGATCACCGACTTCGCGGTCTACGGCGGTTGCTGGGTGCTGGGCTTCGCCCACAACGACGGCATGCTGAAGCGGATCCCGCGGTACGTCTCGGTCTCCTGCGCGTCGCTGGTGATGGCCTTCGGCCTGTGGTGGGCGTCGAACCATCTGGGCCCCGACGGCTGGGACCTCAACGACATTCCGCTGGCCCAGGCCGCCTGGTCGTTCGGCTTCGTCGTGATCCTGCTCCAGTACTCCCCCTCCTGGCGGGAACTCCCGGGACGTCTGGCGCAGTGGGACAAGCTGGTGACGCTCTCCAACAACCGGGCGGTCACCATCTACCTGTGGCACAACATGCTGATCATGGCGACGGTCCCGATCGTCGACCTGCTGTACCGGCTCCCGTTCATGCAGAGCGAGCGCGGGGTGGAGGCGATCAGCAGCACGTACACGCTCTGGATGTTCGCCCTGATCTGGCCTCTCATCGGCCTTGCGGTGCTCGCCGTCGGCTGGGTCGAGGACCTCGCGGCGAAGCGGAGGCCCCGCCTGTGGCCGAACGGCACGAAGCGCTCCGCCGGCCGGCAGTCCGGGAGCCGCGCCGCCCGCCGGGGCTGAGGTCGGGGGCGGTCCGCGCGGTCCCGGTCGTCCGGTGGCCGTGGTGCCGCCCGCTTCCCGGTCGGTGCCGTGCCTCCACGCCCCCCCGTCGAGGGTGAGGCCGGCGCGCTCGTCTCCGAGCTGCACGCGGAGGGGCGGACCGCTTCGAAGAGGGGCGGCGCAGCCCGATCGCGGTGACGGCCGTGACGGCCGTGACGGCCGTGACGACCGTNNGCGTCGAAGTGCTTCGACGCGGAAACGCGAGGGAAGCCCGCAAGGCGGCGGGAGGATATCGCGCGCGCCGGTGAAGCGATTCGACGCATCGGACGGCCTGCCGCCGACTCCTCCTGAGTGAGTGTCATCACCCTTGCTCCGGAGTGCTCTTCATCACCAGCCGTGCCTTATTATGCGCGTTTTTCATGTGTGGAGGTGTTGTGTAGAGCGCTAGTGTTTTCCAGTGTCTTGAAATGTGAGGTCGGCAGTCGGTCCGCGGTCGTGTCGACCGCAACCACGTCGTACGCTCGTACGTCTTGCTTGCGTGACTGGAGCCGAATGCGAGGGGGGACATGGTGTCGCCGGAGGGGCGGGGGGAGGAGCCTGACGCCACCATGCAGTTGAAAGCGCTGGGCTCGTTCAAGGCGGAAGAGACCGTGCAGTTACGCATGCTCTCGCAGCGCACAGCCGGCACGG
>NZ_LIQT01000599.1 GCF_001418415.1 Streptomyces hirsutus
CGTCACGGCCGACGGACGCGGGGGGCGTGGTGCCGGTCGGCGCGGGGGCGTCCGCGTCCGTCGGCCGTGACGTTCCGGGTACGGCCGGGACGGTCGCGGCGGCCGTCGCGCCCGCCGGTATCGGTACCGGCTCCTGGTCGGACGGCGTTTCGGTGCGCCGTGCCCGGCGCTCCAGAACCCGGCGCAGCACCGGGCGGACGGCCTCGCCCGCGAGCACCGCGAGGAGCAGGTAGAGGCACAGGGCCAGCCAGAGGTAGCCGGGCCAGGCCAGAACCTGCTTGAGCCAGAACGGGAGACCGCTGCGCGTGGCGAAAAACGCCGCGAAGGTGAGCGCCCAGCCTCCGGCGATCACCACCACCCCGACGCGGCGCACGGCGCCCGGAGCCCGGGTCGTGTCGCGGAACAACCGGCGCCACAGGTACCAGTTGCCCGTCACCAGGACGGACAGGACCAGCAGTGCGACGAGTACGAAGACGATGACCACGGTGCGGTGTTCCCCAGATTTCCGTTACGACGTCCGTGACGTCCGGCTCAGTGCGCGCAGACCACGCAACCCGATGCCTCCGACGACCGTCCCCCATACGAAGGAGACGACGGCCAGCAGCAGATGGACCCAGAAATACGCCGTCGGCTCGCCGTCGTCGAAGGCGAGTCCGCTGCCGTCCTTGACCAGGTTCTTGACGAAAGTGATCCAGATGATCCAGCTCCATACCCCGAAGGCGAGCAGGAACCAGGAGACGGGGCGGCTGAGTTTCACCAGATCTGACCTTTCATCGCAACGCCGGGCGCCCGGATTCGGCCGGGGCTCCGGGGGCGGCCCCCCGGGCGGGCACGGCATGGTTCCAGTATCACCGGACGGTGTCCGGTTCCGTTCGCGGGGTGGGGAGGGAGGGGGGACTTCCTCAGGCACTGCATGTACGTTTCCGACCGTGCCCGCACCCAAAAACTCCATCCGGCGCTCACTACTGGTCATTTCCACCATAGTGCTGTCCACCGTGCTGACCGCTCCCGTCGCCCTCGCGGCCCCGAGCCCTTCGTCCAAGCCATCGGCCGGCTCCTCGGCCACGGCCACGGCCGACCCGTCGAAGAAGTCGAAGAAGTCGAAGGATTCCAAGGACTCCAAGGAGTCGAAGGGCTCCAAGGCCGCTCCCCCCGCGAAGATGTCGACGGTGGGCGGCACCCGGCTCGGGCAGGCGGGGACCCAGGTCAACCTCGCGAGCGGCGTGCCGGTGCTGCCGAAGGGCCTGTCGGCCCGGTCCTGGATCGTCGCCGACGCCGAGTCGGGCGAGGTGCTCGCCGCGCACAACGCGCACTGGCGGCTGGCCCCGGCGAGCACCCTGAAGATGCTGTTCGCCGACACCCTGCTGCCGAAGTGGCCCAGCTCGACGGAGCACAAGGTCGAGTCCTCCGACCTGGCCGGCATCGGCTCCGGTTCCAGCATGGTCGGGATCAAGGAGGACGAGACGTACACCGTCCACGACCTGTGGCTCGGGGTCTTCCTCCGCTCGGGCAACGACGCCGTGCGGGTGCTGGCCGCCATGAACGGGGGCGTCGAGAGCACCGTCAAGGAGATGAACGAGCACGCCGAGGAGCTCCAGGCCTTCGACACGGTCGTGGTGAGCCCGGACGGCTACGACGCCGAGGGGCAGGTGTCGTCCGCGTACGACCTGACCCTGATAGCCCGTTCCGGGCTGCAGAAGAAGGACTTCCGGGAGTACGCCTCGACGGTCCGCGCGGACTTCCCCGGTGAGACGAAGAAGAACAAGAAGGGCAAGAAGGTCCGCGAGTCCTTCGAGATCCAGAACACCAACCGGCTGCTGTCCGGCGACTACGACGTGCCCGTCTACCAGGGCATCGCGGGGGTGAAGAACGGCAACACCACCAACGCGGGCGCCACCTTCACCGGGGTCGCCGAGCAGGACGGAAGGGTCCTGCTCGTCACCGTGATGAACCCGGAGAAGAAGGAGAGCAACGGGGTCTACAAGGAGACCGCGAAGCTGCTCGACTGGGGGTTCAAGGCAGCCGGCAAGGTCGATCCGGTGGGTGAGCTGGTGCCGCCCGGGAGCGACGCGCAGGCCGGTGCCCGGCCGGGTGCCGGTGCCTCCCCCGGCGAGGCGGGCGGCGCGGGCGAGGACGCGCCCGGCGCCGTGGGCAGCAAGCCGGTGGCGAGTGCCGCGGCCGGGAGCGGGGCCGGCGGCATCGGGACCGCGCTGGCCGTCACGGGCGGGGTGCTGGTGCTGCTCGCGGGCGGGGCGTTCCTGGTCAACCGTCGCTGGCCGCTGCCGGATCTGGTGCGCCGCCGTCCGCATCCGTGACCCGTTCGGTCTCCTGACTCTGCGTCGCCGTCCAGGCGGCGCAGAACACGACCAGTTTCATGGTGAAGTTGATCCACAGCAGCAGGGCCACCGGGACACCGAACGCGCCGTACATGCTCTTCGCGGCCACGCCCTGCATATAGCCGCTGAGCAGCAGTTTCAACAGTTCGAAGCCGACCGCGCCGATGAGCGCGGCCACGACCAGACGGCGGCGGGCGGGTTCGACGCCGGGCAGCAGCGACAGGACGTACAGCAGGAGCAGGAAGTCGGCGCCCACGGCGACGGCGAAGGCCGCGATCCGCAGCACGATCCCGCCCCAGCCGCCCTTCTCCAGCCCGATGGCGTCACTGATCCAGCCGACCGCCGTCGAGGCGACGGTGGAGGCGACCAGGGTGACCAGGACCGCACCGCCGAGCCCGACGAGGATGCCCGCGTCCTTGGCCTTGCGCAGGGCGGGGTTCTCCTCCGGGTCGGACAGCTCCCACACCGCGCGCAGGCACTCCCGCATCGATCCGGCCCAGCTGATGCCGGTGAACAGCAGGACGGCACCGGCGATGAGGCCGACGGCGCCGGCGTTCTCCACCAGGCTCCCGATGTCCAGCTGGTCGGAGATGCCGGGCACCTGCTCGGTGATTTTGTCCTGGAGGGTGTCCTGCTGCTCCTGGCTGAGCATGGCGGCGCCGATCGCGGCGGTGACGGTGAGCAGCGGGAACAGTGCGACGAAGCTGGTGAACGTCATCGCGGCGGCCAGCCGGGTCCAGTGCACCCGCTCCATCCGCTCGTAGGACCGCCACGCGTGCGTGAGCATCAGCCGCGTGGCCCACGGGCCGACGACCGGGAGTTTCTTCAGCCAGTCCATGAACCGTCTTTGCCCCTGCGGGGGAAATCCCATGTCCGGAGCGACATCCCATTAATCACCCGTTCCGGGGAGTGGCGCAAGGTTTCAAAACTAATCGCCCATATAGGGGCGATACGGTCACCGTCATGCCTGATGACACCGTCTCCCCCACGGGATGGGGCCGCATCGCTCCCGCCGCGGCCCGGCTGCCCCGGTCCTTGCTCGTCCTCGGCGGTACGTCCGAGATCGCGCTGGCCACGGCGCGCCGGCTGATCGCCCGCCGCACCCGCACGGTGTGGCTGGCGGGTCGGCCCTCCCCCGCGCTGGACCGGGCCGCGGAGCAGTTGCGCGGCCTGGGCGCCCAGGTGCGCGTCATCGCCTTCGACGCCCTCGACCCCGCCTCCCACGAGAACGTCCTCGGCAAGGTCTTCACGGACGGTGACATCGACATGGTGCTGCTCGCCTTCGGCACCCTCGGCGACCAGGCCCACGACGAGCGGTCGCCCCGGGACGCCGTCCAGGTCGCGCAGACCAACTACACCGGCGCGGTCTCCTCGGGCCTCGTGTGCGCGGGCGCCCTCCAGAACCAGGGGCACGGCTGCCTGGTGGTGCTGTCGTCCGTCGCCGGCGAGCGGGCCCGCCGCGCGGACTTCATCTACGGCTCCAGCAAGGCCGGCCTGGACACCTTCGCCCAGGGCCTCGGCGACGCGCTGTACGGCACGGGCGCGCACGTCATGGTCGTACGCCCCGGCTTCGTCCGTGCCCGGACGGCCGCCGCCCCGCACGGGGCGCGGCTCGCCACCACCCCGGAGGCGGTCGCGACGGCGGTCGAACTGGGGCTGCGCCGCCGCGCGGAGACGGTGTGGGTGCCGGGCAGGCTGCGCGTGGTGATGTCGGTGCTGCGGCACCTGCCCCGGGCGGTGTTCCGGCGGCTTCCGGTCTGAGGTCCTACGGCCCGCAGGTCAGTACGCGGTGACGGAGCCGAGGTCGGCGCGGCCGGACTGCGGGGGCACCACCAGCGAGCCGAACGGGAACTCCCGCAGCTTGCGCCACACCCCGTCGGCACCCTGTTCGTAGAGCGCGAATCCGGTGCAGGGCCACCGCGCCTCGTAGTCGGCGAGTTCCTCGAAGGCGCGGTCCATCGCCGCCTCCTCGATGCCGTGCGCCACGGTGACGTGCGGGTGGTACGGGAACTGCAGCTCCCGCGCGACGGGACCGGACGCGTCGCGGACCTGCTTCTGCAGCCAGGTGCAGGCCTCGGCGCCCTCCACGATCCGGACGAACACGACCGGTGACAGGGGCCGGAAGGTACCGGTGCCGGAGAGCCGCATGGGGAACGGGCGGCCGGTCGCGGCGACCTCGCTCAGATGCGTCTCGATGGCCGGCAGGTCGCCCTCGTCGACCTCCGTCGGCGGCAACAGGGTGACATGCGTGGGGATACCGTGAGCAGCGGCGTCACCGAAGCCCGCGCGCAGCTGCTGAAGCCGGCTGCCGTGAGGCTCCGGAACCGCGATCGACACACCGATCGTTACGGTCCCCACGTCGTCTCCTTCGTTCCGTCGTTGCCGTCGTTTCCGTCGTTGCGGTGGTGCCGGTCCGGCACACAGCGGGTGGCTGCCGAAGCGGCCGCCCTCGTACCGACTGTACGACCACAGCCCGCTCCCGGGCAGGCGCAGCCGGAGTGATGTACGGCGCTCACCCGGTGGTACGAATCGGTGCCGGGCCGGCGTTCAGATCCGTGGTGGCCGGAGCCGGGGCCGGGTCAGTGCTTGGCGGGCAGGAAACCCACCCGCTCGTAGGCCAGGGCGAGGGTCTCCGCGGCGACGGCGCGGGCCTTCTCGGCGCCCTTGGCCAGGATCGAGTCGAGCGTCTCGGGGTCGTCCAGGTACTGCTGGGTACGCTCCTTGAACGGGGTCACGAACTCGACCATGATCTCGGCGAGGTCCGTCTTCAGCGCGCCGTAGCCCTTGCCGGCGTAACGCTCCTCCAGCTCGGCGATGCTCGCGCCGGTGAGGGTCGAGTGGATCGTGAGGAGGTTGCTCACACCCGGCTTGTTCTCGGCGTCGTAGCGGATGACGGTGTCGGTGTCGGTGACCGCGCTCTTCACCTTCTTGGCGGTGGCCTTCGGGTCGTCGAGGAGGTTGATGAGGCCCTTCGGCGTGGACGCCGACTTGCTCATCTTGACCGTCGGGTCCTGAAGGTCGTAGATCTTCGCCGTCTCCTTGAGGATGTGCGGCTTCGGGACGGTGAAGGTCGGGCCGAACCGGCCGTTGAAGCGGTCGGCGAGGTCGCGGGTGAGCTCGATGTGCTGGCGCTGGTCCTCGCCCACCGGCACCTCGTTCGCCTGGTAGAGCAGGATGTCGGCGACCTGGAGGACCGGGTACGTGAACAGGCCGACGGAGGCGCGGTCGGCACCCTGCCTGGCGGACTTGTCCTTGAACTGGGTCATGCGGGAGGCCTCGCCGAAACCGGTGAGGCAGTTCATGACCCAGGCGAGCTGGGCGTGCTCGGGGACGTGGCTCTGGACGAAGAGGGTGCACCGCTCCGGGTCGAGTCCGGAGGCCAGCAGCTGGGCGGCGGCGAGCCGGGTGTTGGCGCGCAGCTGGGCCGGGTCCTGCGGGAGCGTGATCGCGTGCAGGTCGACGACCATGTAGAACGCGTCGTGGGTCTCCTGCAGGGCCACCCACTGGCGGACGGCGCCGAGGTAGTTGCCGAGGTGGAACGAGCCTGCGGTGGGCTGGATTCCGGAGAGCACGCGAGGACTTTCAGAGGCCATGGCCCTTATTCTCTCAGGTTCCCGAGGGCGGTCCGGAACCGACCGGAAACAGGTGGGAACCGATCCGCCTCCGGCGGTGTAACAAAAGTGTGAGGACGCGGGAGGGGGGCCGCATCGTCGAGGAGACCGCGGTGATCGCGCGGGTACGCGCCGGAGAGCCGGAGGCGTACGCGGAGCTGGTGCGGGCCCATACGCGCATCGCGCTCAGGGCGGCCACCGCGCTCGGGGCGGGTGCGGACGCGGAGGACGTGGTGCAGCAGGCCTTCGTCAAGGCGTACTGCGCGCTGGGCAGGTTCCGGGACGACATGGCGTTCCGGCCGTGGCTGCTGTCGATCGTGGCCAATGAGACGAGGAACACCGTGCGCGCGGCGGCCCGCCGGTACAGCCTCGCCGGCCGTGAGGCGGCGTTCGCGGAGGCGGAGCCGGTGATACCGGAATCGGCGGATCCGGCGGTGGTGACGCTGGAGACGGAGCGCCGCGCCGCACTGACGGCCGCCCTGGAGAAGCTGAGCGAGGAGCATCGTCTGGTCGTCACCTACCGCTATCTGCTGGAGATGAACGAGCAGGAGACCGCCCAGGCCCTGGGCTGGCCCCGGGGCACGGTGAAGTCTCGGCTGAACCGCGCCCTGCGGAAGCTGGAGCGTCTGCTGCCGGACTTCCGGCCCCGGAAAGTGGGTGACAACCGAGCATGAGTGAGTCGTACGACGACGGCGGCGCCACGGGGGGCGGGCGCGCCGAGACCGCCCGGCTGCGAGAGGAACTGCGGGCGCTCGGCCGGTCCATGGACGGGCCGGGGGGTGCGGGCGGGCCCGAGTCGATGGTCGAGCGGGTGCTGGAGCGGATACTCGCCGAGGACGTGCCCGTTCCGGTGGCCGGCCCGCCGGGTGCCGTGGAGCGGCTGCGGGCGGTGCGGAGCTGGGCGCGGGCACGAGCGCGGTGGCGGTCGCTGGCCGCCGTGCTGTGCGGGCTGCTGACGGTGCTCGCGTTGACGCCGCCGGTGCGGGCGGCGGTGTCCGACTGGTTCGGCTTCGGCGGGGTGGAGGTGCGGTACGACCCCTCGGCGGTGCCGTCCGAGGGCGCCGAGGTGCCGGACTGCGGGCCGTCGGTGTCGCTCGGCCGGGCGGAGCGCCGGGCGGGGTTCGCGCCGCTGGTGCCGGAGGCGCTGGGCGCTCCGGACGCGGTGACGGTGAGCGGTCTGCCGCGCGGCCGGTTCCTGGTGAGCCTGTGCTGGCGGGAGCGGGGGCGCACGATCCGGCTGGACCAGTTCCCGGCCCGGCTGGACGTCACGTTCACCAAGCGTGTGCGGGAGCATTTCGAGTGGCTGTCCCTGGGCGGGGAGGGTGCCGACGGCGGCGGTGTGACGGATCCGGCGCTGTGGTTCCCGCGGCCGCATCTCCTGGGTTTCTGGCTGGTGGACGCGGACGGTCACCGCTTCACCCGAAAAGAGCGCACGGCCGGTCCGACGCTGCTGTGGATGGACGGCGGCAGGGTCGGCGCGGGGGACGCCAGCGAGGTGACGCTGCGGCTGGAGGGGGAGGCGTCCAAGGCGCGGGCGCTGGAGATCGCGGAGTCGGTGGGACCGTGGAAGCCGTGAGGCCGGCACCCCCTGGAATCCGTGGGGCGGGGTCCTCCGGTGGGTTCTCGCATGGGGGCCGCTGGTGGGGAACCTCACCGGGTCGGGCGGTGTACCAGAAGTGACAGGCGGCTCGTGGCCGGGCCGCACGGGGAATCGACCGGCCGAGTGGGGGTCCGGATGCACGGATGGACGGGAAGGGTGCGGCACCTTGCGGCGAGCGTGGCGGCGGTGGCTGCGGTGCTGGCCCTGACGGTGTGGGGAGCATCGCCGGCCTCGGCCGGAGGGCCGACGAGCGTGCTGCTGGTCTCTCCGGAGAGCGAGGAGACGGCGTCGCTGTACGCCGCCGATGACGAGTACGGCGAGTTGGAGAAGCTGCTCGGCCCGGTCGGCACGGGCATGCGGGAGCAGCCCCCAAAGGCCGTTCCGGCCTCATCCCGGCTGCTCACCGTGACATGGCTGGTGCACGATGTGGCGCCCTGGCGCGTGGACCGTGTCTTCCCTACCGTCTCGGGCGACGAGGACAAGGGGGACAAGGACGTGTGGATACACACGTCGGCCGACTCCTCCGAATCGCCGAACGGCCTCTGGCACCGCGCCGAGCGCCCGGCCGAACTGCGCGGTCTGCTGAAGGAGCTGGGCGTGCTGGGCAGGACGTCGGATGCGGGACCTGTGTTGTCGTCCGGCACCTACCCGGTGCCCTGGGAGACGGAGGAGACCGGCTCCGGCGGGACCGACACCAGCGGCTCCGGCACCGCTGACGCCGGGCCGGAGCAGGACGTGGGGGCGGTCCGGGAGGGCGGCGCCGGGGCGTCGGGGGCCGGCGGCAGCGGCCGGTGGTGGGTGATACCGGGAGCGGTGGCCGGTGCGACGCTGACCCTGCTCCTGCGCCCGTATGTCACGCGAGGGCCCCTGAGCGGCCGGCGGCGGGAGCCGGGGCCGAGGCAGGAACTGCTCGACGGGTGAGACACACCGCGGCGGCCGGCCACACGCCGGCCGCCGCGGGGAGGATGACACGGGCGGGATGGCACCGCTGGTGCCGGTCGCTCCGGGCAGCTCGGAACCGTTGGAAGCCCCGGAGGCGTCAGCCGAGGTCGATCTCCGGGTACAGCGGGAAACCGGCGACCAGGTCGGTGGCGCGGCGAGAGATCTCGTCCGCGATCTTCGCGTCGAGGATGTGCTGGGCCTTGGAGGGGGCGCCCTTGCTGGTGGTGCCGGGCTCCGTGGTGGTCAGCACGCGGTCGATGAGGGCGGCGACCTCGTCCATCTCGGCGGTGCCCAGGCCGCGCGTGGTCAGCGCGGGGGTGCCGATGCGGATGCCGGAGGTGTACCAGGCGCCGTTCGGGTCGGCCGGGATGGCGTTGCGGTTGGTGACGATGCCCGACTCGAGCAGGGCGGCCTCGGCCTGCCGGCCGGTGAGGCCGTAGGAGGCGGCGACGTCGATCAGGTTGAGGTGGTTGTCGCTGCCGCCGGTGACCAGGGTGGCGCCGCGGCGCATCAGGCCCTCGGCGAGGGCGCGGGAGTTGTCCACGATGCGCTGGGCGTAGTCCTGGAAGGCGGGCTGCCGGGCCTCCGCCAGGGCGACCGCCTTGGCGGCCATGACGTGCGGGAGCGGGCCGCCCAGGACCATCGGGCAGCCGCGGTCGACCTGGTCCTTGAGGGAGTCGTCGCACAGGACCATGCCGCCGCGCGGGCCGCGCAGCGACTTGTGGGTGGTGGTGGTGACGATCTGGGCGTGCGGGACCGGGTCGAAGTCGCCGGTGAGGACCTTGCCGGCGACGAGGCCGGCGAAGTGCGCCATGTCGACCATGAGCGTGGCGCCGACCTCGTCGGCGATCTCGCGCATGATCCGGAAGTTCACCAGACGGGGGTACGCGGAGTACCCGGCGACGATGATCAGCGGCTTGAACTCGCGGGCGGAGGTGCGCAGGGCCTCGTAGTCGATGAGGCCGGTGGCCGGGTCGGTGCCGTAGGAGCGCTGGTCGAACATCTTGCCGGAGATGTTCGGGCGGAAGCCGTGGGTGAGGTGGCCGCCGGCGTCCAGGGACATGCCGAGCATGCGCTGGTTGCCGAAGGCGCGGCGCAGCTCGGCCCAGTCGGCGTCGGAGAGGTCGTTGACCTGGCGGACGCCGGCCTTCTCCAGGGCGGGGACCTCGACGCGCTGGGCGAGCACGGACCAGAAGGCGACCAGGTTGGCGTCGATTCCGGAGTGCGGCTGGACGTAGGCGTGGCGGGCCCCGAAGAGCTCCTTGGCGTGCTCGGCGGCCAGCGACTCGACGGTGTCGACGTTGCGGCAGCCCGCGTAGAAGCGGCGGCCGACGGTGCCCTCGGCGTACTTGTCGCTGAACCAGTTGCCCATCGCCAGGAGCGTGGCCGGCGAGGCGTAGTTCTCGGAGGCGATCAGCTTGAGCATCTCGCGCTGGTCGGCGATCTCCTGGCCGATGGCGTCGGCGACGCGCGGCTCGACGGCGCGGATCACGTCGAGGGCGGCGCGGAAGGCGGTGGAAGCGGTGGAGAGGGGCTCGGCGGGCATGAGGGACCTCCGGACGTGGCGTTCGGCGTTCACGGCATGGCCCAGGCGCACGGCACTCGTACCGGCCCGCGGTGCGGCCCGGGGGCCGCTCCCCGATGGTCGGTCCCATCCCAGCACGCCAGTCACGGCCCGCCGTCAGCCTACCGGGCGGCGCGGAGGGCGGGGCGTGGCGTCCATCATCCGGTCGGGGGAATCCACCGGGGGCCGGGCGTTCGTACGAGGGCGCGGCCGGTGCGCGGGCCCGGTGCGGTGCGCGGGCCTAGAGGATCACGTGCGGGAGGAAGCGGGCGTACTCGTCGGTGATCAGGCCCGACGACTCGCGGATGCCGAGGCCGGCGGACTCGTCCCCGACGGTCCAGGCGCCGAGGACGACATGGTTGCCGTCGAAGTCCGGCAGCGGGGCGAGCTGCTGGTAGCAGCAGGGTTCGTCGCGGACCGCGGGGGTGCTGCCCGGCGGGTGGATCGTCACCCCGGCGCCCTCGCGGCCGAGCAGCGGCTTGGCCACGTAGCCGGTGGACGACGCCAGGTCGCGGGGGCCGTCGAGGTGGGCCGGGAGGAGGTTGGGGTGGTCCGGGAAGAGCTCCCAGAGGATCGCCAGCAGGGCCTTGTTGCTGAGCAGCATCTTCCAGGCGGGCTCGATCCACAGGGTGCTGCCGGTGCCGCCGCCGTTGTCGAGGGTGTCGAGGACGTGGTCGGCGAAGCGGTCGGTGGTGAGCCACTCCCAGGGGTACAGCTTGAAGATGCTGCGGATGAACCGGAGGCCGTTGTCGACGAAGCGGCCGGAGAGCCGGTCCCAGCCGATCTCCTCCACGGTGAGCCACTCGGTGGCGAGGCCCGCCTGTTCGGCGGTCTCCTTGAGGTAGGCGACGGTCATGAGGTCCTCGCCGAGTACGTCGGCCGAGGAGTGGGCGAAGTACAGCGGGCTGCCCGGCGGGAGGAGCGCGGCCTGCCGGCGCCAGGCGTCGACGAGGCGTTCGTGCAGGGAGTTCCACTGGTCGGCGCCGGGGAACCGTTCCTCCATCCAGAACCACTGGGGCGAGGCGGCCTCCACCAGGGAGGTGGGGGTGTCGGCGTTGTACTCCAGCAGCTTCGCGGGACCGGTGCCGTCGTAGCGGAGGTCGAAACGGCCGTAGACGGAGGGGAGTTCGGCCCGCCGGTGCCAGGCCTCGGCGACTGCTCGGGCGACCCGCGGATCGGTGATGCCGAGGTCGGCGAAGCGGTCGGCGGTGACGATGTGGTCGGCGGCCGCGAGGCACATGCGGTGCAGTTCCTCGACGACCTCCTCCAGTGCCTCCACTTCGTCGAGGCCGAAGACGTAGTACGCGCTCTCGTCCCAGTACGGGACCCAGGCGTCGTCGGGGACGGGGATGCCCGCCGCCCGGTCGGCCTCGAGCGACTCGGGCAGGGTGAGGGGATAGATGAGCCCCTGTTCCTCGACGGTCTGCTGCCAGCCGGGGCGGGGCTCGATGGTGCGGCGTTCCACGGACGGGTCCTTCGTTCCTTCGCTCGACGGGGTGGTCAGCCGCCGCTGCCGGAGGACGAGCCGAAGCCGCCCCGGTCGACGGCCTGGCTCCGGCTGAAGGTGCCGTCGTCGGCCCAGCCGCCGCTGACGTCGGCGTCGTAGTACCAGTCGGTGTCGGCTCCCTTGCCGAGGGAACCGGAGGTCGTCGTGCAGTTCTCGTCGGCGACGATCCTGTAGCCGTTGAGGTAGTCGTAACTGTCCCGGTCCACGCAGCGGCGGTCCGGCTCCGAACCGCACGCGGACAGGGCCGCCGCGAGGAGCCCCGCACCACCGAGCATCACCGTGCCGGACCGCATCCGCCGCCGTGTCCGCGCCGCGGGTATCGCCTCCTGGGCCGCCGTCTCCCGGGCCGCCGTTTTCTGCGCCATGTTCTCCGCTCCCCCGTGTGTGCCGCCTCGCCGCCCCGGTACGCCATGCTCCCCGGCTCGCGGCGGACAGCCTAGGCGCCGGTCGGCGGGAAGGGGCAGGGGGCCCTTGAACGCGGCCCCGATCGAGCATGGTCCGGGGGGCTTTTGGGGTGGTGTGCGCGCTTGTCGCGGCGGCCTGTCGGGCGGGGGTTGCGGGACGTCCCTCAGGGAAGCGCCCGGCACAAGGCGTCCAGGGTCGCCGCCCAGGCGTGGTCCGGCGGGGTCCCGTAACCGACGACCAGGGCGTCCGGGGAAGCGACTTCGGCGGCGGGGTGCCGGAAGTACGCCAGGCCCATGACCGAGAGTCCCTGCCAGGCGGCCGCCCGGACGACCGACTGCTCGGTGCCCGGCGGCAGTCGGAGCACGGCGTGCAGTCCGGCCGCGATGCCCGTGACGTGTACCCCGGGCGCCCGTTCGGCGAGGGCCTCGGCCAGGGCGTCGCGGCGGCGCCGGTAGCGCAGCCGGGCGGCACGCACATGCCGGTCGTGGGCTCCGGAAGTGAGGAACTCGGCGAAGGTGAGCTGTTCGAGGACACTGACGGTCCGGGCGGCCCCGTGCTCGACGGCCTCCGGCAGGAGGGACGGGGGAAGCACCATCCAGCCCAGACGGAGACCGGGGGCGAGGGACTTGCTGACCGTGCCGAGGTGGACCACATGGTCGGGGTCCAGGTCCTGGAGCGCCCCGACGGGCTGGCGGTCGTACCGGAACTCGCTGTCGTAGTCGTCCTCCAGGATCAGGCCGCCGGTGCGCCGGGCCCAGTCGATGACGGCCGCCCGGCGTTCGGGGCGCAGCACACCGCCCAGGGGGAACTGGTGGGCGGGGTTGAGCAGCACCGCGGCGGCGTCGCCGGGGTCGGCGTCGTCGGAGGGGACCGGGGTGGTGCGCAGTCCGGTGCGTTCGACCAGGTTCCGGTGTTCGGGGAGGCCGTAGGGCTCCACGGCGAGCGTGCGGGCGCCGCGGGCGGTGCGCAGGATGTCGCACAGCAGGCGGAGGCCGTGGGCGAACCCGGAGCAGACGACGACGCGTTCGGGGTCGGCCCGCACGCCCCGTACCCGCGCCAGGTAGTCGGCGAGGGCGGCACGTAGTTCGGGGCGGCCTCTCGCGTCGCCGTAGCCGAGGGCGTCGTGGGGGGCGGACGCCAGGGCCCGGCGGGAGGCTCTGAGCCACTCGGCGCGCGGGAAGGAGGCGAGGTCGGGGGTGCCGGGGGCGAGGTCGTACCGAAGCTGCCCGGACGGGCGTCGCGGAGTGGGCCGCCGGGCGGGCGGCCGGGGTACCGCGTGGTCGGCGACCCGGGTCCCGGAGCCCTGCCGTGCGGTCAGCCGGCCCTCGGCGACCAGATCGGCGTAGGCCTCGGCGACCGTGTTGCGGGCGATGCCCAGGTCGGCGGCGAGGGCGCGGGAGGAGGGCAGCCGGGTTCCGGGTGCCAGCCGACCGCTGCGGACCGCTTCGCGCAGGGCGTCGGTCAGGCCGCGGCGCAGACCGGGACCGGCCGGTTCCAGGTGGAGGTCGATGCCGAAAGTGGCCCAAGGTTTCGCCATGCGAGTGGACCATACTCCTGGGCTGCCTCGCTCCTACGCTCGAGGACATGACGACGACCACGAACGACAGCACGACGGCGACCAGGACGACGACCACGACGGCGTCCCCGAACGACAGCGGAGCGACGGCCGAGGAGTACGCGCCCGAGCAGGCCCCCAGGCTGGACTGGTCCGCGCTCGCCCCGGACGTCTTCAAGGCGATGGTGCGCCTCGACGCGGCGGCCCGTAAGGGGATCGACCCGAAGCTGCTCGAGCTGGTGAAGATCCGGGCCTCGCAGCTCAACCACTGTGCCTTCTGCCTGGACATGCACAGCAAGGACGCGCTCGCGGCGGGCGAGAGCGTGGAGCGGATCGTGCAGCTCGCCGCCTGGGAGGAGTCGCGGCACTTCTACACCGACAGGGAGCTCGCGGCGCTCGAGCTGACCGAGGCGGTGACGGTCCTGACTGGGGGCACCTCCCAGACGAAGTCTGGGGGAGGGTTTGTACCGGACGAGGTGTACGGGCGGGCCGCCGGGCACTTCGAGGAGGCCGAGCTGGCGCACCTGATCGCCTCCATCACGGTGATCAACGCCTGGAACCGGTTCGGCGTGACCTGCCGCCTCACCCCGGGCCACTACCGGCCGGGCTCACACGCCTGACCCGCGCCCGGCACCCGCCGCGTG
>NZ_LIQT01000006.1 GCF_001418415.1 Streptomyces hirsutus
TGCACACCGTGCTGCTCGCCGACGCGTTCCCGCCCGCCGTCGCCGAGGACGCGACCTCTCGTGGGCCGTCCCCGGTGCGCCCCCTCCACGCCCCGACATTCGCCACCGACCCGTCACGCGGGACGGTGAAAACGTCCCGCCCCCCGATCGAACGGGCCGGTGCCGGGGGACGACTCCGTTCATGACCAGTGCATCGTTCTCCAGCACCCTCACTCTGCCCGCCTCCGTGTGCGACCAGGCCGCACAGCACCTGGAACAGGCCGCCAAGCGGACCGTCGACGGGGCGGGGATCCCGTTGAAGGCGTTCCGCGCGGCGGCCGACAGCGACTACACCTTCCCCGTCGCCGTGGTGGAACAGGCCGCCGCCTGCCTGCTCGTCCTGGCCACCGAAACGGCCCAGACGGTACGGCCGTCGGCGCTGCGCGCCACCATCAGCGTCGCCCTGAACCTGCGCGACGCCGCCCAGGCGGTGCGCCGGCCCGCGCTCACCACCCGGTTCTGGTGAGGCCCATCGGGCTCCACGGAGCAAGATGTCAGAGGCGCTGCCACAGGGCCGGCGTGCCGGCGGGCGCCCACGCGCTCTGGGCCTGGTGCGTCTGCAGGCACTGGTAGCGGACCCCGTCGCGGGTGGCCGTGGCCCCGGCCGGGTAGACGCGGCCGGGGGCCCAGGCGTCCTCGGCGTCGTCCTGCGGGTCCGGTGCCGCGGTCTGCGCGAGCTCGGTGGTCAGGGTCAGACCGAAGTCGGCGAGGATCGGGTTCACCGGCTGGTAGAACGTGGTCCCGCCGCGCGTGCAGTCACCGGAGCCGCCGGAGGCGACCCCCTGCGCCTGGGCGCCCGAGACGTAGGGTCCGCCGGAGTCGCCGGGCTCGGCGCAGACCGTCGTCCGGGTCACTCCGTCGACCGTTCCCTCGGCGTAGCTGACGCTGGTGTCGTGCTGCTGGATGGTCCCGCAGTGCCATCCGGTGGTCGAGCCGGACCGGCACACCGACGCCCCGACGAGCGCCTCCACCGAGCCGGTGACCTGCACCTCCTGGCCGTCCTGCGCCCGGACGCCCGGCGTGGCCGTCCACATGTCGTTGGTGCCCACCCACGCCATGTCCCTGCCGGGGAAGACGGATTCCCGGAAAGTGCCCTGGGCGGTCTGGTCGAAACCGGTGGTCGTGTCACCCCGGTCGCCGCAGTGACCGGCGGTGACGAAGCCCTGCTGCGCGTCCTCGGTCACGGAGAAGCCGACCGAGCAGCGGGCGGTGTCGTTGATGTAGTAGGCGTCGCCGCCGGTGATGTCCTGCAGCAGCCGCGGCCGGACCGTGGAGACGAGGATGGTCACATCCTGGTCGTCGACCCCGGCGGCCTTGACGAAGGCGGCACCGGCCGACACCGCCCGCGCCTGCACCACGAGCCGGTTCGCCGGCACGTCCACGTACCACAGCGGGGTATCGGCGGTGTCGCGGGCGGCGGCCGCCGCGTCCAGTTTCTCCTTGGCGGCCCGGAGGTCGGCCAGCGAGCGGGTGACGACGACGGCCTTGGCGCCCTGGGCCTCGATGGCCGCCACGTCCTTGGAGTCGGTGGTCGCGACGTTGAGTTCCTCGGAGGCCGCCCCACGCACCCAGGCGCCGGCGAACCGGTGGCCCAGGGCGTTGCGCAGGACACCCGCGCGGGTGCCCGCCTCCGCCTCGTTGGCCGGCCGCGCGGACGCCTGCGCCGAGGTCAGGCCCAGGTCGCGCCGGAGTGCTTCGAGCATCGCCGCCGACGGGCGGTCGGCGCCGAGGGTCCGGGCCGCGCCGGACGCGGTCTCCGCCGTCGGGTTCGGCTCCGCCGTCGGGTTCGGCTCCGCCGACACGGTGGAGGGGAGGGCTGCGAGGACGAGCGCGCCGAGCGCGGCCAGGGCCACCCGTCGTGCGGACCGGCCATGTCTGTGGACCATGCGGTGATCTCCTTCGTCGTGGGGTGAAGCTGCCGCAGAGCCTCAGGTTTTTCCCGTGGCGCCCGTTGCGATGTCAGCGGCGACCCGCTTTCGCGCTTTGGTGACGCGAACGGGCGCCAAGTGCAGTACTGCGTACGACGCCTGGGGTGAGGACCTGCTCTGCGTACGTTCCGAGCGCGTGCTGCCTGCGTGTGGCCGCGCCCGGCGCCCGCCGACCGAGGCCACGCTTCTGCGGGGCGCCGTCGCCGTCCGCGCTGTGCCCGGACCACCGGCCACGGTGCACAGCGGGTCGCGAGGGGGTGACGGCCCGGGTCCGGCAGCGCGCTCGACCGGGTGCTCCTCCGAGGGCCGGGGACCGCCGACCTGCCGGGGCGGTCCGTGCGACCGGCGCGGCCGGGAACCGGGTCACCGAGCCGCCGCGGCCGCCGCGGCTGTCGGACGGCCCGCGCGGATCCCCTCCGGTGCGCTCAGACTGGAAGAGCAGGGCCGGACCGCGGGCCACCTCCCGGGGTCCCGGCCGCCGCAGGCGGGCGCGGGTTCGCCCGACGCCGAAGCCCGCCGGAACCGAGAAGGGGTGAGGACCGGCATGAAGGGCTACGGCTTCCACGGCCCCGCCACACTGCACATCGAGGACCTGTGGAGCGAGAACACCACCCTCACCACCGGGTTGGTCGACACCCGCTCCACCCCGACCCTGCTGCGGACGGCGGTGGCCGGCCAGCTCTCCGGCGGGCAGCTGATCACCCACACCTTCCCGCTCGACCGCATGCAGGAGGTGTACGACGTCTTCGGCGACGCCGCCGAGACCGGTGCGCTCGAGGTCGTCCCGGGTGGAGAGCGGCGTGAGGCCGTCCCGGCGTACGCGGCCTGACGGCCCGGCCTCCCGGTGCGGCCCGACGGCGGCCGTGGCTCCGAAGCTTTCGGACCCCGGACGGGACCGTTCGGCCCCATGCGTCGGGCGGCCCGGTGACGGACCCTGAAGAGGGGGCGTGCGAGGAGGTGACAACCCATGGGAAGGGCCCGTGGTGTGCGGCCCCGCAGGGTGTGGCTGTGGCGCTGGCGGAGCAGCCCGCTGCGCCGCCGCAGTGATGTGATCGAAGCCTGGCTGCTGCTCGCCGCCCTTGTCCTCACCCTGTTCGCCGGGGCGGTCACCGGCCTGGCGGCGGCGGGGGCGGTGGACCGGTCCCTCGCGGAGCGCCGCGCGGAGTCCCACATCGTCCCCGCCGTGCTGGCCGAGGACACGGCCGACGCGCTGCCCTCGCCGGTGACCGAGGACGGCAGCGGGGACGGCCGCGCGTGGGTGAAGGTGCGGTGGACGGCCCCCGACGGCACCAGCCGCACGGGCCGGGCCGAAGCCGGCCCCGGGGACAAGGCGGGCGACGTGGTCACCGTGTGGACGGATGACGCGGGACGTCTCGTCCCCGAGCCGCCCGGCGGAGCGGACGCACGGTTCCAGGCGGTCATGGCCGGCCTCACGGTCGCCGCCGCCACCGGGGGAATGGCCGTGATCGGCGGATGGCTCGTCCGCTCCCGGATGGGGCAACGGCGCTCGGAGGAGTGGGAGGCCGAGTGGCGGCAGGTCGAACCGTTGTGGCGAAGGCGGATGAGGGGGTGACCGGCTGACGGGCCGGTCACCGGCGCGCTGACGACCGGCCGGACCGTGCGAGCCGGCCGGGTACTGCTTTTCCCACCGCGCATTACTCTAACGACCTGCGCAATTGCAAAATTTAGCAATTGCGTACATGCTTGAACGCATGTCCGTCGTCGCGGGCCACCGAGGCTCGCGCCGCCACTGCGCGACGGCTGTCGTGGCCGCCGGGAAGTCGAGGGGTCGTGTCAGTACCGTTGTGGCTCACCGGAGCCCGGTCCCGCATCACGTCGCTGCTGCCCGGCCGGGACGACCTCGGCCGGATGCGCCGCAACCCGCGCCGGGACCTGCTCGCCGGTCTGACCGTCGCCGTCGTCGCCCTGCCCCTCGCGCTCGGCTTCGGAGTCTCCTCCGGACTCGGCGCGCAGGCCGGGCTGGCCACCGCTGTGGTCGCCGGCGCGCTGGCGGCCGTGTTCGGCGGCTCCAACCTCCAGGTCTCCGGACCGACCGGCGCGATGACGGTGGTCCTGGTGCCCATCGTCGCCGACCACGGCCCGTCGGGCGTGCTCACCGTCGGGCTGATGGCAGGCGCGATCCTGGTGGCGCTGGCGCTGCTGCGGGCCGGCGGCGGCATGCGGTACGTGCCCGCGCCCGTGGTGGAGGGCTTCACACTCGGCATCGCGTGCGTGATCGGACTGCAGCAGATCCCGAACGCCCTCGGCGTGCCCGCCCCCGAGGGGGACCGGGTCCTGGTGGTGGCCCGGCGGGCGTTCGAGGAGTTCGCCCGCACCCCCGACTGGACCGCCGTCGCACTGGCGCTCTCGGTGGCCGCCGTGATGCTGCTCGGGGCGCGCTGGAGACCCACCGTGCCCTTCTCCGTCCTCGCCGTGATCGCGGCCACGCTCGTGGTGCAGATCGGCGGACCGGACGGGGTGCGGTCCATCGGCGAACTGCCCTCCGGTCTGCCCGCCCCCTCGCTCGCCTTCGTCGACGTCGGCGCCCTCCCCGACCTGGTCGCGCCCGCCCTGGCCGTGGCGGCCCTGGCCGCACTGGAGTCGCTGCTGTCCGCCTCCGTCGCCGACGGCATGACCGTCGGGCAGCGGCACGACGCGGATCGCGAACTGTTCGGACAGGGCGTGGCGAACCTGGCCGCGCCGCTGTTCGGTGGTGTCCCCGCGACCGGCGCGATCGCCCGCACCGCGGTCAACGTCCGCGCCGGAGCCACTTCACGGCTGGCCTCGCTCGCCCACGCCGCGGTCCTCGCCGGGATCGTCCTCACGGCGGCCCCGCTGGTGTCGAAGATCCCGCTCGCCGCTCTGGCGGGCGTCCTGCTGGCCACCGCGGTCCGGATGGTCGAGGTCGGCTCGCTGCGCGCCATGGCCCGCGCCACCCGCTCCGACGCGCTGATCCTCGTCCTGACGGCCGTCGCCACCCTTGTCCTCGACCTGGTCCTCGCCGTGATCATCGGCCTGGCCGTCGCGGGTCTCCTCGCGCTGCGCGCCGTCGCCCGGCAGGCGCGGCTCGCACCGCTGGCGCTCGACCGGGGCGACCACACCGAGGAGGAGCACCGGCTGCTCGCCGAGCACATCGTCGCCTACCGCATCGACGGTCCGCTGTTCTTCGCCGCCGCCCACCGCTTCCTGCTGGAACTGACCGAACTCGCCGATGTACGCGTCGTCGTCCTGCGCCTGTCGCACATGAGCGTCGTCGACGCCACCGGCGCTCTCGTGCTCAAGGACGCGGTGGCGAAGCTGAGGCGGCGCGGCATCGCCGTCATGGTCTCCGGTATCCGTCCCGGCCATCGTCAGGTCCTCGACTCCGTCGGGGCCCTCGACCTGCTGCGGCACGAGGGCCGGGAGTACGCCACGACCCCCGAGGCGATCGGTGCGGCCCGCGAGCACCTGCGACTCGCCGGCGTCCTGCCCGCGGCCCGGGCCCCGGGACCGGCACCGCTGCCCGTCGGGGAGGCGCCGTGACCCGCGCGCAGCCCGCTCCGCCCCCTCCGCGGCACAGGCGGAGCCCATCCGTGCGGGGAGCGACGGTGACGTCGGCGTGCTGCCTTGCCGTCACGTGCTCACCCTCCCCGTCGAGCCGTCCGACTCCCCCGCCCGCGAGACCGCCGAGCAGGCCCGGCCGAGCGGAGGAGCGGCGAACGCCACCCCGCGACCGGCCCCGCGTCGCTCGTCGGGCGCCGGGCCACCGTCGTCGGACCGGTGGCACGGCGGCGGTCCGTGGCAGCTGTGACGGCCGTGGAAAGAGCGTCCGGGCCCTCCCGTGATCCCCGAGGGCAGGACCGCCGGGCAACAGCGATGTGCGGAGTTGCTAATGTCGGAAAGTGTCGAGGCCGGGTGCCGGCGACGTACAGGTGAGGCGAGGGACCGGGGCCCGGGCCGGACCGGCGCCGGGAAGGGGACGGCACGATGACCACGCCGCTGCACCAGCTGAAGGCCGAGTTCTTCAAGACCCTGGGGCATCCCGCCCGTATCCGGGTCCTGGAACTCCTCAGTGAGCGCGAGCACTCGGTCGCGGAGATGCTGCCCCAGGTGGGCATCGAACCGGCACATCTCTCCCAGCAACTGGCGGTGTTGCGGCGGGCGAACCTCGTGGTCAGCCGCAAGGAGGGCTCGACCGTCCACTACTCGCTGACCAGCCCCCACGTGGCGGAACTGCTCCGCGTGGCGCGCACCATCCTGTCCGGTGTCCTCGCCGGCCAGGCCGAACTGCTCGCCGACCTCAGGGACGAGACGAGCCCGCTGTCCCGGTGAGGGCCGCGTTCCGCGCAACCGTCCCGTGTCAGTCCGCCGGGGCCGTGTCCTCGCGCCGGCAGTGCAGGAAGAGCTGGGGTTCCGGCGTGGCGTCGGGACGGGTCGGGGTGAACATCACGCTTTTCTCGGACAGCACCGTCAGCCCCGCGTCCCGCACCAGGCCGATCACGTCCTGGGCGGCGAAGCTGGTGACCCGCACCTTCTGCCCCATGAAGACACCGTCGAAGCCCTCCACGTCCAGGGGCACGGTCGCCAGGACGAACAGGCCCCCCGGCCGCAGCACCCGGGTCAGTCGGCGCAGCAGGTCGGACTGCTCCGCACGGGACATCTGGAGCAGCGCGAAGTACAGACAGACGGCGTCGAACGAGCCGTCCTCGACCGGCGTTTCGCGGATGTCGCCGCAGCGGAACTCGGCATCGGGCACCTGCCGGGACGCGATCTCCACCATCACCGGTGACACGTCGACCCCCAGCACCCGGTGCCCCGCCGCGGCCAGCGTCGCGGCCGTGGGCCGGCCCGTCCCACTGCCCACGTCCAGTACCCGGGCGGCGGGCGGGAGCCGTTCCAGCAGCCATTCCAGGGAGGCCCGGTGCGCCCCGGAGGCGGCGAACGCCTCCTCGTAGTCGCTGCCCAGCGCGTCGAACACCGCTGCCGCCGGTGACCTGCGATTCTCGTCGACCAAGACGTACCCCGTCTCCGTGTACCGATGTCGCGCATCGTGCCATTCCCGCAGGGCCCTCACAACCGTCCGCCGCTCCTCCCGGCGCGCCGGACCGGCTTGCGGGGGTGCCGGCCTGCACGGCAGGGTCGGAGGGTGCCGACTCTGCTGATCATTCATCACACGCCCTCGCCCAACTGCCAGACGATGTTCGAAGCGGTCCTCTCCGGTGCCACGGCCCCGGAGATCGAGGATGTCCGCGTGGTGCGGCGGGCGGCCCTGTCCGCCACCGCGGGCGACGTCCTGGAAGCCGACGGCTATCTCCTCGGCACCCCGGCGAACCTCGGCTACATGTCGGGGGCGCTCAAGCACTTCTTCGACCAGGTCTACTACCCGTGCCTGGACACCACCCGGGGCCGGCCCTTCGGCTACTACGTGCACGGCGGCAGTGACGTCACCGGGGCAGTGCGGGGTATCGAGTCCGTCACGAAGGGCCTCGGCTGGCGGCGCGCCGCCGACGCCGTGACCGTCACGGGCGAACCCGACAAGGCCGCCGTCGAGCGGTGCTGGGAACTGGGCGCCACCCTCGCTGCCGGCCTGATGGACTGATGTCCGGGCCGCGCCGGCCCGTCATACCGGGCACGGAGCGGCCGGGAGCGACGGCAGGGTTGTGGGAGCGCTCCCGTGGAGTCTTCGTATGCGCTCCGGCGCGCCCTCATGTGCACTCGCGCCTCCGTACGCCGCACACCGGCATCCGTACACCCCCACCCGGAAGAGGGAGATCATGAATTGGCATGGCCATGACTTGCGTGTTCGTGTCCCACGCTCGTCCTGGGCGTCCTCGTCGCCACACTGCTGTGTCTGGTTCCCTGGAGTGGCACCGCAGCCGCGCACGGCTCGGTGGTCGACCCGGCGTCCCGCAACTACGGCTGCCGGCTGCGCTGGGGGAGCGACTTCCAGAACCCGGCCATGGCGGACGAGGATCCCATGTGCTGGCAGGCGTGGCAGGACAACCGTTCCTAGTCAGTAAGCAGGGGTGAGTCCTGGACCCATTCCTACTCACTGCGGACATCCCGAACGGTTCTGGATGTCCTGGTCGCCCGCGTTCGCTCCGCGTCCGGTGGCACGGATCGTGTCCGTGGTCCGGGAAGGCGGCGGCAGGTTTCCTCGCGCCCGGGGGTGTCCGGTCCGGCCTGGACGGTCCGATGCCCGTGCACATCACTCCGGTGTGCACGGGGCGGTGTCGTCCGACGCCGGATGGGATGGCCCTGGGCGCGTCGTCCGATCGCGATGCTCGCGGCATCGTGTCGGGTGGTCTTGCGGGTGGTGATTGGTCAGGGGTTTCTGCCAGTGCTGGGCGCCCCACTTCGAGGTGTAGGCCGGGTCCACGGCGATGACGGTGATGCCGGTGGCGTCGGCCATCGAGACGAGGCGGGCGCGGAGCCGGCCGGTGGGCAGGCCGGCAATCAGCTGCCGGAACCGCCTGTTGCGGCCGTGTTTCTCGCGGGTCTTCTCCGCGGTGAAGTCCAGGTCCTCCACCGCGATCGCCTGCACACCACAGGTGCGGGCCCAGTGCAGGAGCCGGGTCAGGGCGTGGCGGAGCTGGGCGTCGCGGTGGCCGGCGGTGCCGGTCAGGTCGTAGGAGAAGCGGCGCGGGGTGCCGGTCGGGTTGCCGTGCACGTCGAGGCGCCAGGCGGCGAGGTGGTCGGCGTTGGTGTCCACCCCGATCACCCCGTCGGCGAGGGCCGCCGCCAGGGGAATCGTGCGCGTGACGGGTTTCTGCCAGGAGGCGGTCACGTACCAGCGGTCGCGGGCCGGGTCGTGGTGGATGCGGTAGGCGATGGCCCGGTTCGCTGCCACGCGGTCGGCCCATTCCGGCCCCCGGTGCGCGAACCCGACCTTCGCTGCGAGGACGTACCGGCCGTGCGGAGCGTTCGCCAGTCCGGACAGCGGGGCGGGGAGCCGGATGCTGACCTCACCGCCGGGGCTGATGCGGATGGTCTCGTTCCCGTAGCGTTTCCCGCTCTCCCCGTCCGCTTGCAGGAACCAGCGGGCCGCCTCCCAGCGTGCACGCCACTGGAGTTCGGTGAGTTGTGCGGCGGGCAGCTGGTGCCGTATCCGGGCCAGACGCCTGCCGCCGCGCACTACATGTACGACCCCGGCTGTCCAGTCGGCGCGTTCCCGCGCCAGCCGGTCCTCCAGCACGTGCAGGCGGCGGGCCTTGGCGTGCCATTCCCGCCTGCTGCGGTACCCGCCCGGCGCCCGCTTGCCGCCCTTCTGCCCGAGCGGCAGTGACAGCCGGTGGCGCAGGGTTTGGACACCCGCCTGAAGGTTCTGGAGGTGGGCGAGCGCGCAGCGGCGGGCCAGTGCCCACTGGTCATGCGTCGCCTTGGTGATCGCACCCGCCCAGCGGGCCGAGGATGCGGGGGTTAGGTCCCGCTTGCGTGCGGCCCATGCCTTCGCGTCGTGCTCGAGGCCGTCGTGGCAGCGCGTCTTCAGGTCACGACAGGCCAGCGTGCCCAGATGCACGCCCACCCGCCGCAGCACCTCCTCATCGG